>JBAYKV010000001.1:0-62119 GCA_041664405.1 Syntrophales bacterium
CGTATCCTTGGCGAAGAATTTGATCGTTGTCGTGGCGTTAACGGCGATGGGGGTGCTGTAAACGGTTGATTCCATGTTCGGCGTCGATCCGTCCGTCGTGTAGTAGATCGTCGCCGTCTCGTCGGTGGCAAGGGTGACATATTTTGGGGTTTTGTAGATCCACGCCGTGGGATACACTGTCGTCACTGGGGGCAGCGAATCGAGAGTGATCGTTGCTGCTACGGCACTGGACCAGTTCCCATTGTTGTCCTTGTATTTCACGTAAACTGTTTTAGATCCATCGCCTGAAGAAACTGTCCAGGCCTTAGTTGTACCGTAGGTTTCGGCAGCACTCCAGGTGGTATTGTCGTTGGAAAATTTCATCTCCGTTACGCCACTGGGGTCCGTAGCCGAAATCGTCAGAGTCACGGTAGGAGTCGTCGCATAGACCGCCCCGCCGTTGATCGTTACCGTCCCCACGGCAAAGGTTGCTGTGATGGTCTTATCGCCGTCCATTGTTATTTGGCAGGTTGTCGATTTACCTTGGCAGCTCCCGCCGGACCAGCCGGCGAATGCCTCTCCAGCGTCAGCTTTCGCCGTCAAGATGACGTTTGTCCCTATGGAGAAGGGCACACTGCACTCAGAGGTTGCAGAGGAGCAGACAATGCCTGTGGGGGTGATGGTTACCGCCCCGGAACCAGACTTTAAAATGACCAAAGAAGTAAATGATCCAGACTCTCCGGATCGCACGGGCCATACACAGCCGCTGTTAGACTTAGCGCTGTAGCCCACGATGCCAAAGTACATACCGACCATCCATGCGCGCTTGGCGCTGCTGACGTAGGTACTGGACGACCAATAGCTGGACTTCTTAACATTAGAAAATCCTTTCGAATTCAACCACGTAGCGAGATCAGACTGGCCGGCGCTCACCAGGCTCTTCAACTCATTAAGGTTGGGTATTCGCCAGTCGTTATACCCGAGGTAATTGTTTGTGTTCAGGCATTTCACGTAATCGAGAGCGCCCTGCCAGGTCTTGGTTGTGCTGGGACCGCATACCGATGGTCCAGGCGCATTGCCGTCCTTCGTCCATATTAATCCCGTAAGGTTGTCCATCACCGTCTCATCTCCCTTATCGGCAAAACGCGTCTCCGGCCAGGCCACACCTATCTGGAGTTTTCCGTCCTGCCCCCTTTGTCCCGTTCCGGTGCAGGCGATCGTATCGCCATCGGCGTTGTAACACATTGTCTGCCCTGTTCTAGGCAAAGAGATGACCGAAGAACCCAATGCCTCAGACTGTCCGGAGTGCACGGGCCATACATAGCTATCGTAGGATTTATCGTCGTCGGATACGCTGCCATCGTCTACATCGACGCACCATGCCCCACTGGTGTAGCTGGAGGAGGTACTGGACGACCAATATAAGAATTCTTGAGCACCAGATAAGCCCTGCAAATTCAGCCAATAAGCTGTACATGACTGACCGGAGTTCACCAGGCTTTCCAATTCATTACGGTTCGGCAGACGCCAGTCGTTATGCCCCAGGTAGCTCTCCTGGTTTAGTTTCTTGATGTAATCGAGGGCATGTTGCCAGGTGACGGCACCATCACGAGCGGTAGAATCGTTGTCGAAGTCGGGGTCCCGCGTCTTCATGACATTGCCGTCCTTCGTCCAGATCAGCCCCGTAAGGTTGTCCATCACCGTCAGGTTGCCGTTGTCCGTGAATCGAGGGTTCGGCCAGTTCGCGCCCGTCCTATGTTCCCCATCCTGCCCCGTCCCGGTACAGCTAATTACAGTACCGCTTGCATTATAACAGGTCGTTTGTCCCGTCTGAGGAAGCTGGATTACTCCTTCGGCCTTAACAATAAATGGAGTGAAAGCCGCGAGGAAAACAATGAACATGACCGAATATCTTATTATGCTGTGTTTCATGAAACCACCTCCTACATGAGGGACGATCGTTTCTTCTGTCTGTCATACGGGATAAGCCAAGAGTGAACATTGATAACGGAGATGATCAGGAGGACTATAAGACCCCATATTTTCGTTGCTTTCATCATTGTACCTCTAAAAGAAGCGGCATGACGTCTAGCTAAAGGGTTGTGACGCTGCTGGAGGCTCAAAATTGCGAACTCCAGCGTATTCGTTGGCCCCGGTTCCTTAGAGAATCGGACACCGGACACCAAAATCCCTAATAACTATATCATAAGTGCCGAGGAAATAGCATCCATAATTTTCGATAGAAATCAAACGTTTTCTTCAAGGCTGCCGATTTGTGCAGTACTGGAAGTTTTGGATAGCACCTTCATTATAAAAATTCGGGCATGAACATCTGCACGTTGCAATCGGAACTGAACAGGTGAAGCAGAAGAGAATTCAGACAGTGCCACCTACCGTGTGCACCAAAAAGCAATGAGAGCGTAAATCTTAAATGCCGTCTGAATCCAGCACATTCTGTTCTGTACGCTTTGAAAATTCACGTGTGGGTATATCTTGTAATTGATAGCGGTCGGGAAGCTTACCATCTTTTGCCGGTCTGCCTTTGAGAAGCCAGCTAGCATGAGGGACGTTATATTTGATGGAAAAAGTAGATAAAGTTGTACACCTTCCAACATCTAATTATCCGTCCAGGAACACCGGCCCCGCTCCTTGCCGTTTGTCCTTATGATAATGATACGCCAGATCCACCAAGCGCATGAAATATTCATAATCCTGCTTTGCGGCTTTGTATTGCGAAATCGCTATCAGGTCTTCATTCTCCTCAAAAAACCGGTTCAGCAACTGTTCATGGGCTATTTGGAATGTCCGCAGAGCTTCAGGGTTGTCACCTATAAGATCGTATTGCAGGCGGAGATGGAACACGGTGTGTCGGAGGATGGTTATGGATTCCAGTTTGTTCATGATGTCTATTTCTGCAATGCCCTACATGCCTGATCGACTATCAGGTTGATGTTGCCTTGAATCTCGGCGATCCTACTGGCACGTTCACATTCCCATTTGTCCACTGGATCAGCCTTGTCCCATGCCTGGAAAAGTTTCTCATTCTTGCCAGAGATAATCCCACGCCCCGGATAAGCTCGGTCCATATACATATAAGTTCTGGCAACCTCCCCTCTGACTTCTGGACGAGGTTCAATTTTTCGGTCTTCGATCTTAGTCCTACATTCCCAAAAACGGTAGTTGGAGCCCGGGATCATTGCCATTGAATAGTTTGACCGAAGTCTGTTGACCTCGCCGATAGCGGGATAGAGATTATACATGTCGGCTTGCATTAGGCGATATGTCTGGTTGACTTTCTCTGCACATTTCCGGCCCTTAAAAGACTTTCCTTTGTTGTCCACGCAGTCTGGGTGGCCTTCGCGCCATTCTGAGAATGATTGGCCAAATGCCTCTGCTGGAACAACATGTTCCCATTCTATCCTGTGTGCTCTCTTATAGTCCTTCTGGGGCTTGTATCCACAGGAGGCGAAGTTCACTTCTTTCTTCTCGTCATACTGGCATCCACAGTATATGTCGATCCGATGTTCTGATTCCTTGTAAACGACTCTTTCGAGGAGCTTCTTAGACTTGTTGAAAGATTCATTGGTGGTGTTGCCAGGCTGATCACCTTCAGCACCTATGACGGCGCCTGATGTGGAGAAAATGATGGAAAAGATGAAGATGAAAAAAAGAGATAGAAATATAGATTTTTGCTTCATTATGGCTAATCTCCGGTGGCTAGTATTAATTGCGGTATCAGTCCGGAACGAACAATTATGATATCTTACGTCTCAAGTGTTCTGTATTCTTCGTTATCTTGATCGAAGACTTCAATATTGAGAAGATTGCCAATCCTGTTATCATCAAATGTTCGACTCCATAAAGTACTTGTTCTTTACAAATTAATCATTTAAGGTATTACTCAATATATTTGATGGCTTGAAAGTGACGACCTTTCTCGCACTGATTGTCATTGCTTCGCCAGTTTGTGGATTTCGACCTTTTCTATCTTTCTTTGATTTGACAGTCCATTTTCCGAACCCTGAGATTTTTACTGCTGTGCCTTTTCCGAGTTCTGTTTTGATAATGTCGATAGTCGATTCCACAATGGACGCGCATGATTTTTTGGGTAAATCAGCTTGTTCGTAGAGTAGATCAATAAGATCGCTTTTAGTCATTGTCATAATTATGCTCCTTGATAATGGTGATTTCTCCTCCGTAAACCGGGACTATTTTGGTTGGATACAGACTTGGGATAGGTCCAAGGTAAATTCGCAGGGGGACAAGGGTTTAGCTTTCCATCGGTGCTGGTCCATCCGAGCGGTGCAACCGGTATCTTCAAGTAGGGCGGCGAGGCCATCCTCAGTGCAGACGAGCACGGCAGTATGACCGTTCTGTCGTAGCACGCGCAATTTGTAACTCTGGAAGGGTTCAAGGAGACCTGGATCATGCTTTGTAGACAAGATGAGGAGCTCATCGTCGGGTAGGTCCGCCCCAAGTCCTTTGTAGCGCACGGTGGACTCCACCGCACTGCTCAGCTTTGTCAGGGCAGAACCCAGTTCGTTCATGTCCCTTATCGACTGGGCCTGGGAGTTGGCGCAGCCAAACAGCAGCAGTATAACAATGATCAGAGAGAGGTGTGAGGTTTTCATACAGTACTCCAGAAAGTTTTGACCTTGTTCTCATCTTCCCCGGTGTCCAGGTTCCAGTTGCGCAAAAAGCCTTCGGCCAGACTGGTTTTGCGCAACACATCCGAGGCCACCACAGCCCAGCCGCGTACTACATTAGATACGCCCTTGTCGAAGATGTCGTCGTAGTTCATGCGCTTGTTGCCAGGGACCTCCAGATTGTCGATATACTGCCGGTCGACGTCTTCGAAGAGAGGGTAAACGCTGCCATCCAGAATCTTCGGGGCAACATGGCGTGCCAAGGCCACTAAACGACTCTCAGCGATATGGTCCACGATATCCTCGAAGCAGTCATGCCACACGTCGATACGAGGCCTGTTGGTCGTGTACAGAGCTGTATCTACGTCCTTGAACATCTCTTTCCAGACATAAAGAATATCCGGATCGATCTTATCCTCATCCTTAGGATCGGAGCATCTACAGATGCCATCCTTGAGGTGACTGGCGTAGTGGATGTCCAGGTTCATTCGTTTCTGGAAAATGTATGTATCCTGATTCATTTCGCAGGTGCGGTGCGCCTTCTTGTTCTCCTCATACGGTCCTACCTTGATTCCCACCATGGGATGTACAGTTACGTCCATGATTACGTGGGCTGTAAACCCAAGGAGCCAGGCCAGTGCCTTCTCCCGCGCTACGTTTGGTGGCATTTCAGTCAACACCCGGATGCCCACTTTGATTCTGTCACCGGTGTGGTTCCAATGCATAGCGTCGGCCCAAGCTGCGGCCATATTCCCGTCGACAACGTCCAGATATGGGTAATCCGGACCGACAGATCCAAGCTCGACGAATCTCAGCCACTCAGATACGATGCTCAAACCCTCGCGCGGGAAGCCTTCATGCTCTTCCAACCGTTCCCTTGCCACATTAACCGCCGTGATATGCGCATACGCTCCAGGCATGTCCCCTCCTTCTTTTACTGCGGATCAAAAATAGAAACCCCAACATTCTTCAAAAGAAGCGGGGCTTTTATGGGGATATTCCAAGTGTCCCTCCGAATGATTAAACGGGATAGAACTTTCTGGAAACTTTATGAAGTTAAACTTGTAACTATATATCACTATTTACATTTAAAATAAAGCGCTTAAATACATAGTTTTTCTCTCTTGCTTTCATGCAAAAAATGTCCCTGATTTTCAGGAAAATCAAGCTTCAAAAGCATAGTTATGCAGTGTTGTATGATTTCGATTTTCCAAGATGCGCGCGCTACCTATCCACACTGAATACAACATCATTCTCCTCGATACGGGGCGTTGTAATTATCGACAGATAATTGACTTGCCTTACGGATGCTTATGCCATGATCAAGGTCATGTTCCAGGTTTTCGAGAGAGAGGCATTTAGTCTCGTGGTTAATGCTGCAAACAGTTTTTTACCCTATCTTGACGGCAAATGAAAAAGAAAATAGCCACTATAAGTATATCCCATTCTCTCACGTCCAGAACTTCCTACAGATTGCCAAACCGTTGCATCTTGGTAAATGTTCTCGTCAGGCTCAACCCTATTTTCCCGTGTCCATGACATTCTATAGAATTGATATCTTGTTATGCATTATGGACTTAAGGATAAAACCGATAAACGGGCTTGGCAGACCTTAAGGGGAGTTATAATTATGCTGCTATGTGAGCTTGTAGTAGGCAATATTGAGCGAATAAAATTGCTTGCACTATATGTAGTAGTGCGTTATAATTTTCCCACAATATGTAGCTTGCAAGTATAACGGTAAAATTCTCCGATCTAGGTCTCCACAATTGGAGTAGGGATGGTAGTCAAAATATGATCAAATTACTTATATAATATCTGTACATAGGAGGAATAATATGGCGGATGTGCAAAAATATCTCGAACAGTTCCACGTAAGTATACGTATGGATTACGATATGAGCTCTACTCTGCGTGAGAAAAGAGACATTATCTTAAGGAGGGTTCGGAAGTATCTCTCAGACAATGAATTGCCCGGTTTCTCAGAGATGAACCAAGGTAGCTACATAATGAAAACAGGTGTAAAGCCTATTGGAGACTTGGAATATGATATCGATGTTGCCCTTAGATTTTCGTTCAAGGACGATGAATATTCTGCTACAGAAGTGAGGAAATGGGTCTATGAAGCAGTGAAGAACCATACAGAATCCGTTGAGGATAGGGGTCCTTGCATACGAGTTACATATGCCGACGGATATCATGTCGATCTCGTTACTTATGCTATGTGGGAAGATCAAAGTAATATTACACAGTATCGCTTGGCTCACAAGAAAAATGGCTGGCGGCCATCAGAACCCGCCGAGCTTATCAATTATATTCGTGATGCAATGGAGCGATTCGAAGGTACTAATGACTCTTCAACAAGTACGAATCAGTTTAGGCGAGTTGTGCGTTATTTACGCAGATGGATTGATGAAGCTATTCCTTATGAATCAGATTCGAAACCAACTGGCCTTGGCTTTGTTCTTCTTGCAGACAAATATCTGACGAAGAAGCTTGACTGGACTGGCAAACCGGATGACAGAACAGCTCTATATAATATGATATTTACCGTATCAAATATTGTTGGGAGGATTGTTGTGAGGAAACCGACCCAAGAATATGAGGATATGTTCGCAAAATTATCTGATGCTGAAATTAAAAAATTTAAAGTAATGATTGGCAATCTGGCTGCTACTTTGGATCTTGCCGATAACGAACCCGATCCGGTAAAGGCCTGTGAGATTCTTAGGGAACAATTTGGGAGTGACTTTCCTGTTCCTGATCCAGAGGATACGGCAAAGAAAACGACAGCCCCTGCAATTGTGCCATCTAGTTCTTCCGCTTAAAGGTTCTTCTTGCAAGTGAATGAAACAGACAGAATGGCTGTTGAATGTGCCAAGAAAGAGCTCGTGGCAAGAGCGTTTTCTTATAAAGGAGAGAACACTTGGGAAGGAAGAATTGATATTGGTTTAGCAAAACCAATTAAAATCAGGGTAGAATTAACAGACAGATTCCCTTATGAACTACCCAATCTATATGTAGACTACAAAAGGCTTCCAAGGATTGTACCCCACGTCGATAGGAAAGGAAAGATTTGTATTGCAGAAGCAGAAATCCTTATCGATTCCGAAAGACCTGACCAGATCATTATTGAAGCTTTAAGTATTGCAGAATCAACGTTACGTGACGGTCTGGCAGGGAAATCAGACTCCGACATCGCTGAGGAATTCCTGTCATACTTAGAAATTAATTCTAAGTCGAATTCAATTTGCAACCCAACACCAGGTTATCCCAAGGAAATTAGTTTGCTGGAGTTTAAAGGCTTTCATCACAGGCAGCCTGGGAACCTTTTTGCTGATGATCTGGAATCGGGCAAAAACTGGCTGAACAAGATGGATTTTGAATTTTTGAGTGAACGAAAGGCGTGGTTTTATGTCCTGTCGCAGCCTATTATGCCACCTGACTATAAAACAAAGTATCGTAATAAACATTTCATAAAAGATATCAAAAACAATTCTTCTCCACAAGAGTACAGCCGTTTTATAGAATGGCTAAAGGCAGTCGGACTTCCTGCTCCTGTTCTTGTCAGTATTCCGATTTCAGAAACTTCTGGGACAACATTGTATGCAATCTATCTGAATAAACCGTCCGAAAAGGAAGCAAAAAAAGGAGGGTTTAGGGGAAAGCTTCCTTTCGATGTTGAAATTGGTTTAATAATGGTGCTTCATGCAGAACAGAGCTTGATTGTTAGATTAGACCGGCAATATCTGATAAACAGGGGCGGCGCATTTCCGGATCTGCAAGACCAATGTGTAACGATATTAGGTTGTGGATCTGTAGGTTCCTTCCTGGCGGAAAAGATCGCATCCTTGGGCGTCGGTAATATCAGGCTCATCGATAACGATATTTTGTCCAACGACAATGTCCATAGGCATTACCTTGGCGTAGAGTGTCTTAGCATGGAGAAGGCCCATGCCATGAAGATATTTCTCGAGAATAGATTCCCCCACTTAAACATTGAATATATGCAGGATGATATTATTGATATTATGCAGGATGATATGGAATTCATAACCGGGGCTGATCTTCTTTGTATTGCCCTCGGTCACGAAACGCTTGAGCTCAATATTAATCGCATTTTGAAACACAAAATGCCTCGACTACATACATGGGTTGAACCTCTGGGAATTGGGGGGCATGTATTTGCAACTGGATTACCTGATGGAGGTGGTTGCTTCAGATGTCTTTTCGATAGAGATGAAACCTATGGCTTAAAAAACATGTCTGCATTTTCGGCACCCGGTCAAAGGTTTTCAAAAACCTATTCTGGATGTTCAGGTTTTTACACCCCTTATTCGGTATTGCATGCAGATAGAACCGCGATTGAAGCAGCCAATCTTGCGGTCGATATCTTAAAAGGGCACCGAAGGCAAAATTTTCTGTTGAGCTGGTATGGAGACCCCTGCGAATTTACGAAAGCCGGATTCAGACAATCCGATCGGACCAGATTGGTAAAGCCAGGACAGATAATAGTAAATGATATCAGACAAATACCTGATTGCATATGCGGACAACAGTAGCAACTTTTGTAAGAAGAGACGGATCAAAAATTAAGCTTGACAGTGATCCTTACGCAATTATGAAGGGATATAGGCAAATCAGGTTGAATGACAAAGAAGCTGGGGGAATCCTACTCGGTAGAATGATTGAGAATTCAAACGATGTTATTATTGACGAAATAACTGTGCCCGGTTTATTAGACAAGCGAAACAGGTTTTCTTTCATTCGTTCAAAATTTGTCCAATCAATAATATTTAAAAAATGGAGGACCTCCAAACATACTAAGAATTACCTAGGTGAATGGCACACGCATCCGGAGTCGCAGCCTTCGCCTTCCGGTACTGATCTTAAAGATTGGGCAAATATTCTTAGGAAAGGCAGATTTGAGCAGAATTATCTGATATTTATAATAGTAGGCCAAGTAATGATATCTGCATGGGAGTTCCACAAAGATGATTCAGAACCATACCTTTTGCATCTTCAAGATCAACCGTAACCAGAGGAGGTAGTGATGGACGGAAAATTCAGAGTCCTTTCCCTGGATGGAGGAGGCATGCGCGGACTTTATACGGCTTCTCTGCTACATTCCTTAGCCAGGCTTTTCGACGAGAGATTCTGTACAATGGATCCTGATATTGGCAAATCCTTTGACTTGATATGTGGAACAAGCACTGGCTCAATCCTGGCCTGTGGCCTCGCTGCCGGTGTGCCAATACGTTCAATATGCAATCTATATATAGAAAAAGGCCCATTGATTTTTAGAACCCCAAAACCGGGAAATAGCAAATTCTTATTATCTATATGGCTATCGCGTCATTTATTTAAGCCGGCAGCTTTGCCTCATATACTTCAAGAAAGCCTGGACGATGTATTTAAAGATCTAACACTTGGAGAATTATTTCATAAACGAAATATTGCTCTTTGCATTCCAACGATTGATGCTGCAGATCACAGCTCGAGAGTATTCAAAACTCCACATTTCCCAGATAAGCACCGGGATAAAAACTACAAGCTGAGTTCTATCTGTATGGCTTCATCGGCAGCGCCGGTTTTTTTCCCGCTATCGAGGATGAGTAATCCTGATAATGAGCACCAGATTCTACATTTTGTAGATGGAGGATTATGGGCAAACAATCCGGTGATGATAGCCCTCACGGAAGCACTACAGTTGGCGCCAAGAACACATGAAATTGAAATCCTATCTGTAGGTACATGTGATAGGCCATCAGGAGAGCCCTATACTGAACAGAAGCCTCTCTGGGGGCTATGGCAGTGGCAAGGCGGGGTCAAAACACTGGAAATGTCCCTCAAGGCTCAATCCTATGGTTATAACAGTATGGTAAAATTCTTAGCCAGATCTCTTTCAGAATCTGGAAGAAGAATTGAGGTCGTTCGACTAGAGGAGGGTGCGAAATCCGAGAAACAGTATAATTCAATTGGATTGGATAGGGCGGATGATGAAGCCATAAAAACTCTCATCAATTTAGCAGAAAAGGATGCTTCCACTGTCCACAGTACGACACTAACCAAGAAATCATCTCATGATTACGATATTGTCGAAAGCATATTTAAAAATATGAAAGCATTGACATAATCGTCGAGTATCTCTCCGAAATTTGATTGATACGGGGAGATGCGACATAGCAAACCTGAAATCCATAATGTGGGCCAAACTTGCCGCCCTTGCCAGACAGGAGGGTGTCAGCCTCAATACCCTGGTCCTTACTTTTATTGCTGAGGGTCTGGGAATAAGGCAAGCAAAACGCCAAACTCAAATGTAAAATCCAACGAAAAAGACGGGTAAGGTGAGAGAAACATCACCGTTTATGGAGTGACACATTGATTTACGCAGAAAAGATTGCAGCATACAATGATGTATCTCTACGTAAACGGTGATATATCGTGTCTAAAAAAGGTATCATAGCTTCCTCCTTCTGTGCCATTCATAACGAGATCCCACCTGGTCCAGGCCATTTATACAATCGAACGCTGCTATGCACTCCCTTATCCCCAATCACATTTTCAATAAAAACTCAATGCGACTTCACGGAGAAGTGGTCAATGTCAATCGCGAACTGATTATAATGTTCGAAGTTATATTAAAGCCACGCTCGGTTGGTTTTGGCAAAACGGACCGTTTCCAGCGAAGGAGTGAGTTATCGAAATGTATGGTCGCTGTTATTGTGCTATATCGTAAGCGTATCCGGAATTCATGATGTATGAGCGTCCTTAAAAGTCTCAAGTTGTTATGTTGCTAAACCGGATTATATGATTGATGAAGGAAATATGGAAGAGAGTAGCGTCACTGTTTACTTAAAAACATCAATATTCGACAGTAACGATTTTAACTCATCAAGCTTCTGAATAAAAGTCTGCCGTAGCTTAAGAATTTTCTCATAATTCCGGGCAATATCTTCTTGTCTATCCGTATCGATACTCCCATCCGTTTTGGTCGGTATTTTCACTCTGATGGATTTGACTTTGCCAGCATGTGCTTCATCAGACCTTTTAAAGCCTCCAGCATTGATCAGGTGTTCTCTCAAGTAATACAGTAGATATGGAAGATGAATATTATCGTCTTTAATGGCTATAAGTCCACGGTTCTCTGTGCAATAGAAAGGTTTATCGTGTAGTCGGATGTCTTTGCAGGGGTCGCCTTTGATATTCCAACTAATCATCTTTTCACTTTTATTCTTAGTCTCGTTTTCGATTAATAAAGGCGGATTATCCTTGTCAAACATTAATTCAACTGGACCAGAGACTTGGGAAGAAAAGAGTGGGTATTCCCCAGGATGCAGCCGTGCATGTTTGACCGTTGTTTTAAAATCAGACGTACCACTATTGAAATAATTATCGTCGCCAATTGCAATTTCAATAAATGATTCCACCGCAAAGATCTCACCAAGATCCTTGTCGGCAGCTTTGAGTAGTTGAACTATATCATTTGTGGATGAGGACGCAGCTTCAACAAATTCAATAAAAGAGATATTGTCATCGGTGGAAATGCTGCGGCACCAATCAAACAAATCTGACCATCTCTTTGCTTCAAGAAAATCTTCGCGGTTAACCAACCGGCATTTGTCGTCTTCAATAAATCCAGCAGTTCTTTTGTTCCATGCTTTCTTTAGACCTGGTATGTCGTTTTCCTCAATCGGAGTGCGATAGGCATCTAATGAGACTCCAATGTTCTCAACATTGTAAAGAAATACTGGCGAATGCTCGGGATTTTTGCCCTTCTTCTTCATAATCAGAATAGACGTTTTCCAGTTGTTGTTCTGAAAGCATCCTACCGGCAATGAGATCATTCCTACAACGTCAGCATTTTTATTTATGACACTGCGGATTTTATCTTTATGCCTATAGAGAATGCCGTCGGTTACGATAACAAAAGCGATACCAGGAGTTCCCTGCTGTATTTGGGACAAGATGTATCTGATGAATCTACTTTCAATGCCAAGGCCACAACCTTCATAAAAAGATGAGAAGCCCATATCTGAGAGACTATCATCAATCTGCGTCACGCCATTCACATAAAACGGTATGTTCGTAAGCACATAATCTGCGGCATGCCTTGAGCGATAAATATCTTTTGACTTCGGATCGTGTTCGAGTTCGCCGAGCGTCCCTGTGCCATTATTTTTGGCATGATAGAACGATGTATTTACTTTGTCAGCAAGACTCTTTCTGTTTGAAACATCCTCAGACAATCTATCTAGGATATGAAGTATCATATTGGCTTTAGCGGTTATTATCATTTGTTCATCCCTATCAATACCGATGCAACTGTACTTAATAGGATCAAATTCGTATGGGTAATTGATACCTTCAAGTACGAATCCGCCAACTCCACAAGCGGGGTCAACAATTCGCTTGTTTTTTTCAGGCTCGGCCATTTCCCATATTGCCTGAATCACGATTCGCGGCGTGAGATGTTTCCCACTTTTTATAGCACCTTCACGATGAGCAGATCCCAGAAACGCTTCTATGACCCGTCGTTTGAAATCTGGGTCCAATTGGCGTTGGGCCAAATTGCCAAGGTCACAAAGATCACGTAGGACAGTCTTAAAGATAGTTTCTTGTTCAACAAAGGCAAATCCATTTATAATGCCTGGTTGGTTTGAGATTGTTGGAAATACTTTCGTGCTTATATAAGATCGCACAACGTTGATGTATGTATACAGAGAATTTGAGTTTTTAGGATTTGAAAGTTGGTTTATTGCATAATCACTTGGAAGCATGCCCGCATCAGAAATACCTTTGTAAAGTAAAAGTTCGACGAAGGTGGATAAGCAGATATGAGCATTCTCACCAGTAGCAACGAAAATTTTTTGCCAAAGGTTAAAGATTGTTTCCTTCTTGATAAGCAGAGGGTTATAGTATACCTTTGGAGGCAATATTTCGATGTTTCCATTTGTGGGTTCTTTGTTCTGTAGAACCTGTTCGGAAAGGAGTGCAAGATGCTTCTTCGCCTGAGCATTTTCGCCAGTAACAACTTTCGGACCAAAGCATACAACGTCTTTTCCTTTGAGTGATGTACTTATCTCTGTAATCATCGCAGATGTAATTCTGTAATAAACCTTAACAACATCACCGGCACGCACTATAAAGAAACGAGTGTCGGGCAGAGCGTCTAAGTAATTGTCACGGATTTGTTTCAACGCAGTGGGTAAATCGCTTGAAGATTGTTTGTCCTCAATGCCAATGAGCACTTTTTTATTGTAGCAGACTAACTGATCTGGTTTCTTCCCTGATTTTTGGCAATCGAACCCGTCCTTTTTGAGGTTTGCAAAAGAAATATCATTACATTTGTAAAGCCTGATATTTTTCTTGCCAAGCTTAAGAAAAGGTATTCCTTGTGTAATGCTCTCGGTCATTTTGGTAAATCCTCAAAGGGGATTTGTGACAGGACATTATCTGCCACATAATCAAGTTTATGATTCCTAACTCTGCTTCAGCACGATTAAGTATTGCCTTCAGCAAAAAAATCAATTTTTTTGCGGCTTCATTTTCTAAGATTGGAAGCAATCCGACGTCAGCAAGATCCATTTGTCGTGGTGCAGGTTTAGCGAAATCAGCTTTTGCTCTAAGCACTGTTTTGGGATTCCACTCTTTAATGTTCTGCGTGATTACGTTTGGTAAATTGATTGTTTGATATTTTTCTTGAAGGATAGGCTCACGTTCGGTAATTGCCCACCTTTCAGCTATGCCGTTATTTAGGATAAATATTTGTGGTGCGCCAAGAGCTTTCAGTTCGCGGACAATGTCAGAAGAGGGACGATTAGACTCAGCAACACGAACACCAAAGCATGCAGAACGATAATCCAATGGTTCCTGCCCGAAAATAGCTCTTTCGACAGAGCGTACTGGTACAGACAGTCCTGGTGAAAATAGGTCCGCATATTGATAGTCCTTTTTTATCAAGCTATGTTTATAGCCTATCGTCCTAAATGCATTGTCAATATTATTGAAAGCTATATTACCTTGCATAGTTTGTCATTGTTCCTTGCTCTGAATAGCTGCTTTTTGAAGTGGTTTCCTTCTCGGAGTATCCCAATAAGGACTCTTGCATTTTGGGCAAACTTTTGCCACTTCCTTTTTTCTCGGAAACCATTGATGATTACATCTAATGCATTGAAATCCGTGCAATAAAACCTTCGGCATGGACTATAACTATCATATTACAATTCAAATGTCAATAATTAATTATTTAAAATCTATTCTTAATAAGTATATATTTATGGTCATCTATTGATGTGAGGTATCAGAGTATTGAAAGAGTGGTTTTCAATATGAAGGGACGAAGAATGCCTGACGTTGAAATTGAACGTCATGAGGAAAAGATAGATGTCTGGCAGGAAATGATGGAGAATATAGATGAGATTACGGCTGGAGGCGGTAAACATTACCAGGTGCACCGAAAACAGACAGTACGGGCAAAATCCAGATCGCCCAAGCCATCGGCCATGAAGCACTGAGAAAAGAATACTACGTCCTATCCCAGAGAAGAATGTGGCCAATGCCAATGTTACAAGAATGTTAAATATTAAAAATCGCCCACAAGAATAAACGGCATAGGTATTGCTGTTTATCAGTTAACGATAAGAGAACGAAATCCTTGTCGTCGTTATTTATTCATAAATCCTGATCAATTATTAAGTTGTTTGTCGCGAATGGAGGTTTTCCTTGTTGATTAATCTTTCATCTTTCATAATGATTATAACATTAAATGATAATAGAAATATTTAATTTGGGGTAAATATGATACGTTAGTTATTTAACATTATTTACTGTAATTATAACTGCATTATTAAAATGTCGTTGGTGAAGCAGCAAAGTGTTAATCCATATGAAATTAGATCACTTAAGTAAAAATATAATATAAG
The DNA here is from genome assembly GCA_041664405.1 of Syntrophales bacterium. Lineage (GTDB taxonomy): Bacteria > Desulfobacterota > Syntrophia > Syntrophales > UBA8958 > UBA8958. Next base: position 15,551 of record JBAYKV010000001.1, read on the forward strand.
AAAAGCCATTTGTCGAAATAGCGGAACTTAATTTTTGAAGTTGCTAAAGAAATATATAATTATTAATAATCATTAATATAGGAGCAAATGAATTTATGAAGCAAGTCTATCCTGACATTGAATGGTATGGATCAATTAGCAAGGGAAGTGCCTCTTTGCCTCGATGCCCTCATGCAGATGTTTATCGATGCCCGCGCTACTATCAAAGCATTTCTATGCTTAAGAACGCTGGCATTGTTAACAAAACAGAACATGTGGTCACTGATGACATCCTGGCATATTGGGAAAAAACCGAATTATGGCCAATTGTTAAAGAGAAATCCGTATCAATCTCAGGCTCAGGTGATGAAATAATGCATTATGCGAATTTATGTCCTGAAGCAGCTTATTCAATATTTGGTTTGTTTGCTTCGCATCTAAGTAGATATGAGAATGAAATAGATGAAGATAATGCATTAACATTGTTTGTAAACTTTGGAAGAGCTTTCGAAAAAGATTGGCGCTGTAATTGGGCATATGTAAAAGAGCTGCATTATCTCGAATGCTATGTGTATTCTTTATTATAGTCTTTCTTTTTACTAATATGCCATTTCCGAATATTCCTGTAAGAGATGGTGACAGAATCGATCCACAAGAATGAATGATCATTTACCAAGAATTATCCGTCAGAATAAGGATCGAATTAATCCAGTGACAGTATTGAATTAATCCAGTTAAATAGGCCTGCATTGATTGCTTACGCTGTATCGCGATTTACCGAAGTTCTTTCATCTTTCTAAAGACTCCCTTGCTCCACCTGTAATGCATATCTCCCTAAAATAGGATATTATAGCGTATTTATTGGATGCTGAGGCTTTTTAATGTCTTATGTAGCCCCACGTATGGTGACTGTCCCATCTCGGCGTTCACCCTCCAGAGATAAATGGCATAGGGCTTGCTGATCACATCGAGTAAAAGGAAAGAGGGGCTGTTAGTTAAGGCAGGATAGCCTGTTTGTCAGATGAACTGAAAATCGAGCCGGTAGCGCCCATGATGACATATGAAGTGATCGGATTGATCGAAATCGAAAGCAAAAATGTGTTTACTGGGCCGGTTTTGTTCTTTTCCCCCCACCCCCACATATTCAAGGATGGAAAAACCCATCCCTGAATATGTTACCGGCGTCACAATGCCGTTTCGAGGAAGAATGGCCGGATTAACGTCTTAAAAGGCAGCGATTGCCTGATAGGATTAGAAGTCGATTAAGGAGATGAAGGTAAATGAAAAATTATCGTACGATCATTGTAACTAAGAAGGACGGAATTGGCGTCATTACGTTGAATCGCCCCGAGGTCTTCAATGCGATCAACCAGGAACTTATCGAAGATATGAGAGATGCCCTTTCCTGGATAGATCTTGATGAAGAAATCCTGGTTCTTATCATTACCGGCGCCGGCAAAGGTTTTCAGGCGGGCGCCGATATTCGGGAAGTGCGGGAGAAAAAACCCTTGGAGATGTTGCGGTGGTGCGAGGGGCTCTTGCGGATGAACGCGGCCGTAGAAAAGCTGCGACAGCCCGTTATTGCCGCCATTCATGGTGTAGCCATGGGGGGAGGCCTTGAGTTGGCCATTTCATGCCAGATCCGCATTGCCGAGGAAGGTTCCAGACTGGGGCTTCCCGAGGTGAAACTTGGTATTCTTGCCGGTGTCGGCGGCACGCAACGCCTTCCCAGAATAGTGGGGAAAGGCAGGGCCTACGAGATGATTCTCACCGGCGAGCCCATTGATGCTGCGGAAGGCTATCGAATTGGGCTAATCAACAAGGTCGTTTCCCGGGGGGAAGCGCTGAAGGCTGCCGAAGATATGGCGCGAAAGATTATCAATAATGGGCCGATTGCCGTTGAACTCAGTAAGGATTCCATCGAAATTGGTTTGGATCTGCCATTGGAGCAAGGGACTCAATATTCTCAAAAGAATTGCATCATGTGCTTTACTACTGAAGACATGAAAGAGGGTACAGCGGCTTTCATCGAAAAACGTAAAGCATGCTTTAAGGGAAGGTAATTAAAGAGTGGCGGGAATTAATGGTAAACGCATTATGGTCGCGTGAAGCCAAGAGAAAATAAGAGAGGAAGCAGATACGCAAGATAAATAATTGCCAACAGTAGGTAAGCGTCGCCATTTACCTACTTCCTCAATATTCAGGGATGAAGAAATTCATCCCTGAATATTCAATAAATTTGAATAAATCTATGATGTTGTTGGTGGCGCCCCTGGAATTGCCATGGTCATCAACCTCAAGATACGTCTGGGGATAGAAAAGGTCCTGAGAGGCTGTGAGAGCGATGATGCCGTATTTGTCAAAGAGAGGCATAAGCAAAATAATGGAGGCTCGGAAATGTTGTTGCAACCCGTTATCACCATGTCCTGTTTTTATGCCGGGGAAAAGGCAGGAACGGGAACCTTGGCAATGGAACAAGATGATGCGCAATTGACGGAGATCGGAGCACTTCGCAGACGCGTAGTCGAACTTGAGGATGCGGAAAAATCCCGGCGCGAGTGTGAGCGGCGCTTGACTGGTATTACCGACTTTTTCCCCGATGCCACCTTGGTCATTAATCAGGATGGGAAGGTAATTGCCTGGAATCGGGCCATGGAAGTGATGACCGGCATCAAAGCGGAGGAGATGCTGGGCAAAGGTGATTATGAATATGCGCTCCCCTTCTATGGCGAGAGGCGACCTATTCTCGTTGACCATGTACTTAACCCCGAGGGCGGAGTGCTTATGTATGACCATTATACGATGCTTAAGCAAAATGAAGAGGCCCACTTGGGTGAAGCGTATACACCCGGTCTGGGTAAGGGTATGGATATCCATGTATCTGCAACAGCATCCGTTCTGCGGGACGAGCAAGGAAATGTCATCGGGGCCATCGAGTGCATAAGGGACAACACGGAACGTAAGCAATTGGAGCGGGAGTTGATCTGTTCGGAAAAGAGGTACCGCGATCTGGTTGACAATTCTTTGGTGGGCGTTTACCTGACAAAGTATGAGGGTACAATACTATTTGTAAATCAAGCTTTTGCCGACATGCTCGATTATGGTTCCGCTGATGAGCTGATTTCCACGGACGCAGGGATGCTTTACCGGAACAGGGAAGACCGGAGAAAAATCATCAGAGATCTCAAAGAGACAGGCTATCTAAACAATCGTGAAGTTGAACTGCTCTCGAGAAGTGGTGAGACGAAACATATTTTATTAAGCGTTGTTCTTGATAATGATCTCATTTCGGGGACGATCATTGATGTGACGCACCGCAAGCGTACCGAGGAACAGAACCGGAAGCTTCAGGCTCAACTCATGCGTGCTCAGAAGATGGAAGCGGTCGGAACGCTGGCCGGGGGCATTGCCCATGACTTCAACAACATCCTGATGGGCATTCAGGGGTACGCCTCGCTCATGTTGTTAAACCACAAGTCGGACCATCCATACCATGCGAAGCTAAGGACGATAGAGGGGCTTGTGGCGAGTGGCGCCAAACTCACCCAGCAACTGCTCGGATTTGCCCGGGGCGGCAAATACGATGTCAAACCGACAAACGTCAACATTATTCTTGAAAAAACCCTCTCCATGTTCGCCAGGACCGGCAAGGATCTTTCCATTACCAAGATGCTGAACGAGGATATATGGGCGGTGGAGGTTGATCAGTGTCAGATCGAACAGGTATTTTTAAATCTGTTGATTAATGCCTCGCAGGCGATGCCGGGGGGAGGGGATTTGTTCATAGAGACTAAAAAACTCTGCTTACCTGAGTCGGAAGTAATGCCTTTTGGAGTCTCTCCGGGAAGATACGTCTGTATAGCCATGACGGACACGGGAATTGGCATGGACGAAAAGACCCTAGAACGGATTTTCGATCCCTTCTTTTCAACAAAGAGCCCCGGCAGGGGAACCGGTTTGGGATTGGCTTCCGTTTATGGGATCATCAAAAACCATGGAGGCTTCATTACCGTGCAGAGTGAGCCCGGCAGCGGTTCGACCTTCAATGTATATCTGCCAGCAACGGAAAAAGAAGCGATCTGTACGGAAGAACTTCCTGGAGAGATATTAGCGGGCCGGGAAACGATTCTTGTGGTGGATGATGAGAAGCAAATAACGGAAGTCGTTAAAGAGATTTTGGAGAGCCTCGGATATCGTGTCCACATCGTGGGAAGCGGTCAGGAGGCGGTTTCCATCTACACGACGATGAGGGAAAATATTGATCTGATTATCCTGGATATGATCATGCCCGGGATGTCCGGAGAGAAGACCTTCACTCTCCTGCGGGAAATAAACCCCAAGGTTAAGGTAATAGTTGCCAGCGGCTATAGCGCCTACGATCAGGCCCAGCGTATCATGGAGTGGGGTTGTCGAGGGTTCATCCCCAAACCGTTCAATATCTCCGTGCTGTCGCGAAAGGTCCGGGAGATCCTTGATGCCGGCGAAGAATGATCGAAGGGTTCTTCCCAATAATTATAACTAAATAAAGATTCTGGAGGTTGTCAAAATGTTGGGCAGATTGTCTTTAACCAAAGGAGGATTGAGAACGAAGCTGATGTTGGGAGGCTGCCTGATGGCCATTATTCCGGTGATAATTCTCGGGGCCATTGCTGTTTACAATGCGAAGTCGAGCATAGAAAAAGAAACGGATGAGCAGATAATGATGATCTCGAAGAGCATTGCCGATATGGTGGATGGGGTGATGGTTTCGGAATCGAACTCCCTTGCCATGCTTGCCCAGCGGGACGCGGTCGTTCAAGCTGCCAAGGAAGCAAACGCCGGCGGAAATACGCAGAAGATAGAATTTCTCCAGAAAGAACTCGGCAAACTTCAATCTATTGCCAAGGGCCGCTATGATTTTGTTTATATTACCGGTAGTAATGGCCTTGTTTTTACCGATAGCGTGAATGGAGCGGCGAAGGGGATTAGCGCTTTGGACAGGGATTACTTTAAAAAGGCCATGCAAGGACAGCCGAGTGCCGACGCGGTTGTAATCTCGAAGAAAAGCAAGGAACCAGTTTGTTCGGTCGCCTATCCGGTCAGGGATGAAAACAACAAAGTGATTGGTATGATTTCAGGGCTCATGAAAGTCTCCTTCCTGGCTGATAAAATCAACGAAATCAAGCTGGGGAAAACCGGTTACGCCTATATGGTCAACAAAGAGGGCGCCGTGATTGTTTACCCGGACACCAAGCAGGTTCTGCAACTCAACCTGGCGAAGGAGCCGGGTATGGAGGAGGTGATGAGGAGAGCTCTTGCCGGCGAGACGGGCGTCCAGGAATATTCATACAAAGGGGCAAAGAAATACGCCGGCTTTGCCCCCGTCAAGATTAACGGTTGGAGTGTCGTAACGGCTGTTCCTAAGGACGAGATGCTGCAATCCGTCTATACCACCCGGGATATCATTTCCATCGGGGTGCTCTTTTTTGCCCTCCTTGCCGCCGTGATTACCTATCTGGCCGCCGGATCGATTGTGGCGCCCGTTCAGAGGGCGGCAGAAAGATTAAATGCCGGTTCCGATGAGATAGCATCGGCCGCCGGCGAAGTGGCGCTGGCCAGCCAGAGCCTTGCGGAAGGGGCTTCCGAACAGGCAGCGGCCATCGAGGAGACGTCTTCTTCTCTTGAGGAGATGTCGTCCATGACGAAACAGAACGCCGACAATGCCAAACAGGCCAAGGCGCATATGGCCGAGGCGCGGATCGTTGTGGATCGTGTTAATCAACAAATCGAAAACATGGCTGATACGGTCAGGGAAGTGACAAGCAAGAGCGAGGAAACAGGTAAAATTATCAAGACGATCGATGAGATTGCCTTCCAGACGAATCTGCTGGCTCTGAACGCGGCGGTCGAGGCGGCCAGGGCCGGCGAAGCGGGGGCCGGGTTTGCCGTCGTGGCTGAAGAAGTACGCAACCTGGCCCTGAGAGCGGCCGAAGCGGCGAAAAATACATCCGTCCTGATTGAGAATACTATCCAGGTGGTCAGGCGGAACAGCGAACTTACCGACGCTACCCGGGAAGGATTCAAGGAAAATGTGGAGATTGCCATGAAGCTCGGCACTCTCGTTGACGAGATTGCGGCGGCTTCGGATGAGCAGGCACAGGGGATCAACCAGATAAGTAAAGCTGTTCACGAGATGGACAAGGTCGTGCAACAGAATGCGGCCAATGCGGAAGAATCCGCCAGCGCATCGGAAGAGATGAGCGCCCAGGCGCAAACCATGAGAGAGATCGTTCAGGAACTCGTACAGGTTGTTGATGGCGGCAGTAACGGCCATGCCGCCATGGATGCCGAGAGACCGGTTTCATCAAATAGAACAATGCTGCCCTTATTAGCGCACAAGGCGAAAATATAAAATGATATCGATTTCTTAAGAGAGATAAAATTTTATGCGGAAGGCATAATAAGTGGCCGGATACGGAAACTGTCCCTTCAAACAAAATGTAGCGTTAAAGGAGGAGAGATGGAAATAAAAAAGATCTGTGTGTTGGGCGCCGGCTTGATGGGAAACGGAATCGCTCAGGTGTGTGCGCAGGCCGGCTATCAGGTGGCCATGCGGGATATCGAACAGCGTTTTATTGACAACGGGATGAAAACAATCCGGAAAAACCTGAGCCGGGAGGTGGAGAAGGGCAAACGGACCATGGAGGATATGGAAGCCGTTATCGGGCGGATCAATCCGACGCTGGATATCAAGGAAGCCGCCACCGATGCCGACGTCGTCGTGGAAGTGGTCATCGAGGTGATGGACGTCAAAAAGAAAGTCTATAAGGAACTGGAGGAAATCGTACCGGCCCATTGTTTGTTCTTCACCAATACCTCCGGTCTGAGCATCACGGAAATGGCGGCTATTACAAGGCGACCGGACAAGTTCATAGGAACGCACTTTTTCAATCCCGTGCCGGTGATGCGGCTTCTGGAGATTATCCGCGGCTATGAAACCTCCGATGAAACCCTGGAAATCGCCAAGGCCTGGGGGAAGAAGATCGGCAAGGAAGTGATCCTGGTGAAAGAAGCGCCGGCCTTTGCAGTGAATCGGATTCTCTGCGCCATGCTCAATGAAGCCTTCTTCGCCCTGGATGAAGGTATTGCAACGGCGGAAGACATCGATAAGGGAATGGTGCTGGGTTGCAACCATCCCATCGGCCCGCTGGCCCTGTCCGACATGGTGGGCAATGAGACCCTGCTGCACGTGCTTGAAGGCCTGCGACGTGAATTAGGCGATAAATACCGTCCGGCACCGCTTCTGGTCAAACTGGTTCGGGCAGGCCGCTTTGGCCGCAAGACCGGGAAGGGCGTTTACGATTACGATAAATAACCGGTGTATTCGGCATAACCTGTGAAAAACGGTTCGCGAAAGGCGCTGCCGTTTTTCACAGGGCCTGGAATGCGATTAGCAATGATTTAGTTGACGGAGGAAGATGTAATGGATTTTGAATTGACTGAAGAATTGAAAATGTTGAAGGACATGGCCTACAAGTTTGCCGTTGCAGAATTCACGCCTATTTCCAAAGACTGCGACGAACATGAAAAGTACACCCCGGAGATCCGCAAGAAGGCAGCTCAGAACGGCCTCGTGGGTGCATGGATTCCGGAGGAGTACGGCGGCGCCGGTGCGGGCATTCTGGGCAATGCCATTATTACGGAGGAACTCTCCAAAGTGGATATGGGCATCGGCCTGAATGTCGTTGCGGCGACATTCGGCAGTGAATCAATCTATCAATACGGCTCGGAAGACCAGAAGCAGACCTATCTTCCCAGGATCTGTTCAGGCGAATGGCTCAGCGCCGGCGCATTTACGGAAGCCGATGCCGGCACGGATGTGGCCGGTTATAGAACCCGTGCGGTCAAGGACGGCGACGACTATGTAATCAACGGCAACAAGATGTTCATCACGAACGGAACAAACTGCCATTTCATGGTTGCCCAGTGCATTACAAATCCCGATCAGAAGAGACACGGCAGCTTCAGCCTGATCATTATTCCCGCCGACGCCAAAGGTGTGACGAGAGAGAAAATCCGCGGAAAACTGGGGATTCGCGCCAGCGATACGGCGGTGATCACCCTGGAGGACGTCCGTGTCCCCCAGAGCAACCTCGTCGGCAAGGAAGGGCGCGGCTTCATCCAGTTGATGCACTTCTTTGACACAACCCGCGTTATGGTTGCGGCCCAGGGGTTGGGCCTCTCCGAAGCCTGCCTGGAGACATCGATAAAATATTGCAAGGAGCGGACGGCCTTCGGGACAGCCCTGGGAAACTACCAGCTCACCCAGAAGAAACTCGCCGAGATGGCCATCATGATCGAAGCCCTGCGCGGCCTGGCTTACAAATCAGCCTGGCTCATCGACGTGGGCCGGCCCGACTATCACCTCGCAGCGATGGCGAAATTCTACAGCGGCCAAACGGCGGTCTTCTGCGCCAACAATGCTGTCGAACTCCACGGCGGTTACGGCTATATCGACGAATATTCCGTCCAGAAATGGTACCGGGATGCGAAGATCCTGGAACTCTATGAAGGGACCAAGGAAGCCGAAATCATGACCATCGGCCGGACCCTGCAGGCCAAATAACAATCGGTGCTTGCCTGCTGCCGGAAAGCGCTACCCCGCAAAACCGGATTCCGGAAGCAAAAGAGTGCCCTATCCTTAGAAGGAGGAACTTGTACAATGAAGGATGTGGTAATTGTTTCTGCCTGTCGCACGGCGGTAGGTGGATTTGGTGGATCTTTGAAGGATATGAATCTGGCGACGCTGGGGTCGGTGGTAATGAAAGAGGCCGTCAAGCGCGCGGCGATTGATCCGGCGATCATCGGCGATGTCCGATTCGGCTGCTGCCGGGAACCGGTGGACAGTCTCAATACGACCCGCATTTCCGCTCTTCTGGCAGGGATTCCCGAAAGCGTGCCGGCGGCGACGGTGAACCGGGTCTGCATTTCAGGAATGGAGGCGGTGGTTTCCGGGCTGGCTATGATTAAGGCGGGACTTATGGACACGGTTCTGGTCGGCGGTATGGAGCACATGTCCGGGATTCCCTATTCGGTGCCCACGGCGCGTTGGGGCTGCCGTTTTCAGGATCAGGTTTTCGTGGATGATATCGTCCATGCCCTCCATGCAGGATCCCATATCATCAAGGGTCTCGAACTGGGTCCTATCAAGGACGGGGAGATCGTGGAGCGATTCCGTGGCAAGCCATATATCATGGGGATTACGGCAGAACTGATCGCCTACAAGCACAACATGTCGCGTGAGGAAATCGATGAGGTAGCCCTCAGGAGCCACAACAACGCCGAGCGGGCGACCAGCGAGGGAGACTTCAAGGAGGAAATCGTTCCCATCGAACTGCCACAGAAGAAGGGCAAACCGCCCAAGATTTTCGATAAGGATGAACATTTCCGTCCCGGCCTGACCATGGAAGAACTGGCGAAGCTGCCGGCGGCCTTTATCGAAAAGATCGGGAAGGTCACGGCGGGCAATTCTTCCGGTGTGAACGACGGGGCGTCCGCCATGGTGATAATGTCGGCGGAAAAGGCCAGAGAGTTGGGGTTGAAACCGCTTGCCAGGATCAAGGCAGTGGGCTTCGGCGGCAACCATCCCTCGGTCATGGGGCTGAGTCCCGTGCCGGCGGTGGCGGACCTGCTGAAACGATCCGGTATGAAAATCGCCGATTTTGAACTGATCGAGCTCAACGAGGCCTTTGCGGCCCAGTACCTGGGGTGTGAGCGGGAGATCGGCTTCAAACGTGAGGTCGCAAACGTGAACGGTTCCGGCGTCGGTCTCGGTCATCCGGTGGGCTCCACCGGTTGCCGGATTATGGTGACACTCCTCCATGCCATGAAGAAACGTGGCAAAACCCTGGGCATGGCCACCCTCTGTGGCGGCGGCGGGGTGTCCATCGCCACGGTTCTGGAAATGATATAGCCGCTCGGTTTGCCCCCTTTATTCCTCTATGAATAAAGGGGGCAAACCGGATATTCGGGCACTGGATTAGTTCCATCCATAGGTAGGAATGAATTCGTTCAGATGCAGAGATCCATGAGAAACCGATAGAAAACACAAATAACCCTCTATAGGGAGAGAAGAGTTGTCACTTGTCTCCTTAATATTCAGGGATGAGGAAAATCATCCCTGAATATTTAATAAAACGGAAGGCTGCTATAAGGTTGTAGGTGGCACCCAGTGAATCGCCATGGTCGTCAGGAACGGCAGTGCTTACAGAACCACCCCTCATAATGACTTCATTAAGGTTTCTCATCGTATAATTTTTCACCACAGATTAAAGCTGGCCATATCGGGATTTATGCAAAATCGAGCGGTGGCATATGGGCAGGATTCCCTTTTGCCGATGGGATTTCTTGCCGTGAATCCGGCTCCGATGTGTCAATCAGTCAGGTTATCCGTACCCTGACAGGATAAGAAAAAAGGAGAATCGCATGTTCAAACACCTGTTTACCCCCATTAAAATCGGAAATATGGAAGTCAGAAACCGGATCGTCATGCTTCCCATAACCACCGGGTACTCCGAATCGGACGAAACGATAGGTAATCGTTTCATAAACTTTTTTAAGGAGCGGGCAAAAGGCGGTGCCGGCCTTATCATTATTCCCTTTTCCCCGGTTCCGGCAGGTTCGCCCGTGGAACCCGGCCTCTTCGATGACCGGTTTATTCCCGGCGTCCGGCGACTAACGGCGGAAATCCATGCTCACGGAGCAAAAGCAGCGTCTCAGCTTATTGCTTCCTATCATGTAATGTTCAAGGACAGTGTCCCTGGAGTCGTAGGACCTTCGCCGGTGATGAACAGGATAATGCGTGTCATACCCCGCGCCCTGTCCATTGACGAGATTAATTACATTGTAGATGAATACGGCAAATCGGCCCGACGTGCCCGTGAGGGAGGCTTCGATGCCGTGGAGATTCTTGTGGGAGGCGGGTACCTTCTTAACCGCTTCCTTTCTCCCATCACCAACAAACGGGAAGACGAATACGGGGGGAGCCTTGAGAAGAGAATGCGAATGATCCTGGAAGTGATCGAGAACGTGAGGCGAGAGGCAGGCGATGATTTCCCCATTGGTGTCCGTCTGAACATTGAGGAACAGATGGTGGGAGGGCACACGGTTGAGGACTCCATGATCGTGGCGCAGGCATTGGAACGGGCGGGAGTTAGCATCATCAACGCTTATACGGGCTGGCATGAATCGCCGGTACCGACGATCGCACCTTCGCTGCCCCCGGGCGCTTTTGCTTATCTCGCTGAAAAGATCAAGGGCTCAGTAAGCATCCCTGTCATTGCCGCCAACCGGATCAACGGCCCGCTTGTGGCCGAAAAGATACTGGCCGACGGGAAAGCGGACCTTGTCGGCATGGGAAGGGCATTGTTGGCCGACCCGGAACTTCCCAACAAGGCAAGGGAAGGCCGGATGGATGAAATTGTCCCCTGTATCGCCTGCTCCAATTGCCTTGCTGAGATCATGTCCATGTACAGGTCCTGGGGAAAGGGGGCCGCTACATTCTGCACGGTCAACCCCTGCGCGGGTAAAGAAGGCGAGCATGTCCTGGAACCCGCCTGGAAACGGAAGAAGGTTTTCGTGATCGGTGGCGGTCCTGCGGGCATGGAGGCAGCAATGACAGCGGCGGCGAGAGGCCACCAGGTTACCATGTTTGAAAAGGAAAATGAACTGGGCGGATGGCTCCGGGTCGGCTGCCTGCCACCGCATAAGGATGAAATCGGGCAACTGAATAAAAGCCTTGCTGTCAGGACGCAGAAGGCGGGCGTTCAAATCCGGCTCAATAGCAAGGACACACCGAGAGCCATAGCGGACGGGAAACCTGATGTCCTGATCCTCGCTCTGGGCGCACAACCTTTGCTTCCAAACATTCCGGGAGTAAAGGGCGCCAATGTCTTGATGGCGGAAGACCTGCTGACCGGCCGGAAGAATGCAAGCGGATCCGTCATCATTATCGGCGGCGGCTTAGTGGGATGCGAGACAGCGGAATTCTTAAGCGAAAAGGGAAAAGATATCAGCACGATCACTGTAATCGAAATGCGGGAGCGCATGGCGGATAATATATCTCCTACATCCCGGCCTTTCTTCCTCGCAAGACTGAAAAAAGCAGGTATCCGGATGAAGACCGGCGTCACCGTAAAGAAGATAACGGATAAGGGCATCAAAGTGACTCAACAGGGAACCTCCGGCTTCATCGAGGGAGACAACGTGGTGCTTGCCGTGGGCCTCAAATCGGAACCGAAGCTTGTCGAGGGCTACAAGGGAAAAGCGCCGGAAGTCTACTCCATTGGTGACTGCGTTAAGCCCCGGATGATCAAAGAAGCGATCGAAGAGGGATTTTCTGTCGGCAGAAAAGTATGAGAATGTATCCTGCCAGATGATCAATCTTCCAGAAGTCGGATAAATATGGTTATTAATCGGAAAGACGCGGGTATGGAGAAGAAAACAATCAAGCGAATATTAATTGCCAACCGGGGAGAGATTGCCCTCCGGATCATGAAAACCGTCCGGGAGTTGGGACGCGAGGCGATTGTTGTTTATGAAAAGCCGGACAGGAATGCCTGCTACCTTCGCTTTGCCGACAGGGCGATTCCTATCGACAATGAACAGGGAGGCAGCTATCTCAATATTGAAAAGATGGTCAGGACGGCTATAGAAACTGGTGCGGACGCCATTCACCCCGGATATGGATTTCTGGCGGAGAATGCCGATTTTGCATGTGCTTGCGAAGAAGCCGGAATCATCTTCATCGGTCCACCGTCCCCGGTTATTAAGAACCTGGGTGATAAGGTCCTGGCGAGACATTTAGCGGTGGAAGCCGGGGTACCCACCGTTCCGGGAATAGCAACCTTGTCTCCGGGCGAAGACGGTGTAGCGGAGGTGCTTGCCTTTGTCGCGGAGCATGGCTACCCCGTTATCTTAAAAGCAGTATTGGGCGGCGGCGGGCGGGGGATGAGAAAGATCGGGATGGATTCCGATTTGAAAGTCCAGATTCTCCGGGCGAGAGCAGAAGCCATGTCGGCTTTTAACAGCGATACAATCTATGTGGAAAAATATATTGAAGCTGCGAAACACGTAGAAGTGCAAATATTAGCAGATTCATATGGAAATGTCGTTCATCTCGGGACGCGGGATTGTTCGATTCAGCGGCGACATCAAAAACTGCTGGAAGTTGCTCCGGTGGATCTACCCGGAGAGGTGATTGAGGCAATACACAGTGCGGCCATCAAAATAGCGAGGGCGTCTGCTTATGTTAATGCCGGAACGGTGGAATTCCTGGTAGACGCCCAATCCGGAAGATTCTGGTTTATGGAGATCAATACGCGCCTGCAGGTGGAGCATAGCGTTACAGAGATGCTGACTGGCGTGGACATCGTCAGACAGCAGATCGAGATCGCCGAAGGAATGGTGCTTGGCATACGCCAGGAACAGGTGAATCTTTCCGGGATTGCGATTGAGGTGCGCATCAATGCCGAGGACCCCAAAAATAATTTTATGCCTGAAGGCGGCAAGATGATTGAAATCTTCGATCCCCCGGGCGGTTCCAATATCAGGGTAGATGGCAATATCCATCTCGGATACCGAATCCCCGCCGCTTATGATTCTCTCCTCGCAAAGTTGATCGTCCGGGGGCATGGCTGGGCGGAGACGGTTCAGCGGCTGAAGAAGGCCTTGCTGCGTTTCACTCTCCTCTGGCCTAAGACAACCATCCCTCTTTATATTGCCATTTGTAATGAGCCCGATTTCATGAACAGGACATTCGATACATCCTACTTGGAGAATCATCCCCAGTTGTTTGAATATCCTGACCATGAATATTTTGTTATTGACAGTACAGTGTATGGTAAGAATGCTCATCATCTTTTAAATCAATGGACAGATCGCATATGTTCTGATAGCGGTTAGCCGTACGGTTGAGGCTGCAAGCTCTTTTTTGCTTTATGGAAATAGCTTTAGTTTGCAGTAAGCTGAAGATATGCACCCGAGATAAGGGACCTGCCCTCGTTCTTGAAGGCCCCCTTGAGAGATGGGAAATGACCGGATGAAAGCAGCACCAGACAGTTTACTTGTTACGAATGAGAAACTGAAGACCAAGCTGGAAGTCAAGAATAATCTTCTGAATCACGTCTATGAGATCAGCTCAATGCTGACGAGTGTCCCTGATCTCGAAAAGGTTCTGAGAGAGATCGTGGACCGCATTATGACGGGGCTGAATTTCGATCGGGTCATTATTCATCTGATAAATAATGATGGTGTGCGGCTGGAGTGCGTTCGTACAAAGGGATTTACGCAGATCGGTGCAGAGCGTGCGTTGAGCAAGCCATTGGTGATCGGTAAACATTATTGTTATGAAACGAGTGCCATTCTTCGCGGTGAGCCGATCTTTATCAAGGATACGGTTAACAATCCTGAGGCCACAGAGGTTGACAGGATAATCAACAACTACCAGGAAAGGAAGTCCGTCCTTTATGTTCCTTTGAAGCTGAAGGGAAAGGTGATCGGCCTGATTGGCGTGGATCGATACCGGACACGGATGGAAATCACCCAGGACGATATTGAGTCCTTGGCCATATTTGCCAATCAGGCCGCCATCATCATCGAGAATGCGAGGCTATACGACGCCCTGAGCAATGAAAAGATGCTCTCGGAGAATATCATCCGCTGTTCCGTGAACGGTATCATGGTGAGCGATCTTGATGGCCAGATTCGCAATCTCAACCCGCGGGGAGAGGAAATTCTCGGAATAAATAACGAAGAAGCCAAATTGCGCCTCATTCAGGATGTGTTTTTGTTCAATGACAAGGAAAGGTTGCGAATATATAAAGCCTTGAAGAGGAAAGAGGACATCAGCCCGTTTGAAATTACCTACCAACGCAAGGACAATAGGCGGCTGACGCTGGGAATTACGGCTTTCACGCTTACCGGCGAGAATGGTGATGTTCATGGCGCTGTGAGCCTTATTACCGACCTGACGGAAAAAAAGAGGATGGATGACTACCTGTTGCGTACGGAGAAACTTGCCGCGCTGGGGTGGATTGCCTCCGGCATTGCTCATGAAATCAGGAATCCTCTGGCCGGTATCTATACGACTGTCCAAAACATGGAGAATGAGTGTGATACCGATAATTCCCACCGAGGGGAGCTAAAAAATATTTTAACGGAAATCGACAGGATCGAGGGACTGATTCGTGAAGTCCTCAATCTGGCCCGTCCGTTGCCGTTGCAGATCGAGGAGGTGGATGTCCATAAACTGCTGACCAATACGGTCAGTCTGGTCCGGAAGGAAGCCACGAAAAAAGATATCGTGATCAAGACCCAGTTCAGCAAAGAAACAATGCCGACCAGGGCAGACCCGAACAGGCTCAGACAGGTATTCCTGAACTTGCTCATCAATGCCGTAGACTCCATCACGACAAAGGGAAAAGTTATGATCTCAACGGAGATGATGGAGGGACAGACCAAACCGGGCCGGTGGCTTCTCATCCGCTTTAAGGATAACGGTATTGGTATTCCGGCCGAGGTCATAAACAAGATCTTCGATCCCTTCTTTACTACAAAAAGTGTTGGAACCGGCCTTGGCTTGACCGTTTCCGATAAAATCATTCAGGACCATCACGGCATTATTGAAGTGGAGAGCAAGGTCCAAAAAGGAACGACTTTTTGCGTCAGGCTGCCCGTGTTCCTCGATGAGGCATAGGGGTGTTGGATGCATATCTGATTCACTTTGTGGCTTTCCTGCCGGTTGTATGGAAGGATATCAAACAGGAGGTCTCGGATTTTTAGCGTAATATCCAGGAGAATCGCAGATGAAACCGAAAATTCTCATCGTTGATGATGAAAAACT
Source organism: Syntrophales bacterium (assembly GCA_041664405.1). Lineage (GTDB taxonomy): Bacteria > Desulfobacterota > Syntrophia > Syntrophales > UBA8958 > UBA8958. The sequence goes on from JBAYKV010000001.1 coordinate 31,410, forward strand.
GCTTCTCAGATCGTTGAAGAAGGCCCTGTCGGGGGACGATTATTTAGTTGTAACTGCCGAAAACGGCAGGGAAGCCCTAAGTGCCTTTGATATGCACAGTCCCGATCTGGTGCTGCTTGACGTCAGACTTCCCGACATGGATGGCATGCAGCTTTTCCGAAAAGTACACCGGCTGGATCCTCAATGCCCTGGCATCATCATGACCGCATACGGCGGAATCAAGGGGGCGGTGGAGGCGATCAAGCTCGGAGCTTATGATTATATCGCCAAGCCTTTCGACATTGAGGAACTGAAGTTCATAATCAAGCGGTGTCTTGAATCGAAGCGGGTTGTTGCCGAGATGAATCTTATCCGTTCCACCCAAAAGGATCGCTTCGGGTTTGAGAAGATCGTCACTAACAACAGCGCCATGAAAAGCCTTATCAGGCTTAGCAAGCGTGTTGCGGAGGCTCAGTCAACCGTTATGATCCTCGGAGAAAGCGGTACGGGTAAGGAACTGTTTGCGAGCGCCATCCATTACAATGGTTCACGCCAGAACCACCCATTTGTTGCCATCAACTGTGCGGCCCTGTCGGAAGGACTTCTCGAGAGTGAACTCTTCGGTCATGAAAAGGGTGCATTTACGGGGGCCATCAAGCAGAAAAAGGGCCTCTTTGAGATGGCCGACAGGGGAACCATTTTTCTCGATGAAATCGGAGAAATCGGGTCGAAAACCCAAGTCAGTCTCCTGAGATTCTTAGAGGTCAGAAATTTTCAGCGGGTGGGCGGGACGGACAATATCGAAGTCGATGTAAGGATCATTGCAGCCACGAACAAGGATCTATTAAAAGAGGTGAAGGAAGGGCGGTTCCGGGAGGATCTCTACTATCGTCTCTCTGTTATTTCCATCGCCGTTCCTCCCCTGCGTGAGCGGCGGGATGATATCCCACTCCTGATCAACCATTTCATCTCCGAGTATAACGGGGTGCTCAAAAAGAATGTTCAATGTTGCAGCGATGAGGCCGTAAATATCCTTTGCGATTATGAGTGGCCCGGCAACATCAGGGAGCTGCGAAACATTATTGAAAGAGCGGTGCTCTTAAGCGACGATCAGACCGTAAGCCCGGTCGATATTCCTCTTGAAAAGGGCAACAACCGGGACATGCAGAGTCTGGCCAAGATTGAAACCCTTGATACGATGTTTCTGGACGACATGATCAGCCTTTATACGAAGAGCCTACTTGCCCGCTTCGGCCAGAACAAGGCCCACACCGCCGCCGCCATGGGCATTACCAGGCAGCGCTTGCGAAGAATTCTTCGGTCATCGGAAGTGTATTGAATTCATCCAACCGCCGGATTATTTTCATGCAGCACGGTTACCCCTTTAGATACAATATGTTATTATCAGTTTGAAAGGCTGTCTATGCCTGAAAGGCTCTCATAGTGGATGGAGATCATAAACCTACACCGCTGAAGATCGATCGTCCGGACTGATTGAAGGGGCATCGACGGTTAATACTGTCGAAATATTTTCTTTGGTTTTGATTTTTTGCGGCGAATTCCCAGTGCCGTCTTCTAATAATATTTCCCATTAAAATCATCAATAAGATAATCATATCAACGTGCTGTTGATTTGCAGCACCATTTCAGTAGCCTGTGCGTTCTGAAACTATTCTCCCGCAATATTCTCCATCCAAATAAACGGCACGGAGCTTGCCATTGTCCATATTGAAAGGATGGTCGGATAAGCCTTTTTGAGTGCTCTAATCCAATAACGGAGGATGTCTTCGCGTCCAACAACCGAACAGGAACATGTTCGCATGAGCTATCAAAGAGGAACATCGGGAAAGCAAATGGAAATATCGAAAACAATATTAAGGAGAAAAGGAAAAATGAGCAAAACCATTGTAACGGTTGCCATCACGGGAAGTATTCATACCACGAGTATGTCCGAGTATCTGCCAATCACGCCAAAGCAAATAGCCGACGAGGCGGTGCGGTCTTACGAAGCGGGAGCGGCGGTAGCACACATCCATGTCCGCAATCCGGAAACGGGCCAACCCGTTTCGGACATGGATCTTTACCGAGAAGTTCTGGCAAGCATAAAAGAGCGATGCGACATGATCGCCTGCATCACTACGGGCGGTGGTCTCGGGATGACGGCGGAGCAGCGCCTTAAGCCCGTAACGGTCTTTAAGCCGGAACTGGCCTCTTTCAACGCCGGTTCCGTCAACTTTGCCCTTTTTCATGCCCTCGAAAAATACAAGAATCTAAAATTCGATTGGGAAGCGAAATATCTCGCCATGACGGAAGACTTCGTCTTCCCCAATACCTTTAAAACGATGCGGGAGTTCTGCGCTATCTTTAACGAGCAGGGGACAAAGCCGGAGTTTGAAGTCTACGATTCCGGAATGATCAATAATATCGCCTTCCTGATCGACCGTGGGTACATCAAAAAACCTGTTTACATGCAGTTTGTCATGGGTGTTCTGGGCGGAATAACCCCAAGTCCCGAAAACCTGATGTTCATGGTCGATTATGCGAAACGGCTGATCGGCGATTTTACCTACTCCGTCTGCGTGGCAGGTCGCGCCCAATTCCCCATTTGCACCCAGTCTCTTCTCATCGGGGGCAATGTAAGGGTTGGCCTTGAGGACAATCTATTCCTGGGCAAGGGAGTTGCTGCCAAAAGCAATGGCGAGCAGGTGGAGAAGATCGTCCGCATCGCCCGCGAACTGGGCATAGAACCGGCATCGGCGGCTGAGGCAAGGAAAATCCTGGGCCTTAAAGGGTTGGCGCAGGTGAACTATTGATGGCTTGAACGTGATGTGCAGGATTCATCAACGGAGGGGATCATGTCTGACAACTATGGAAAAAAGAGAGCAACGCCGGAGCAGGTAGCGGCATTGGTTCGGGATGGGATGTGGATAGACTATGGCGCCATCCAGTCACCCCGGGCCTTCGATAGGGCGCTGGCCGAGCGTCTTGATGAGTTAAAGGACATTAAAGTGAGATGCATCGGGCATCTAAACCCGCCCCTGGTCATGGAAAAGGATCTCGAGGCAAAGAGTTGCTGGTGGGGTAACTGGCATATCCTGGGACTTACCCGGAAGTATATTGCTGAAAACCGGGGGACCCATCTCCCCGAGAATTTTGGCGAAACGGCGCGAACCTACAGGGAGACGTTGGATGTCGACATGGCCGTGATCACCACCACCCCCATGAATAAGCACGGCTATTTCAACTTCGGTCTGCAGAATGCCTTCACGAAGGCGACCCTTGATAAAGCAAAAATCCGCGTGGTGGAAGTGAATGAAAGCATGCCCTGGTGCTACGGCGGTTATGACGAATGCATCCACCTATCCAACGTCGATTATGTCATCGAAAACAAAACGGATAAAATTATTGCCATACCGCCGTCGCAGGCAACGGAGACGGATCGGCAGATTGCCGCGATCATCGCCGATATGATCCCGAAGGACGGACCCTGCCTGCAGATAGGGATCGGCGGCTTGCCGGATACTATCCTGCGCCTCCTTGCCGATCATGGCGTTCAGGATATGGGCATTCACACGGAAATGGCTACGGAAGCGATCGCCGAACTGCATGATGCCGGAGTGATCACGGGGAGAAAGAAGACATTCCTTCCCGAGAAGATTGTCTGGGCTTTCGCCATTGGCAGCCGGAAATTATACGACTGGCTCGATCACAACCCGGCGCTTGCCTCATATCCGGTAGATTTTACGAATGATCCGAACGCGATTGCCGTAAACAGAAACCTCGTTTCCATCAATGCGTGTCTGGGTGTGGATCTGCAGGGGCAGGTCAGCTCTGAGTCCATCGGCCTCACGGAATATTCCGGCACGGGGGGACAGCTTGCCTTTGCGCGGGGGGCCTATTACCGATCCACCCGTGGATTGCCGCAGATCGGTTATTCGGAAAACAAGTCCATCCTTGCCTTTCATGCGACCTATAAAGACAAGGAGGGTCGATTACGCTCCAAAATTACACCTACTTTGCCGTTGGGCGAGATTGTTACCGTCCCGCGCGTCGATGTTTCCTATCTGGTAACGGAATATGGCGTGGCCTATCTCAAGGGCCTTTCGATTCCGGAGCGGGTCATTGCGATTACAAAAATCGCGCATCCGGAATTCAGGGATTGGCTGCTGGAAGAGGCCGCCAAGATGAAATGGCTCAATAGCCAATGGATCAGGAGGAGTTAGGAAACTGATTCGAGTGCGCCGATGCCGGCACGGGACGGGGATAAGCCTGGTAAGGATACTGTTATCGGGCGGTGAATCGATTAATAGGAAGATGAAAGGGAGAACGGGGAGATGGATTTCAACCTGAGTGAAGAGCATGTGATGTTGCAGGACAGTATCCGCAATTTTGCGTCTAAAGAGATACTACCCATAGCTGAGGAGATCGATGAGAAGGATGCCTGGCCGGAGGGTATGTGGCAGAAACTGGGAGATTTGGGGATCATGGGCATTACGGCGGAAGAGAAATACGGCGGCGCCGGCGCGGATCTTCTCTCGGCGGTACTGGCCGTCGAAGAACTGGCCAAAGCAAGTCCCGCCATCGCCCTATCTTGGGGCGCCCATGCCAACCTCTGTGTGAACAACCTTAGCCACAACGCCAACGAGGCGCAGAAGCAGAAGTACCTTCCGTCTCTTTGTTCCGGAAAGCACATCGGAGCCTTGGGACTCACCGAGCCGAACGCCGGTTCGGACGCCGTGAACATCCAAACGGTCGCGGTGAGGAAAGGGGATCATTATGTGGTGAACGGAACGAAGATGTTCATCACCAACGGCACGGTCGCAAACACTATCGTCCTTTATACGAAAACAGACAAGGAAAAAGGCGCCAAGGGAATCACGGCTTTCATCCTCGATACCCAATTCCCCGGTTTCTCCGTTTCCAAGAAGCTGAAGAAATATGGTCATCGCGGATCACCCACGGCGGAACTGGTTCTGGAAGACTGCATGATTCCGGTGGAGAATGTATTGGGGGAGGAGAACAAAGGCGTCCACGTCATGATGTCTGGGCTTGATGTAGAGCGCTCCTTCTATGCGGGCGAGTCGCTGGGGATTGCGGAGGCATGTCTTGATCTTTCCGTCCGATATGCCAAGGAACGCGTCCAGTTCGGGAAGCCGATCGGGGTATTTCAGCTCATCCAGGCCAAGCTGGCGGATATGTATACCTATATCGAAGCCGGCAGGATGCTCTGTTACCGGGCCGCCATGACAGCCGAAAAGGCATCTCGGGGAGGGAAGGGCACTGAGGTCCACAGGCTGGCGGCGGCGTCCATTCTCTTCAATGCAGAAATGGCCACCAGAATCGCCGATCAGGCGGTCCAGATACATGGAGGATATGGATATATGCTGGAGTATCCCGCACAACGTTATTTACGGGATGCAAAACTGATCGAAATCGGCGCTGGTACCTCAGAGGTCCGAAGATTGATCATTGGCCGGGAACTGATGATGTAGAGAGGCTGTAGGGATTGATGGATGGCTGCGACAGGGGATCGACATTACTCATATCTTGAAAGAGGAGGGATTATGTCATGAGCGGGAAATGGATTGATGAATATGGGAAAAAACTGACAACGGCCGACGAGGCGGTAAAAATAGTCAAATCGGGGGACTGGGTGGAGTTAGGTTTCGGCGCGGGCATGGCGCCGGCTTTGATGAGCGCGCTGGCGAAGCGCAGCGGCGAACTGGAAAACGTCAATCTCCGGGACACCCTGTGGCTCCCGGCCGCGGACGGGTATCTATCCGGGGCAGGGCAGAAGGCCTTTAACATCAACACGTGGTTCATTTCGGCAAGAATACGGAAGGCAATCAATGAAGGCATCGGCTCGACCTATCCGGAGTATTTCCACGAAATCCCCGGGTATTATACAAAATATCTGGAGAATGATGTCCTGATGGTTTCTGTTTCTCCCATGGACGAGCACGGTTATTTCAGCTTTGGAACGGCCGTAACCTACCATCGGGCCGCTGCCGATATATCGAAAAAGGTGATCCTGGAGGTTAATGAACATCAGCCTTACATTAACGGCGATTCCTTCATCCACATTTCCCAGGTTGACCTGCTTGTTGAGAACCATGAACCGTTGCCGGCAATTCCTGCCGCGCCCCTCACTCCGAATGATGAAGTGATCGGGCAGACCGTTGCCGACATGATCGAAGACGGCTCGACAGTTCAGTTGGGGATCGGCGCCATGCCAAATGCTGTCGGATATGCACTTAAGAACAAGAAGGATTTAGGCATTCATACGGAGATGTTTGTCGATTCCATGATCGATTTGATCGAAATGGGGGTCATTACGGGAAAGAAAAAGACGATCCATAAAGAGAGAATAATCGGAACCTTCGCTGGTGGAAGTCATAAACTCTACAAATATCTTAATCGGAATCCCATATTCGAATCCTATCCGGTCTCCTATACCAATGATCCAACGATTATCGCTAAAAATCATAAGATGGTTGCGATCAACGCTACCGCCGAGGTGGACCTGGGCGGGCAATGCGCCTCGGAGTCAGTGGGGACGAGGATGCTTAGCGGAACGGGAGGCCAGATGGACTACTGCCGGGGCGCTTACAAATCGGAGGGTGGAAAATCCTTCCTTTGCCTCCATTCAACGGCAAAAAAAGGCGCGATCAGCAAGATTGTACCCACCCTGACCCCCGGCGCCGTTGTAACAACGCCGCGGACGGAGGTTCAGTATATTGTGACGGAGTACGGAGTGGCCATGCTTAAAGGGAAAACCTTGAAGGAGCGAGCAAATGAATTGATCGCCATCGCCCACCCGGAATTTCGAAACGAGCTTCGGAACGAAGCAAAACGATTAAAAATTCTATAGCGGAGGAGATTATAGTGAAAGAATATCTATATTTAGATGATTACGCGGTGGGAGAAAAGATCGTGTCCCCGGCAAGGACGGTGACCGAGGCGGATATCGTGAATTTTGCCGGTTTTACGGGCGATTGGCACCCCCTCCATACGGATGTCGAATATGCGGCGAAGACGCCGTTCGGAGGACGGATCTCCCATGGGATGCTGACGTTGAGTATCGGGATGGCCCTGCCGTTCAGGATGGGTCCCTACTCAAGTTATCTGCCGAAATCGTTCATCGCCTTTTATGGAATGGATGATGTCCGTTTCACGGCGCCGACCCGAATTGGTGACACAATTCGGTGCGAAGTGGAAGTCATGGACATCACGGACAAAGGGAAGGGAAGGGGCGTCCTGACGGTGAAGAATCTGATCATAAATCAGAAGGATGAAACGGTGGTGTCTTTTGTTATGAAACTGTTCTGCGGCAAACGGCAGATCTAAAACATTACGGAGTCAGAGAAAAGGAGAGCAGTAATGACTGAGAAAGTAAACACAAAAGAAGCAAGGCGATTAAAAAAAGAAGCTGAGTATACAGATAACAGACAACACTGGCTGGCAGAAGAAGAGAAACTATATGCCCAGTGGGAAAAGGCGTACTATCCAGGTGGACAGGATCAGGTCGATCGCCTGCTCAAGCAGGGTAAGAAGCCGGTGCGCGATCTCATCAAGCAACTCATCGACCCCGGTACGGAATTTATGGAACTGAGCAGAGGCGCCGGGTTCGGAATTAATTACGATAAATCAACAAAGGATGTCCCCTCTGCCGGTTTGGCAACTGGTCTGGGCAAGGTTCATGGCAATTGGGTTATGGTTATTGCCAATGACAGCAGGGTAAAGGCGGGGGCTTATTATCCCATCAATACGAAGAAGCATCTGCGGGCCCAGGATATTGCCGAAGAGGCCGGGATACCCTGCGTCTACATTACGGATTCCGCCGGCGGCTTTCTTCCTCTGCAAGCGGGGGTATTCCCCGGCCGGGGGCAGTTCGGGCGGTTCTTCTTTAACATGTGCCGGATGTCAGCCAAGGGGCTCAAACAGTATACCTTGAGCACCGGCGGGAATACCGCCGGCGGCGCATACATAGTGTATCTGGCCTGCGAGTCGATCATGATCGACAAGATGGCTTATGCCTTCCTGGGCGGCCCGCCCATGGTCAAATCAGCCATTGGCGAAGTTGTTTCCATGGAGGACCTCGGCGGCGCGAAGGTTCATACCGGCATATCCGGCGGAGCCGATCATTTCGTCCAAAGCCAGGATGAGGGGATCGAAAAACTCAGGGACTTGCTTTCCCATGACCCAAAGCAAAAGTTATGCATCGAAAGACGCGAGACCAAGGATCCGAAACTTCCGATCAGCCGTCTCTATGAAATCCTGCCCAAGGATACCTACCATGGAATAAACGTCCGCGAGGTTATCAACTGCATTGCCGACGACAGTTACTTTAGCGAATATAAGCGCAACTACAATCCCGGCCGGGGTGACAACCTTGTCTGCGGATTAATGTATCTTAAAGGTATTCCCGTCGGCGTCGTTGCGAGCAACAATAATGGCGTCATCTTCGTAGATGCGGCTAGAAAGGCGACCGAGTGGGTTATCCGTTGCTGCACACAGAAGATTCCGATTCTCTATATGCAGGGTTCGCCCGGTTACATGGTCGGCACCCAGGAAGAGTATGCCGGCATCGGGAAATACGGTTCCGATATGGTCAGGGCCTGCGCCTGTGCCAGGGTTCCCAAGGTCCAATGGGTTATCGGTCCCGATCACGGCGCCGCCAACTACGGAATGTGTGGGCGCGCTTATGATCCCCGCTTCATTTTTCATACCATGCGATCACGAACGTCCGTCATGTCCGGGCAGACGGCAGGATTCATTCTGACGACCCTGGAAAGGGCCAATGCGAAGAAGGCAGGCCGGGAAATGGACGAAGAAGCGGCCCAGAAATTCCAGCAGATGATGGTCGATAAATATTCCAGCGAGGCCCATCCGTTTTTCTTGGAGGCGCGTCTTTTCCAGGACGGCACCCTCCCCTTAAAAGATTGCCGGGATGCCCTGGCTACGGCGTTTGAGGTGTCGCTGTTGAGGCCCATCGAGGAATCGAGTTTCGGCAATTTCAAATTTTAGCGGGCAAAAAACGGTGTCGGCAACAAGCGATATTAATTATGTATGGTTTTAACAATATGGAGGACTAATATGTCGGACGTTATTCTAACTGAAAAAAAGGGTGAAGGCATCCTGATCCTGACCCTCAACCGGCCAAAAGAAATGAACTGCATGAATTTCGACATGATCGAGACGTTGGGCAACATAATTAAGGAATCAAATTTCGATATGTCCCTGCGGGTCATAGTTATTACCGGCGCCAAACCACTGGAAGGAAAGAAGGCCTCCTTTTCCGCCGGGGCGGATTTGGCGGAAAGACGCACACTCACCGATGACCAGGTACGGCGCTTTATCGCGACGGTCCGCGGAACGATGATTGCCGTGGAGAATGCGAGAGTTCCCGTTATCGCCGCCATCAACGGCTTTGCCTTCGGCGGCGGTTCCGAACTGGCCCTCGCCTGTGACCTGCGCATCGCCTCTGCGGATGTCCTGATGGGCCTTACGGAAACGGGTTTGGGCATCATTCCCGGCGGCGGCGGTACGCAAAGGTTACCTAGGATCGTTGGGATCGCAAAGGCAAAAGAGTTGATCTACACGGCAAGGCGTTTTGACGCCAAGACAGCCCTGGATATCGGGCTGGTTTGTAAGGTCGTCGAACCGGACAAGCTGATGGATGCCGCTATGGAACTGGCGGGAGAGATCGCCAAGAACGGACCTATCGGTGTTGCCCAGGCGAAGTTTGCCATCAACTACGGCAGCGAATGCAGCTTGGGAGTGGCGCTGCCGTTGGAATCAAAGGCCTACGAAATCACCATTCCCACAAAAGACCGCCTGGAAGCCCTGGCGGCCTTTGCGGAAAAAAGAAAGCCCGTTTTCAAAGGAGAATGACGGCTTATAACAACTATGCCCTGAATAATTATGAGGAGGACATACACGATGACAGAACATGATTATTGGAAAATATTTCCGAGGATGCCCAAAAAAGTAATGCTCGGCGATATCACGATCCGTGACGGCTTTCAGCACGAAGAGAAGTTTGTTTCCACAGCAGCCAAGATTTTTTATGGAGAAGAGATTATTCTGGCCGGCTGCAAGGAGATTGAAGTTACCAACCTGGGAAGTCCGATAACTACACCCCAGTTCCGGGATGCCGATGAAGTTCTCGCCCATTTCCGGAGTGACGGTTTTAAAAAGAGATGCGCCAAGGGGAAAATCAATTACGATGAACTCGTTTTCAGCGCCGTAACGATCCGTGAGAGCGCGGTGGATCGCGCCGTCGAATTGAAGAAGCAGGGAATTGGTCCCGACCGTGCCCTGATGATGGTTTCTACCGACCCGGAACATCATTTTGCCAATTCCGGAACAACCCTTTCCCAATACTGGCGGGAGGCCGAACGGTGCATCAAGAAATGCGCCGATGTCGGGATCAAGATGTGCGGCGTCGTGAGCACCATCTGGGGAAGCCCCCTCAGCGGCGCTACCAAGCTTGAAGATGCCGTAGAGTTCACGAAACGGTGGCTGTCCATAGGCGCCTATGACATCGAACATGCGGACCATGACGGTTCGGCCTCTGCCGCCGAGGTCTATCGTTACTTCTCCATGATCATGGACGCCATGCCCAACCCGGAAGTTCACCTCTGTCACCTCCACGAAACCAAGCGTGTTGCCTCCGCTTCGGTTTTGGCGGCCCTTCATGCCGGCATATCCCGATTTGAGGGCACCCTGGGAGGTTTGGGCGGGCAGCCGGCCAACTTCCTCGATGACTGCCCCGTTAGAGGCACCGGCGAATATTACTATAAGGATCATCGCTACGTGGGACTCATTACCATGGAGGATCTCGTCGTCATGATCGATGAACTCGGGATTGAACACGGTTACGATGTGGACAGGGTTTTATGGCTGGGAAATAAGATGGAGAAGACCATCGGCCGCAGGCTGCGTTCCGAGGCCATCTATAACGGCAGGACGGAGAAAGGCGGGAATCCGCAGTTCCTGAGGCCCGGTTTGAAGAAACTGATCGAGAAAGTGGGAGAAAAACCGGGGCAGACGGCGCCCTCCGAGTGGCCCGCAAAGGCGGTCCTGCCGGAGAAATGGGGGCCTGACGCCTGGAAGTAATCCCGGATGACAATGAAATCAACATAAGCGTTTGCAGACGAAGCATAAATAAAGACTTAGGGAGGCAATTTGAATGAGTACAAATGTTGTGGCCCCGATGCCGGGGACAATAATGGAAATTTTAGTGCAGGTTGGCGATGTCGTTAAGGCAGACGAAGAGATCGCCATCTTAGAAGCGATGAAAATGGAAAACCCGATCTGCGCTCCGCGGGACGGGGTGGTGAAGGAACTGATGGTAAGCAGCGGAGACAAGGTAGATGCATTTCAGGCGTTGATCGTCTTGGCATAAAAGATAAGAAACATAAATCTCTAAAGGGATAGAAAACATAAATCAAGGAGGAGCTATCCAATGACGACACCCGTGCAGCAAAAGATTCGAGATAAAAGAAGAACGCCTGAACAGATTGCCGATATGGTCAAATCCGGCGATTGGATCAACCACTCCGGCGCCGGCGGCGATTCCACGGTATGCAGCGAGGCCGTAGCCAAGCGACTTGGCGGCGGCGCCGGGCAGTTGAAGGACATCGAGTTCTGGATGTACGCAGCCTTTTATCCCCATCTGGAGTTCCAGCAGCTCGACCCGATGCAGGAATTCCATACGGTCCATGAATTCTTCTTCTTTCCCTGGAACCGCAAGGCCAGGGATACGAACGGCGTTACGGACTGGGCGCAATGGGGATGGGCCTACGGGATGAATGCCCACCACTACCGTTTTGTCAATGCCGTGAAGGAGAAACGAGGCATGGATTGGTGGTTCAATGCCGCCACGCCTCCCGATGAACACGGCTATTTCAACATGTCCTACGGGACGAACAATTGCCTGATATACAGCCAGACGGCCAAGAAAACCGTCTTTGAAGTGCGGTCCGACTATCCCTGGGCGGAGGGGGGCCGTTTCAACACCTTCCATATCGACAGCATCGATTACTGGGTCGAGGTGGATTGCGAAAAGTACAAATGGCCCCAGATCAATGAAAAGGCCATTCAGGCAAAACCCGTGGAAGTGGAGATCGCCAAGCACGTCCTTTCCATCATGAAAGACCGGGATATTGTCCAGCTCGGGATCGGATCGCTGCCCTCGGCCTGCGTCGCCGCTATGGCCGACGCGGGACTGAAGGACCTCGGCATTCATACGGAGATGCTCAACTTCGGCTTGATCAAATTGATCGAATCCGGCCAGGTCACCAATGCGTATAAAAACCTCGACAAAGGCAAGAGTGTTTACACCTTCGCCTTCCCCGTGGACGTGGACTGGTACTACAATACGATTCACCGCAACCAGGCCATGGCCGTTTACGATATCAACTATACCAATAACTTCGATATCCTGAGAAGAATCGACAACATGATCGCCATCGACAACTGCGTCGCCGTTGATCTTCTCGGCCAGCAGAGCACCGGTTTTTATGAAAAACGTCCCATCTCCAGCACGGGCGGCTATTTTCAATTCGTAACCTTCTGCGCCCAGTCCAAGGGCGGCCGCGGCGTCGCCTCCATGACTTCGCGCAGCAAACATGGGACATCCCGCATCGTTCCCTTCCTGCCCGAGGGATCGACCGTTGACGTTCCCGCCCAGTTTGCCAATTACGTATGTACGGAATACGGCATCGTCAATCTGAGAGGATTGAGCGGTTATGAAAGGGCGGCGGCGCTCATTTCGATCGCCCATCCCGAAGACCGGGAATGGCTGGAGAAGGAGGCCCGGGCGAATGGACTGCTTGCACCGAAATTCCCGGTTTCCATGTTTCCCAAGGAAGGCGGCGCCCGCAGGTACCCGAGCTACGAGGAGCGGCGCAACTACAAGATTCCCATGGGCAGCGAAATATGGGGCTTCGATTGGGATCCCTACCAGTCGGGCAAGTAAAATAATAAATAATAATTACAGGAGATATAAGCTATGGCTTTAGATTTCAATTTTACCGATGAGCAAAAGATGTTGGAGGACAGCGTATACAAATGGGCGACAACCTGGCTTGAGCCTCAGATGGAGCACCTATATGAGATTGACGAAATGCCCACGGACCTTTTCAAGGAAACAGCTAACTTAGGGATTAACGGCATCGTTTTTGGCGAACAATACGGCGGCGCCGGTCTGGGCTACGTAGAGACCCTGCTGGCGTATGAGACGATCGCCAGGGTAAGCAATGCCCTGTCCATGACCGTTGTCGCCAGCCAGACTCTGTGCTTTGACAACTTCCGCAGAAACGCCACGGAAGAACAGAAGATGTATGTCCTTCCCAAGGCCATGTCGGGCGAGTGGATCGGCTGCCTCGGCATTACCGAACCCAACGCCGGTTCCGACGCCATGAGCATGGCGACGAAGGCAGAGAAGAAAGGGAACAAGTGGGTCATAAACGGCAGCAAGATTTTTATCACTAACGGTCCCGTGGCCCAGTTCATGGTCTTTTACGCAAAAACCGATCCCGCCGCCGGCCCCAAGGGGATTTCGACCTTCTGTTTCGAGATCGACAAGTACAGGGGGAAGGGCTTTTCATATGAGAAGATCAAAAAATGGGGGATGAGGACCTCTCCCACGGCGCTCATTACCTTCGAAGATATGGAACTCCCCGAAGACGCCCTCATCGGCGGCTTGAACAAGGGAGTAGCCGTGCTTACGAGCGGCCTGTGCACCGAGAGAATCACCACCTGCGGCTGTACTCTTGGCGGCCAGAGAACCTGTCTCGAACTATCTCTTAAGTATGCCAAGGAGAGGGTCCAGTTTGGCAAACCCATCGCTGCCTTCCAGTCCATCCAGGAGAAGCTGGCCAATATGTACTGTGGTTACAAGGCGGGCAAGTGGCTGGCCTACAGCGCCGCCGCCTATTGCGACAGCCTGGAAAACAAGTCCGGCGGCAAGGGAACGGACCTCGATCGGATGGCCGCGGCGGCACTGCTGTTCAACGGCGAAATGGGAACCAAGATCGGCCTCGACGCCATCCAGATCCATGGCGGTTACGGATATTGCACCGAATATGCCGTCAGCAGGCATTTCTTGGATCAGAAGCTTTGGGAGATCGGTGCCGGCACATCAGAGATCCGTAGAATGATTATTGCGAGAGAACTTATGAGAGACGAGTTCAGGAGCGGTCTGTAAAGATTTTTTACCCGGCCGGTTAATCAACGCGGATGGATGTATAAATGCTAACGGGTCAGCAAATTCTATGAGGCTGTCTATCGGAATGGAAAAAGAGGGGACGATAAGTCCCCTCTTTAATTGAGGAGGGATTATGTTTCAGGAAGCAAAGTGTGATTTTTGCGGTGACTGCCTTGCCCGCTGTCATTATCTAGATTTTGGCAAAGAGGATGGGGGAAAGGCTTTCAAAAAACTGGTTAAGGATGGAAAAGCGCCCTGGATCTATGATTGCGTTACCTGTATCGCCTGCAATGAATATTGCTCCAAGGGCGCCCGCCCCTTCGACCTGATTTTGCAGCGGATGGAAGAGGCGGGAGATTTTGCCGATCCCGGTTTGCTGGTGCAGATGGCGGAGCGTTTCAAGCCGGAAGGAGAACCCAAGCCCGTGGAGCCGCGGGACCGGGTCATGTCGATCTGCGTTATGCAAGGGAACATGCCCTGGGCTATTCAGGGGCAACTCTTCGAAAGCATCCCCTTGCTTAAGGGCAAGCATTATTTTTGCAACGTCCTCTTCGCCCATATGGGTAACGAATCCATTATGAGGGAGAGGCTGAAAGCAATGGTGGACAATCTGGCAAAGTCAGGTGCCAGGGAGATCGTCTTCCTCCACGATGACTGTTATGGATTTCTTAAAGACCTTGCCCCGGAATACGGCGTCGAGCTGCCCTTCCGGCCGGTGCATTTGTTCGAATACCTCCGGGACTATCTGAGAGATCACCGAGATAAAATTACGAAGCTGAATATCAAAGTTGCCTACCAGCGTCCATGTGCCTCCCGTTATGCGCCTGAGAAAGACTCATTCTTGGATGAAATATTCGCATTGACCGGCGTAGAAAGGGTTGCCCGCGAGTATGACGGGGTCAACGCCCTGTGCTGCGGCGTTGAAGTTGCCGGGCCGAATCTCAAACTCTTTCCCCGGGGCAAGAATTTTGCACCGTTTCGTGAAAAAAACATCGACGACGCCAAAGACCATGGAGCGGAGGCAATGGTATATCTTTGCGCCATGTGCTTTGCCACGCTTAACGGTCAAGTGCGCGAGGCGGGCATGAAGAACTACATGATCAGCGACATTTGCCGCCTGGCCCTGGGCGAAACACTGCCGGAAAATAAACCCGCATGAAGTATCGGGGCCAACCGGTAATTTTCGTGGCTACTGAAAGGAATGCAAATGAAAACAGAAGGGGAAAGAATACTCATATTTGATACGACCCTTAGAGATGGTGAACAATCGCCGGGGGCAAGCATGAACCCTGATGAGAAGATCCGGATCGCCAGGCAGTTGGAAAGGCTGGGTGTTGATATCATCGAAGCCGGTTTTCCTGTTGCTTCCGAGGGGGACTTCATGTCGGTCCAGCAGATTGCCAGGGAGATCAAGGGTGCGCAGATTGCGGCGCTTGCCAGGGCAAACCCCGCCGACATTGACCGGGCATGGGCGGCCATTAAAGAGGCGGCATTCCCTAGGATCCATACCTTTATCTCTTCGTCGGATATCCATTTGAAGTACCAGTTGAAAAAAACACGTGATCAAGTCTTGAGGGAGGCCTGTGCCGCCGTGGCCCATGCCCGCGGTTATACTCGGAATGTCGAATTTTCTCCTATGGATGCGACGAGAACCGACAAGAAATTCCTCTGCGAAATGATTGAAGCAGTGATCGCTTCCGGGGCAAATACGGTGAATATCCCCGACACCGTCGGTTATGCCCTTCCTGCCGAATTTGCCGAATCGATTGCCTATATAACCGAAAATGTTAAAAACATCTCAGAGGCAATTATCTCTGTCCATTGTCATAATGATCTTGGTCTTGCTGTTGCAAATTCACTTGCGGCGGTTAAAAGCGGGGCCAGGCAAGTGGAATGCACGCTTAACGGGATCGGTGAGCGGGCCGGCAATGCTGCCCTGGAAGAGGTAATCATGTCCTTGGAGACAAGAAAAGACTTTTTCGGATTTCGAACCGGCATCAAGACAGGGCTTATTTATCAGTCGTCCCGGCTATTGACGCAGACTACGGGCATACCTGTCCAGCCAAATAAGGCGATTGTCGGCGCCAATGCTTTTGCCCATGAGTCAGGCATCCACCAGGACGGACTGATCAAGGAAAAGATCACTTACGAGATTATGACCCCCCAGTCGGTAGGCATACCGGAGACCAATATTGTTCTCGGTAAACACTCGGGACGTCATGCCATTCAGGAACATCTCAAGAAAATGGGTTATACCCTTAGCGAGGGAGAGGTGGACGTTGTCTTTGCCCGTTTCAAGGAACTGGCGGATGTCAAGAAAGAAATCTTTGACGAGGATCTGGAGGCCGTCCTTTATGAGGAAGTGTTTCGGGTAAAGGATAAATACAAGCTTCTCTATCTGAATGTGGTGAGCGGCAATGTGGCCATACCCACGGCCACATCGAAAATGAAGGTCGATAAAAAGATTGTGCAGGATGCCGGTTTCGGCGTCGGCCCCATTGATGCAGCCTTTGCCGCTATCCGCAAGATTACCAAGACCGACTATCCCCTGATGGAATATAATGTAAAGGCGGTGACCGGCGGGTCGGACGCCCTGGCGGAAGTGACGGTTCGGCTTCAATACAAAGGGCGCATGGCGGGAGGGCGTGGCGCCCATCCCGATGTCGTCGTTGCCTCGGCCAATGCCTATATCAATGCCTTGAACAGACTCGAATGGATCAAGAGGGATTCAAATAATTAACGATGTTTAATACCAAACAGGGAGCTTGCCGAGCTGCTACGGGGGAAAAGGCATGGGAATGACCATTACGGAGAAGATCCTTTGTGAGCATGCGGATCTCAAGGAAGTCCATCCGGGAGAACTTATCAACGCCAGGGTGGATATCGCTCTCGGTAATGATATCACGGCCCCCATTGCCATTGCCGAGTTCGAGAAGGCGGGAGGCGGGAAGGTTTATGATCGGGACAAGGTAGTGCTGATCCCCGATCATTTTGTTCCCAACAAAGACATCGCCTCGGCGGGGCAATGCAAGGTCATGAGGGAATTTGCCAAAGAGCAGATAATCACGCACTACTATGAGGTCGGCGAGGCGGGCATCGAACACGCATTTTTGCCTGAACAGGGAATAGTCTTACCCGGGGATCTGGTTATCGGCGCCGACAGCCACACCTGTACCTACGGCGCCCTTGGCGCTTTCGCCACGGGCGTGGGCAGCACAGATTTGGCTGCCGCCATGCTAACCGGCGAGCTCTGGTTCAAGGTTCCCCGGACGATGAAGATACTGCTTTATGGAAATATGCAGAAATGGGTCTCCGGGAAGGATTTGATACTTTATATCATTGGTATGATTGGCGTTGACGGGGCAAGGTACAGAGCTATGGAGTTTGCCGGCGAGACAGTGGAAAAACTCGGTATGGCCGCTAGATTGACTATTGCCAACATGGTTATTGAAGCCGGGGCAAAAAACGGCATATTTATTCCCGACAATGTAACGAGGGAGTATGTTCATGGGAAAGGGAAACGAAATTATAAGTTTTATACCTCCGACCCGGATGCCGAGTATGCCGAAGTTATCGAGATAGATGTAGGCAAGATTGAGCCCCAGGTGGCCTTTCCCCATATCCCTTCAAATGTGAGAGACGTAAGTCAGGTGGGAGAGGTTATGATCGATCAGGTGGTGATCGGCTCCTGCACCAATGGCAGGATAGAAGACCTGAGAATAGCGGCGAAGATCCTAAATGGTAGAAAAGCGGCGCCTTATCTGCGGCTGATTATTGTCCCTGCCACGCGGGAAATATACAAAATGGCATTAAGGGAGGGGCTGATGGGAATCTTTATCGATGCGAACGCGACCATAAGCCCACCGAGTTGCGGCGCTTGCCTGGGTGGACATATGGGGGTGCTGGCAAATGGAGAGCGGGCTGTCGCCACGACAAACAGAAATTTCGTCGGGCGCATGGGGCATTCCGGGAGTGAAGTGTATTTAGCCGGCCCGGCTGTTGCCGCGGCGTCAGCGGTTTTGGGACGTATTGCCGCGCCTGATGAGTTGGCATGGGGTAGCGGCTCATGAAGCACCGGGGGAGGGTATGGAAGTTTGGAGACCATATTGATACAGATGTTATCATTCCGGCCCGTTATTTGACAACAACATCTCCGGAAATACTCGCTGCCCACTGCCTGGAAGATGCAGATCCGACCTTTGCGAAAAAAGTAAAAGCAGGCGATATTATCGTCGCCGGGGAAAATTTCGGTTGCGGATCATCAAGAGAACACGCCCCTATAGCCATCAAGACGGCGGGAATCGCTTGTGTCATTGCCCGCAGTTTTGCCAGGATATTCTACCGAAACGCCTTCAACATGGGGCTGTCAATTTATGAATCCGAAGATTTATGGGACAGAATATCCGATGGGCAAAAAATTGAGGTAGATAGCGGCCGTGGGACGATCAGGATCATAAACAGCAATGCAGATCTGATGCGCATTCAACCGATTCCGCCATTTATGCAGGAACTCATCAATGATGGGGGGCTGATGAAGCATCTGTCAAAGAAGAGGTCTTAATGTTCATATGATCATATTTGCGAGTATAAATGATTACAAATGATCGCTATCCTTAACTCAATGCAACGAGGCATCCCGGTATCCTGAACCTCATGCATGTCCCATAATTTCGATATTATTAAGAATATTCTGATGATTTGTTTCCGATTTATCGGCATTACGGACTGATGATTTTAAAAGCTCCACCATAAAAAACAGTCTGGAAATGATGAAACCCCGGATCAGATACTCGATTCCCATTTTCTTGCTCAAACGGAGATTTTCCAGAGCCAGCGATCGAAATATGTGTTCCACTGTAGGTTCCAACATAGCATGGATAGTCTTTTGAACATCCGTTAACTCTCCCTCGGTACTTACTCCCCATACGGAATATATGATGTATGACATGGGTTCTTTGGCCAATTCTTCCGAATAGTTCCTAAAAATATTATTGCAGGCATTTTCAATATATCCTTCGATGCTGCATTTAATGTTATTGATCTCACTTGCCATAATGTGCCCTTATTTCCCAACTTTCCGCTTCTGTCGTCTTGTTTGTTGAAAGGTCCGGGGCGGACGATTATATGTCATCCTCATCATTTGGCCGCCCCGAAACCTCTTATTTATTACTCTCCGTGCTCATGCATATATTCTCAGAAATCGTGAAACTTATCCTCTTCCATTGGAATCACCTGTTCAGGATGAATCGACTTGCCTTTGGCAGAGCCTCTCCCCGCCGTCCGGGCTTGCTTCTTCCCATTTCCGCCGGACTTGTCGGTCAAGGCAAGGAGCTTGCGAACCCCGCCGCCTACATATGACGATTCACGAAGGGATCTTGCTTGATGGCCGGCGCCGTTATGCCCGTTGCCGCCGACTACGGCACCCAGGTCTTGTACATAGCTTTTCATCTGTTCCGCCTGGGCGTTCAGTTCCTCCGACGCACTCGCCGATTCCTCGGCGTTGGCCGCCGTTTCCTGGGTTACCTTGTCCATCTCGGCCACTGCAATGTTCACCTGCGAGATGCCGTGCGCCTGTTCTTCCGAGGCCGTGGCGATTTCATCCACCAACTGGCCGATTTTGCCCGCAATCGCTATGTTTTCCTGAAAGGCCTCTTGGGTCAGCTTCGTCAATTGGCTGCCGCCATGGACAGCCTTGATGGTGTTTTCGATCAGGCGGTTGGTATTTTTTGCCGCCTCCGCCGACCGTAAGGCGAGGTTACGGACCTCTTCGGCCACCACGGCAAAACCGGCCCCTGCTTCTCCCGCCCGGGCCGCCTCCACGGCCGCGTTGAGGGCCAGGAGATTCGTCTGGAAGGCGATCTCGTCGATTGTCTTGATTATCTTGCTGGTTTCTTCACTGCTCTTCGTGATTTCATTGATGGCCCTGGCCATTTCGTCCATGTGACCGCTTACTTTCTCCACAATGTGCCCGGCTTCTCCCATCATGGCCTTGGCTTGTCCCGCATTGTCGGCGTTCTGCTTGGTCATTGAGGCCATTTCTTCCAAGGATGAGGATGTTTCCTCTAGCGAGGCGGCCTGTTCCGAAGTACCTTCCGCTAAATGCTGGCTTGCCGAGGATACCTGACTTGACGCGGATGCAATCTGGTCGGCACCATCACTCAGACCTTCAATGACCTTATTGATGGGACGAGTGATAATAATAGTCAGAATTACTCCGAGTCCAATGGAGAGACAGATGCCCACGATCGTTCCTATTGTTGCCATCCATGTTGCTCTGGTTGATGTGATGGCATTTTCCTCAGCCTTCTTTTTGGCTTGTGCGATCTCCATCTCCATCATCTGCTTCAAACCTGTTGTGACTGCATTCCCTATCTGCGTTCCTGACTTCAAAGCTTCAGTAGATCCTTCTTTATCTCCTGCTATTAGTGCAGCCACCATCTTGTCCCTGATAGGCAGGTAAGCGCCCAAATCGGCCTTGAACTTGTCGAACACCTTACGGTCATCAGCGGACGCTATAGACTTGTCCAACTTGGCTACCTGGGCAAGTCCTTCTTTGTCCATCTCTTCCATCTTGGTTTTGAGACTTGAAACATCATTGTTCCACAGGAACTTATTGGAGATGGCATATACAATGGCAAGGCGCATGGAGAGGAACATCTGGTTCAGTTCACTTACCTCTGAAAGTCCCTTGACGTTCTCTTCATACATGGCATTGCCCGACTTTTCCAGATTGCGCATCTGCACAATCCCAAAGACCCCAATGATAAGTGTAATTAAAGCCACCGACAGAAAGCTACATACCAATTTGGTTCCTAAGCTAAACTTCTTCATACTAAACCTCCATTATTCCTCAAAATTCCTCGAAATGTAGCCGATTAAACCGGTTTCTTCCGCTACTATAGATCGAGCGATTATGCCGCACCCGCGATATCCTGAAAGTCCCGGTCATTAAGGACCCGGTCAATATCGAGCAGAATCTTCACACCACCTTCCATCTTAGCCATCCCCAGGATATAGTCCGTATCCATCGTGCTGCCAAAGGTCGGGGTATCTTCGATGTCTCCCGGTTTGATATTGAGCACCTCGGAGACAGAATCCACGACGATGCCCATCTGGATTTTCCTGTCGCCGCCGCTGATTTCCACGACGATAATACAGGTTCTTTCTGTATAAGCTATTGATTCAATACCGAACTTCAATCGCAGGTCAATGACGGGAATGACTTTCCCCCGCAGATTAATCACCCCTTTGACGTATCCGGGCGTTTGCGGAACCGATGTAATGATCATCATTCCGATGATCTCTTTCACCTTCCGAATGCCGATACCGTATTCCTCGTCGGCCATGCAAAAGGTGAGGTACTTGCCCTCTCGTTTTTCCTGTGTCCCTGCGGAAACAGCGCCTACCGTCATCGCTGCCTGTTCCATTGCACATATCCCCCTTTTCTTAAATTATTGCAGTATTCGATTCATGGGAAGTCACTATTGCGACCTTCCTCCCTGGTTTACATTTCATCATGTTTCCCAAGACGTCCACGACTTGAGAAAGATCAGCGTCCGTCCAGGTCAAGAATCGTGGCCTGAGCGCCAGAGCCTCCATGGTTGAAATGTTAGTCTGGTCGGAAAAGATGATGATCACTTTGATATCCCACAGTATATCCTTTAAACAAAGGATCTCCTCCAACTCTTTGCGGTCGTAGATCAGCAGTATGGCCGCACAAACGTCATATATAGGTTCATGCAGTTTTTTCGATAATTCAGCGAGAGTTCTGCATCTTTTCATCCAACTTTTCGTGAATGCTGACTGTAGCGTCTGATACAGTATTTTCCCCGCTTCTGTACCTTCATTTGCATAATAGATATAGGTCATGGCGTCTCCTGCCGTTGGTGCTACTCAAGAATTATGCCGTTACTTTTAACCCACGGTGTGTACCGGTCATTCGATAGGAATTATAAGCGAGTTATTTCGCATAATTATGGATGATACGACTTGGTGTAAATGAATTTTGGCCTGTTCAGGAATGATGAAATTGCCTGGAATCGTTTTCCACGTGTCGTTGAAAATCAAGATAGTATTAAACTCAATGATAATAATCACTTTAAGCTTTCAGGAGAAGGGAAGAAAGGGAAATTAGAAACTCTATTTTTGGTGTTTTTCAACGACCAGAATGCGTTAAATGTTTCGGTATTCATTCATCCGGTAAGACAAAAGAGGTTACACTGAAGATAATTATCAATCATAACACGGTTTTGGGCTATGTCTTATTCGTGAAGACATATGTCTCATTTTACGAGACAACGCCCACTGCAACCTGGCTTTAAATCAAATATTATTTCGTCAATCCTTATAATGCGGTTCTCGATAGTCCCGACAATTCAAGGGTTTGTTTAATATCACCCTGCAATTATTATTTCCGATTTTTAACTTGGCGACGCAAGCAGGTATTCATTATTTCATTGACAGCAATGGTATTATTGTTGCAATAATCTCTTGGTAAGAACTGAGCATTGTAAGAAATTGGCTTGTATAGAAGGTACTCAATGGGAAGAATGTATATTATTACACCGCTAACTAAATATAGCCACTCCTACTATCTGATTACAGTAAATACAGACTTTGTGAGAAATGAATGATCATGTTTAATTGCCGGTGTAATAACGTGCAAGGGACAACCCGATGCAAGATAAATCCAAGACAAAGCAGGAATTGATTCAGGAACTGGTTCCGCTAAGACAGCGAATTGCAGAATATGAACAGACGGAATTACAACGCAAGCAGACAGAGGATGCGCTTCGGGAGAGCGAATACGTATTTCGATTGTTGTTTGAAAAATCCGGCGATTCATCGTTACTGATAGAAAAAGGTCGATTCATAGACTGTAATGAAGCAGTATTGAAAATTCTCGGTTGTTCCGACAAGTCTGCGCTTATTAACTTACTGCCCACTGATATTTCGCCCGAGAGACAACCTGATTGCGAACTATCATCAGAAAAAGCGGCCAGGATGATTGAGATCGCTAATAATGAGGGGTCGAATCGCTTTGAATGGGTCCATAAGAAATTTGATGGGGCAGAAGTCTGTCTCGACGTTGTACTGACGCCGATAAAAATGAATGGCAGAAAGCTTATTTACACAACATGGAGGGATAGCACTGCGCAGAAGAAAGCGGAGGAAGCACTTAAAAAGTCAGAGCGGCGGCTTGCCGACATTATTGATTTCTTGCCGGATGCCACTTGTGTCTTTGATGTGAGAGGTAAGGTTATAACCTGGAACCGCGCTATGGAAGAGATGACCGGGGTCAGCAAGAACGATATGCTCGGCCAGGGAGATCGTGCCCATACGATTCCTTTTTATGGCGAACGACGTAAGTGTTTACTGGATCTCATAGATGGAAGCGATAAGGATATCGAGGCTAAGTATCAACATGTTCGAAGAGAGGGGAGTATTATTCATGGGGAAGCATTTGCCCCGACCTTGTACGGAGGTCGCGGGGCACATATCCGAATGACGGGAACCCCTCTATGTGATACTGATGGCAACCGCGTTGGCGCCATAGAATCGATCCGCGATATTACCAGGAGTAAGGTCATTGAGGATCAGCTTCGGCAGGCCAATAAAATGGAGGCATTAGGGACTCTTGCAGCCGGTATCGCTCACGATTTCAATAATATTCTGGGTGGCATGATCGGATACACGGAGATGTCCCTTCTCCACATTGGTACTGGTAATTCTTTATTGAAGCGCTATTTGGAGCAAATAAGAAGCGGGATTCATCGGGCCACCGATCTGGTGAAACAGATTCTGACCTTCAGCCGCCAGAAAGATCAGGAAATGAGACCCGTCCGGGTCACACCGCTTCTTGAAGAAACACTAAAGTTGATTCAGGCAGCAATTCCCAGCTCTATTGAAATCATTTATACTGTTGCTGCAAATCGGGATTTAATTCTTGCCGACCCTACCAGCATTCATCGGATACTAATGAACCTTTGTTCAAATGCCGCCCATGCCATGCGTGAGAAAGGCGGCATCCTGCGGATTGAAATCGTGAATCTTTACCTGGATGAAGACAATAAGATTGCTGCAGACGTTAAAGCCGGATGGCATCTCCGGATGACTGTTGGCGATAACGGGCAAGGAATCGATGCGGCCATTATTGATCGAATCTTTGATCCTTTCTTTACAACTAAGAAGACTGGAGAAGGAACAGGGCTTGGGCTTGCCGTTGTACATGGAATAGTGAAAAACCTTGGGGGAGCTATTATTGCCCGGAGTTCTCCCGAGGAAGAAACGGTGTTTGAGATTTATCTTCCACTTGTCGAGGGGAAAGACGAGATCATAAATAATGATTTAGAAAAGACTTATATTGGTGGCAAGGAACGAATTCTCTTCGTGGATGATGAAGACACTATGACCCAGATAGCTGAGGATATGCTCAGCAAAATGGGATATGATATTTGGGCTACAACGAGCAGTGTGGCTGCCCTTAAATCCTTTCGTCTGCAACCTGACCACTTCGATATCGTTATCACCGATCAGGCCATGCCAAACATGACAGGCATGGTACTGTCAGAAGAACTGTTGAAAATCCGACCGGATCTCCCTATAATTCTCTGTACGGGTTTCAGTGAGATCATAACTCCTGCACGGTTAGAGGCAATCGGTATTGGCGGATTCATCATGAAACCATTTACCATGGCCGATTTAGATGCGACCATCAGGAAAGTGCTACTGATGAACACATAGAATATGGCCAATATCCTGATTATTGATGACGATGCATACATGTCGGAGATGTTGAGTGATCTTGTGAAACAAATGGGACACAAGGCAGACTTGGCACCAACGTTGTCCAAGGGGTTTCAAATGGTCGCATCAGGGGATTATGATGTTGTCTATCTAGATGTGATGCTTCCAGACGGCAGTGGATTGGACCTTCTTCCCCGTCTGCAACAGGTCAAATCCTCCCCTGAAGTAATTATAATCACCGCCTTCGGTAACCCTGGCGGTGCGGAGACAGCTATACAATGCGGGGCTTGGGACTATATTGAAAAAGCATCCTCCCTCGCTATGCTTACACTGCCACTGGTCCGTGCCCTCCAATACCGTGCCGAGAAGAAAAAGAACCGCACCCGTATAGTCTTAAAGAGAGAAAACATTATCGGTAACGGCCCAAAGATACGGGCATGCCTGGAAAAGCTTGCCGATATTGCGGCAAGCGACATGAGTGTTCTCGTGATGGGAGAAACCGGAACCGGGAAAGAGATGTTTTGCAGGGCCATTCATGAAAACAGTGCTAGATGCGACAAAGAAATGATCACCATCGATTGCGCCGCCTTGCCCCCGTCGCTGGTTGAAGGGGTTCTGTTTGGGCATGAAAAAGGGGCTTTTACCGGTGCCGATCATACGCGCGAAGGCTTGATCAAGCTGGCCCATGGTGGTACTCTCTTCCTCGATGAGGTGGGAGAGCTGCCTCTGTCTGTTCAAAAGTCCTTTCTCCGGGTTCTGCAGGAGCATCGTTTTCGCCCCATCGGAGGCAAAAAAGAAATTTGGAGTGACTTTCGTGTCGTCGCAGCAACCAACCGTGACCTGGATCAAATGGTAAAGGAGAAACAATTCAGGAAAGATCTCCTCTATCGACTTCGGTCAACAACGTTATTGCTGCCGCCACTTCGGGAACATCCGGAAGATATACAAGACTTGATCCTTTGGTACATGTCCAAGCTGTCAGCCCGTTATTGTACAGAAATGAAAGGTTTCTCTCCTGAATTCATAGAAATACTGGAAGCTTATAACTGGCCAGGCAATATCCGGGAACTGATCAATACCCTCGACCAGACTTACGCTACCGCCCGCCAAGAACCAACATTGTATAGTAAGCATCTTCCTGAAAACATTCGTATCCATGTTACACGGACGAAATTTATATCGAGCGATCGGAATGAAAGTAAAGGTACGGTCAGTTCAGCATCATTCAGAGAATGCCGGAGTGCGGTACTTCTGGATACAGAGTTCCGGTATCTGACTGATCTCATGTCCGAAACGGCTGGTAATGTCAAGAAAGCACTTGCCCTTTCGGGCCTGTCCCGACCGCGACTCTATGCATTGCTGAAGAAACACGGTATTTCCAATCCCCATAAATATTAGCTGTCTTACAATGAGAGATTGCTGTCTCGTTTTTCAATACAGATTGCAACCACTTGTTTCTTGGGCGATTTCCCTTTTATTGCTACTCATTATTAGGTGACGTCTGACACGTTGACGGGACAATTAGTCCATTCCCAGCCTTTCCCCACACCAATTAGCGAACATAATCCTTTTGAATTTCATTGGATACATACACCCCGATATAATGGCGCATTACTTGCATTCTATTGGTACGAAAATGGTCCAACCGGAGCAGGTAATTACATCAACTGAATAGAATTTCAAAGAATTTAATGTCTTTCCCCTGGGAAGGGATGCCAAGCGCGAAATTCGGTTTCGGCATCCCTTCCCTTAAATAAGAAATATGACAAGGAGCATACAGGGTAGATGAGAAGATGACATTCTTGAAGTCTTCAAAGGAAGAAGTGCAGATAAGCTACGAGGATTACTGTAAGTTGATTGAAGAGATTCCGCTTCCGATTGTTGTCAGCTCAATCGGGGATAATCGGTGCCTGTATATGAACCAGCATGCTGCTGATCTGTTCGAGGTTCCTGGCCAAAAAGTTCTGGAAGGTTATACGAACGATTACTATGTTGATCCGGCCAGAAGGCAACAACTCTTGGATTGTCTCCGTGCTGCGGGCCAGGTACAGAATTTTGAAGTTCTTCTGAAAACCAAATCCGGTCGTACTTTTTGCACGTACATTTCGTCCACTATGACCGTCTTCAAAGACAATCTTGCCGTATGCTCGGTGTTTAATGACAACACTGACCGCGAGCGAGCTGAAGCAGACGTGAGGAATGCAAACCGGAAGCTTGAGCAAATCATTAATTTTCTACCCGATGCTACTTTCGTGATCGATAAAAGCGGGAAAGTCATTGCCTGGAATAGGTCGATTGAACAATTGACAGGGATTCCCCAGGCAGAGATGATCGCAAAAAGTGATTATGAATATTCAATTCCATTTTATGGTGAGAGAAGACCGATCATGATCGATTTGGTTCTTCTTTCAGATGCGGACTTTGAAAAAAGCAACTATGATGCCTTTCAGAGAAGGGGTGATACAATTTTTGCCGAATATTACGTTCCCGGAGCATATGCTGGGAAGGGCGCTTATTTAATGGGTACCGCCTCTCCTCTGCTTGATGAAGAAGGAAACATTGTAGGCGCCATCGAATCTCTTCGTGATGTCACCGGCCATAAGCGGTTGGAGGAGGCGCTAAGAGAGAGTGAGGAGTGCTTCCGGGCTCTGAGCGAAAATGTGCCCGATATTGTCTTCACGATGAATCTTGACGGGGCCATCACCTATGTGAATCCGTCCTGGAAGCGGGTTTTGGGACACGAAAAGGGAGAAATAATCGGACACTACTTTGTCGACTTTGCTAAAGAGGATGACAAGAGCACCTATAGAAGAATTTTTAAAAACTTTCGTAACGAAGGTGGAAATATAACCAATCATATCGGTGTTCTGCTGACTAAAGAAGGAATGGAACGGGAATTAAACATAAATATGGCCTTCAACCTAAATTCTAAAGGTCAACGTATCGGTGTTGTGAATTCCATGCAGGATATTACTGAATTCAGAAATATGGAAAATAAGCTCAACCAGGCACGGAAAATGGAATCCATTGGGACCTTGGCCGGGGGTATTGCCCATAATTTCAACAATCTGCTGATGGGCATTCAGGGTTACGCGTCTTTGATGCTACTGGATCTGGATCAGTCACATCGCCATTATGAATGGTTGAAGCGGATCGAGGATCAAATCGCAAGCGGGGCCAGCCTCACCAAGCAGTTGCTTGGTTTTGCTCAGGGTGGCCGTTATGAGGTCAAACCGTCAAATATGAATAATGTAATCGTCAAGACCGCCATGTTGTTCGGCAGAACAAATAAGGATATCGACATTCATCAACGACTGGAGCAGTGTCTCTGGACCGTTGATGTGGATAGAGGGCAGATGGAAGAGGTACTGCTAAACCTCTATGTGAATGCCTCGCAGGCCATGCCGGATGGTGGAGATCTTTATCTGGAAACGGAAAATGTAATTCTCGATGAGCAGGCGATGCCCTACACGATCAATGCGGGGAAATATGTAAAGGTATCGATCACTGATACAGGGACAGGCATGGACGAGAAGACAAGGGCGCAGATCTTTGATCCCTTTTTCACGACCAAGGACATGAGTAGAGGGGCCGGCTTAGGATTGCCGATGGCCTATGGAATCATCAAGGGCCATAAGGGGATAATTGACGTCAGGAGCGATCCTGGTCACGGGACGACCTTCCATATCTATCTTCCGGTTTCAGGGAAAGAAGTTGTCATAGAGGAGCCGGTTTCTGTTGAGGTTATACAAAGGAAAGAGACGATTCTATTGGTGGATGATGAGAACATGACCTTGGAAGTCACGAAAGAGCTTTTGGAATCCCTTGGTTACCGGATTTATGCCGCCGGGAGCGGTCAGGACGCCATCGCACTGTATGTGGAGAAAAAAGATGAAATTGCCCTGGTGATTTTGGATATGATCATGCCGGGTATATCCGGCGGGGAGACCTTCGACCGCCTTCGGAAGATCGATGCTGATGTCAGAGTTATCCTTTCCAGTGGTTACAGCCTGGAAGGCCGGGCGCAACAGATCCTGGATCGAGGCTGCAACGGCTTTATCCAGAAACCCTTTAATTTGGATAAACTGTCCGCAAAAGTCAGGGAGATACTGGATTGAACGAAAAGAGAAGATACAATCGATATGATATTGAGCTTCCCGTCAAGGTTGTGTTTAATGATCCCGGTGGTGTATCAAAACAAATTTGTCTGGAAACCATAAATCTGGCGGCGGAAGGGATTCTGATCAAAAAGGGAATATCCCTGCCGGAGGGGGCGTTGATAAAGCTTTAAGTCGAGTTTCATTTCGATAATCTAAAAACCACGGAAAATCCGGATGGTACTCTGATTATGACCGTTACGGGACATATTATAAGAACCGATAATGCTGGTGTCGCCATTCAATTTGATGAAGATTATGAAATGTCACAATGCCTAAATTTTCTGGAATAGAGGCGTAATAAACAGCTAATCTAATAATGCGACTCTTTTTTACCTACTCGTAAAGAAAGCAAAAATATGACCGGTCGGTCAATCTGTTCATCATCAATGCCTCCTTTTCTTAAATCAATAAGAAAAAAAATCAAATGATGACTTTCAAACTATGAACTGTCAACCATCATTTTGGTACGTATAGGTATTTGAAAGTAATTGCCTGAAATTTATAAATAATTCATCCAATATATTTATACTTTGAAGTATAATACTTACAAGTATAAATGGGTATCCGGAATGTGTGATGTATAAGGGTTATTGTTTGCCTTCTTCGAGGAGAAGGATTAGAATTGATATGTCTGCTCCATAGTTGATTGTAGAAGACAATCCGAACGGTTATTTCATATATGCTGTTGACATTAAGTTTTATGCTTGCTATACTTGTATAGCAAGGGAGGGGTAAGACATGTTAGCTATTAGACTTCCAGAAGAAATTGAGAAAAGGTTGGACATGTTGGCGAAGGAAACCGGACGCACAAAGACTTTTTATGTCCGCGAAGCAATCCTTGAACATCTTGATGACCTTGAAGACATTTATCTCGCTGAAAAGCGTCTCTTAGATATCCGCTCCGGTCGAAGCAAATCCATACCGCTAAAAAAAGTGATGGAGCGTTATGGCCTGGAAGATTGAGATAGATCCTGCCGCAGATCGGGAATTGAGCAAACTCGACCGCCAAGCCGCCAAGCGCATTCTAAATTTTTTACACAAAAGGATTGCTCCCATAGATGATCCCCGGAGCATTGGTGAGGCACTGAAAGGCTCTCAGCTTGGAGAGTTTTGGAAATACCGAGTAGGAGCCTATCGGGTTATCGTTCGTATCGAAGACGCCGTTTTGTTGATTCTCGTTCTCCGAATCGGACACCGGAAAAGTGTCTACAAGAAAAATTGATCACCACCGCTACCTTGTTTCACATCGTTTTGCCGATACTGTTGAGAAAGCCGAGGACATGGGCAAGATGGTAAAATATCATGGCTACATCATGTATTTCGGTTTTGCGATGTCGCCACACCTCCCCCTTACCAATCATGAAATCCGATTTGTCAACATAGTGACAGGAGGCTCTTAAAGACAGTCATACATCACACATTCCGGATGCCCGTATAAATTAGATTACCCAATAAGCCACTTCGCAAATATAGGATCGACTACTTTCCCGCCCCCGTCGTGTTGTTCGACAAGATCGAATTTTTGTTTAGTGCCACACCAGGGTAGTGTCTCAGTTTGAAATAATTGCTTCTTGAAATGCTTGACCGCTTATGCTAAAAAGGAGGCATGA
>JBAYKV010000002.1:0-39859 GCA_041664405.1 Syntrophales bacterium
ACACGCCCAAGCCTTCTCTAGTCTGGGAAGGTAAAACTAAAATTTCCGATGCTTGCAGCAACTCGAACACATCGTTGCGTATACCCAAAAAAATAACCGCTTGATCTAACGTCAGTTGTCTAGATGTCATCTCAAGCTCTTTTCGCAATGGACCATGGCCGACAATAACCAATCGGGCTGCCGGATGATTCCGGAAAACCTGTGCGAATGCCTCCAGGAGGATACGATGCCCTTTGTTCGCCGTCAGGGATGCAACGACCGTAATGACGATGGCCTCTGGGTTTATACATAGAGAATTACGCACCTTCCGCTTATGATGGTCATCATCAATATAAACAGGTAAATCAACGGCATTGTAAATCAGACAGGTTTTTTTTTTACTGATCCCCTCGTTAACGGTGACAAAAGTTTCTACGGCCTGAGAAATGCAAATAATCCTGTCGGTGAAATAAGAAAGCAATCTCTCAACTAACAGATTCCGTTTACCATAATCATAATAGGTGCTGTGAACATGAGTAATAACGACGGGAATATGGGCCAAAATGGCTGCAAACCTGCCAAAGGTACTGGCAAAGTAGCCATGTGTATGGATGATATGAAATTGCGCCTTCTTCATAAGACGGGCAAGCGCCGCAATTTGTAGCGGGCTGTAATAGCTATCCATCTCAAGAATCCGAACGGCCATCCCCTTTGCAATCAATGCCTGGGCAATCTCTCCGCCCCTTGCCAAACACCATACCTGAACGTCATATTTCGTTTTATCGAGGGACAGGACAATAGATGCCAGCACTTTTTCGAGGCCGCCGACTTTTAAGTCTTCAACTATGTGCAGGATTCTTTTGGTAGAAACAACATTCATGCTTCACAGCCAAGGTAGGAAAGGAGTTTTTTTATGCGATGGACATAGGTGTGGTTCTCAATGACGTTTTGTCTTCCTTTTGCGGCAATTTCTTTTCGTTCTTCCGGATGCGCAAGATAATAGATTATTTTGTTAATTAGATCATTGGTATCATCAAACTTGACAAGATCTTCGCCATCTTTAAGAAGGGAAAACACATCCCTTTGATCATCGCATAGCTGAAAGGCGCCACAGGCTAAAATCTCAAAGACCCGGGGGCTGGCCTGATAGACAGGAAATCTGTTTTCTGGGTCATGATAATGAGTGGCGATGATTATTTTACTGGTGTTATAGATTTTCAACCATTCATCGGGCGTCGTATGGGCCCCACGGATGCATTGGCGGAGGAGCGAATTGCGATCAAGGCGATCCCATCCAGGCCCCCAAATGGCAAGATTAAAAGTGGAAATCCTTTCAAATAACTCCGCCCGTTCCGGATAATAAGATCCGACAAAAACAATGTCGCTCCCATATTTCTCTTGGTCGGTTACTGAGCAGTCAACTGGGTGCTGATATTCAGGATCACATGCCATCGGCAGCCATTTGGCGCCTTCGCTTCCGGCCCTGGCTAGAAGTTTAATAGCCTCAGTCCCTTGACAGAAGATGTGATTGTAGAGGGGTGCAATATTGATGATTGGTTGAAAAAATAGTGGAGCATCGATCGTCCATAAAATACAGACAATATCTAAATCTTTTAGCGTTTTAATCGTATCTGAAGAAATTCTGTGGCCACCTGTTACAATAGCGATATCCGGTTTCGTTTCCTCTGCCAGTGAAACCATTTTATTATTGATGATCTTCAGATCAAGTTGATTGAGAAACGGTAACAGCTTTCTTATTCTTCCGGGAATCATGTGTTGACGATCCTCAAATATGACAAGCTCATGCCCCAGAGACCGGATAGCCCTTTCCATGTATTCGGTTATAGTATAAAAATGAGGATTGTGATGGCCGCTGAAGAGGATTTTCATCGGTTAAACTTGCAGGGACTCATTTTTTTTGTCCATGACTTCAGAAGCAAATAATAACCGTTCAAGTTCAGGGGACGAACTCTTACAGCTTTAAGGAATTCATGCATTGCCTGATCCGTCAGACCTCTTTCAAGATAAAAAAGACCCCTCATAAAAAAAGCATGGTATTGAAAATAAGGTAGTATTTCCCGAATAGACTGATTATTGATCGCGTAATTTGACAGATATTTAAGAAGAATCAATCGTGTCTGTTGAAAATCGGCGCTTTCGGAATAGTTCTGTCCATGTAAAACCCATTTCTGAACTATTCCAGGTACATACTTTAGAACAGCTGCGGAAGCAAAAAGCCTTACAAAGAATTCTGCATCATCAAGACCGGTTAATTGAATGTCATTCGAAAAGCCGCCTATCTCATGAAAAGTTGATCTTTTAATCATAATCGTCTGCATGGAGATAAGCCCAGTGCTCCTTGCCATACTTTTCAGACATTCTCTGTTTGTGGCCTGATGACTGATAAAGTGATCGATTAAGCGGCCGTCATCGTAAACACGTTCATAATCGGAATAAACGACGTCGGTCTGAGGATGATCCAAGAAAGCATTATATTGCAGCTTTAAGCGACCCGGATTCATAATGTCATCCTGATCTATAAAACAGACCAAATCAGCCTTGGCATCGGAAACGCCTTTGTTCAAGGCAGCCCCTTTACCAGCATGATCGATGCGTATCAGACGCAGAGAATCGGACTGGATTGCCTGGAGAACGGGGATAGGGGATTGGGACGACCCGTCATCCACAACAATCAATTCCCGGGTAACGTCCCCCTGGGACAGGACGCTGTTCACGCTCCGGAGGAGCCATTTCTCCCCTTCGTAGTAGGGCAGGACGACGGAGACCTGCGGTTTTACGAGCGCCGTCACAGCCATAATCTTTTCAGCCTGTCGTAATATGGTTTCCCCCCCTTGCCGTGCCCCCGGATCCCTTTTCCGAGACTCCCGCGCAAGGCTGTCTTCAACCAGACATAGGAGGTTCTCAATTTTCCTTCCAGACTGTCATGACGGCGGATCATCTTGACCATATTGATCATCGAGAGTTCGGTCATCTCCTGGTCAATCGCCGGTGAACTCCTCGTGGTTCCACCGTGGTGATGGAGCACCATCGCTTCGGGGACAAACCGGGCCTTCCACCCCCTGTTGTGGGCGCGCCAGGATAACTCCGCGTCTTCATAATAGGTGATGAAGCTTTCGTCGAAGAGCCCAATGTCCTCCAGCATCTCACCACGGTACAGGCAGGCGCCGGCGCAGGCGCCGATGACGTCCTGCTTGTCGTCGTACTGGCCGGAATCGATCTCGCCATGGCCCCGATCGCCGATTTTGCCTGATTGGAACACATGGCCCGTCGAATCGATGATCTCTGGGTACGCCATGAAAAGCATCTTCGAGGCGCACATGCCGATGTCATTACGACTTTTCATGGCTCGGATCAGATTTTCCAGCCACCCTCGATCGGCCCGAGTGTCGTTATTCAGCAAGGCGATATAATTTATTTTTTTCTGCAGGGCCTCAGTCATGGCCACGTTGTTGGCCTTGGCGAAGCCGTAATTGCGGCCCATACTAATCAGGGTGACAGAGGGAAAACGGTCTTTGACAAAATCAACCGAACCGTCAGTCGATCCGTTGTCCACCACGATGGTTTCATAATTCCCGTAGGTCTGCCCTTCGGCAGCGGCCAGGCAATCGGTCAGAAAATGACGCCCATTCCAGTTTACCACGATGATTACGGCTCTATGGATATTCGATGACGGATCCATCGATCCTGACCGCTCTTGACGTGGCGCAGAAGCTTCCCCCATCACCGGTACATTCCCTTCATACATCCGTAGAACCTGGGGAAGGCCTGATGAAGGATAATCTTGAGAAGATCCAGTTTGGAGACCTGCCTGTTGAAGGGTGAAACCATGACCGATTTTAAAATATGGGAGAATATCCTGGCTCTATTCATATCGCCGTTCAACAGTTCTGCAAGCTTGTAATGCCACAAGGATATTTTGTCTCGGATGATTTTGTTGATAGGCTTATCAAATTGATACCCTATGATTTCCAGCGTCGCGACCCATTTTTCTATCCGACTTGAATCACTCAATATTTCCCATGTTCCTCCGGGATGAACCCGGTAGACCCCCATGACCTCATCGATGAACCGGATCTTCCCCTGCCGGGCATTCAGCAGGTGCAGGGGATAGTCGCCCACGGCACATTGGTCGAACCAGCGGGGTAGCTCTGAAAAAGTTTTTCGGAAAAGGCACGATGCCGTATAGATGAAATTGCCCCGGGCCAGATCTTCCAATGTGGTGGTCTCCTGCTGATTGGGGTTGGACAGGCGGTTCATCTGCTGATCATCTTCGTAGAGAACCTGCATGTTGTGAAAACAGATGGCATAATCGGGATTCTTTTCCAGATAATCGACCTGCTTTTGCAGTTTATGGGGATCCGTCCAAAAGTCGTCGCCGTCCAGCAGGGCTATATACCGACCCCGGCAGGCCCGATAGGTGTCTGCAAAATTCTTTTGCATCCCGGCATTTCTTTTCTGCAGCAACAGCCTGATCCTGTCGTTGTACTTTCCCCCATAACCGGTGATGAGATCCCGTGTCCCGTCGGTCGAACAATCCTCCCCGATCACGATTTCATAGGTGAAATCAACCTGCTGCATCAGGGCGCCCTCGACGGCCTGGGCAATGTACCGCTCATGGTTGTAGGCGAGCATCAACACGCTGACCAGTGGCTCTTCCGACAGGGAGGGTTTCAATGATTCCTGCAAGATATGATCGCTATCCCGATGTTCGGGTCTCGACGGCGAGGCGCTTTCGGACGTCCGATCCCTTCTCCAGGGCCAGCCGGATGATCCGGCCGATCATCTTGATATCCTGCGGCGTCACCGTTGTGCCCGTCGGTAGTACCAGGACCCTACCGGCCACCGTTTCGGTCACGGGCAGCAACAGGCGGGCATGGGGGAAATAGGACCGATAGGGTTCCATGCGGTGGCAGCCGGGATAAAAGTACCGTCGGGCCAAGACATTTTCCCCATGCAGGACCTTCAGGAGTGCATCCCGTCCAAGTCCCGCTGCCCATTCGTCCACTTCCACGATGATGTACTGGTAGTTTTGTTTTTCACGATCATCATATCGGCAGACGGTGATACCGGGGATGTCTTTGAGACAGGCGTGGTAACACTCGTAGTTCCTGCGGTTGATGGTGATGAATTCATCGAGGCTTTCCAGGTTGGTCAGTCCCATGGCCGCCGAAGCCTCATTCATCTTGCCATTCGTACCGATATAGATGACGTTGTCATACCCGGCAAAGCCGAAATTTTTCATGAGGCGCATCTTTTTGGCCAAGTCGTCATCATTGGTGACCACCCCCCCGCCTTCCAGGGTGTTGAAGAATTTGGTGGCATGGAAGCTGAACACTTCGGCGCTGCCGAAGTTGCCGATCATCTTTCCACCGAAGGAACACCCGAAAGCGTGCGCAGCGTCAAAGAGGAGTTTCAGATGGTGCCGGCAGGCCAAATCGGAAAGTGCTTCAATCGCGCAGGGCCTTCCCCAGGTATGAACCCCCAGGATTCCCGATGTCCGGGGGGTTATCATCTTTTCCACGCTCGCGGGATCGAGCTGATGGGTGCGTGGATCGATATCGCAGAATACGGGGGTGATCTCTTGCCACTGGAGGCTGTGGGCAGTCGCGATGAAGGTGAAGGACGGGACGATCACCTCCCCCTTCAATTCCAGTGCCCGGATGGCAATCTCCAAGGCAATGGTCCCATTGCACATGGCAATAAAGTTTTTGACACCCAGGTATTCGGCAATTTTCTGTTCGAATTCTTTGACGTAAGGCCCGTCATTGGAAAACCAGCGCCGGTCCAGCATGTCATTCATCCGCTCGATGAAACGCTGGCGACTGCCGATGTTGGGGCGGCCGACATGCAACATGGTCCTGAAGGCCGGATTTCCACCCAAAATACTCAAGTCTGTGTATTGCATTTTTGATCTTTCCATGGATTTGCTTTCATAGTGACTCTGTCCTCAGAGCCTTATTTTATGCCCCGGAGACACTCCGGCTTGCCATCTCACTCCGTAACTGTTTCTCGAGATTCAGGATATTTTCAAAGGGTCTCGTTTTAAATTCTCTGGCCGGGGAACCTCGATACATTGTCCAGGGTTTGCAATCCGTTGTGACCAGGGAATTGGCACCCACTACCGCCCCATCACCAATGACCACACCAGGGAGAATCACCGCATTGGCCCCAACAATGGCGTGCTTTTTGATGTGCACAAATGATCGAATGGGTACACGGTAGGGGTAGGGCACTGTCGGGTTTGTCATACAGGCACCGGAGTATTCTTCATTTCCGGTATAGATTCTGACCCCTCCAGAAAGTCCGGAAAAGTCCTCCATGACAAATTCACCGCCGCCCGTAATGGAGGTAAAGGAAGCGATATGAACAAAACTTCCAATAGTTGTCTTCTGCCCACCCATGATAAAAACAAAATCATCAATAATGACTGATTCGCCTATGCTGATAGATTCAGGGGACACGATCTTTGCCTGCGGCCAGATCGTCACTTCCTTGCCGATTCGTTCAAAGGCAAGATGATATGCTTGGTTGGTCATGTCATGCTTCTCCCAGAAACAGGCTAATCACCCGTCCACAAAAGATTGAATGCGCCACTCAGGGGTTGTCGCTGCCTGAATCGGCATCATTTCTCAACGACATACAGGATACTTTGCTTCGTGATCCCGCATCGCTTGAAGTGATGTTCTCCAAAATACCCAGCCCCGTACTGATGAAGGCCAAAACCGGCCGACCGGACCCTCTCCAGGAACCCCTCCCGGGAATAGAGGCGGACATGGTCGCCCTGCCCGAAGCGTCGCCACCTTTCCAATTCATCGGTGACGGCGGGATCTTCGTCGATCCGGGCCAGCCCCAGGACGATCGGGACCATCAGAATGCCTTGACCATACGGTTTTAAAATCCGGTACAGCTCCCGGAGGGCCTGACCGTCGTCGGAAACGTGCTCCAGGATATGGGAACAGATGAAGAAATCAAAGCGGTTGTTGCCGTAAAGGGCCATATCGGTGATATCCACCCGGTCGTTGACACCCGCCAGGTTGAGATCGGCCGTCCGGTAGGAAGCCCCTATCCCCGATCGTCCCAGCGTCCGGGCCATGAACCGGGAAAAGGCCGCCGAGGGGGCAAAGTCCAGGATATGGAGTGCCCCGCCGGTCGCGACCTGGGCCAGATAAGCATGAATATACAAGGCATACAGACGGTCGCGGTCGCTGGCCCCGCACCGGGGGCAGGAATAGTCTCGATAATTGAGGGTTTCCACTTGTGTGAAAGAATAGGGAAAACCGTGCTGCCGGGCGCTGCCGGCGTAGGATTTGGGCAGGGGCTGAAACCCCCTGACGGGGCTGCCGCAGACGGGACAGCAGTGGCTGGCCCCAAGGGAGCCGATCCGGGCCTTGAGGGCTCCCAGGCCCGCCATGACCGCCTGGAGCAAGGTGTGAGAGTCACTGGTCAAGACGGCGTCCTATCGGCATGAGAGCTCTTTTGGAACACCCAGTCCAGCCGCGGCCGGACGGCGCCAACCCATTTGCCGTACCAGTTCCCTTGACGCTCGATATCCTGGACCTCAAAAACCAGGATATTGTGGAAGTCCACGAGGGCGACGGAGGTATCCTGGACAATCAGGAGCCTCACCGTGTAGGTGCCGTCATTGAGAAAATTCCCTGGGATCACGAAGCTGCCGCTGACCAGCCCCTTCGGGAAGGGTTTGGCCGGGCTGACCGTGTTCAGAATGCAGACCCCCTCCAAATTGGAGAGCACCACGCTGAAATTGAGCACACCATCGGGCAGGCTGTTCCAGAACTGGAAGGAGAGCTGCAGCGGCGTCTCGACAGTGAAGGGCTCGCCGGGCTGCAGATCCAGGGTATCCACGGAGGCGTGACGTAGACGCACCTTATCGTTGCCGGGGGCAGTGGCGGGATCGTCCCACACCTGTTCCATCAGGGAGTGGGTCTCCTCCTGCAGGTAATCGGCGACCACATGCCCGGCCTCGCCTTCCGCTCCGATCTCACCCTTTTCAAAGAGGATCACTCTGCGGCACAGGCTCTTGATGGCCGCCATGTTGTGGCTCACAAACAACACCGTCCGTCCTTCTTTCGCCACATCCCCCATTTTTCCGAGACACTTCTTCTGGAAGGCCGCGTCGCCGACGGCCAGCACCTCATCCACCAGCAGGATCTCCGGTTCGAGATGGGCGGCTACGGCAAAGGCCAGGCGTACATACATGCCGCTGGAGTACCGCTTGACCGGTGTGTCCAGATATTTCTCCACCTCGGCAAAGGCTACGATCTCGTCATATTTTTTTTTTATTTCCACTCGGGACATACCAAGAATTGTACCGTTCAAGTAGATGTTCTCCCGTCCGGATAGCTCCGGGTGGAAACCGGTACCCACCTCCAGCAGGCTGGCAACGCGACCCTTGATGGTCACCCGTCCGGTTGAAGGTTCGGTAATGCGGCTCAAAATCTTCAACAGTGTGCTTTTCCCTGCCCCGTTGCGGCCGATGATGCCAACGGCCTCTCCGCGGCGGATCTCAAAACTTACGTCTTTAAGCGCCCAGACTTCTTCCATCGTGTCGCCTTCGATGATGGGTTTCCCTATTGCCAGATCTTTTGTCTTGCTCCATAAGGTTCGGGCATTCTGCATCAGCACGTCGCGCAGAGCAGTATAACCGCCCCTTTCCGCTTGGTGGCCGATCACATATTTTTTGCCGAGGTTTTCAGACTTGATGACGATGTCGGACATTATTCCTTTTTCTAAATAAGATCTGCAAAGGTTTTTTCCGTTTTGCGGAAACGGGAAATGCCCATATAGAGGAAGAAGGCGATAATGACGAGGCTGAGCAGGAAGCCGGAAATATAAAGGGGGCTGTTGCCGCCGAGGATGCACCAGCGGAAGCCGTCGATTACTCCAACGATGGGATTGAGGCTGTAAAGCAGTCGCCATTGCTCCGGAACGACCTTGCTGCTGAATCCGACCGGGGAAACATAAAGACCGAATTGCACCACAAACGGGATAATATAGCGGAAATCCCTGTATTTCACATTAAGTGCCGTTATCCAGAGACCAGGCCCCAGGCTCGCAAGCAGGGCGAGAATGATGAAGGCCGGTAGGAGGAGTATTTGCCAGCCGGGGTTGAATTGATAATAAACCATCATTGCGATCAGGACAACAAAACTGATGAGAAAATCTATGAAAGCGGTTACGAGGGTTGCCGCAGGAATGATCAACCGGGGGAAGTAAACCTTGCCGATGAGGTTGGCGTTGTTGATAAGGCTGTTGGACGATTCTGAGAGGGCGTTTGAGAAAAGGGACCAGGGAAGCATGGCGGCAAATACCAGTAGCGCGTACGGGGCGTTTCCGTCGCTGGGGAGTTTGGCGATGCGGCTAAAAATGACGGTGAAGACGACCATTGTGAAGAGCGGCCGCAGGATGGCCCAGAGAATCCCGATGATGGTCTGCTTGTAGCGAACGGAGATGTCACGCCAGGCCAGGATTAAAAATAGTTCACGGTAGCGCCAGAGATCGCCCCAGTAGTTTTTCTCACTGCGGCCCGGCTCAATGATTAATACCGATTCCTGAGCATGTATTGAAGCTTGGTTATTCATTTATCCAATGATGTCTTACATTTTCTCCTTTTAACAAAATTTAGATACTGCTCCGCCCCCTCAGTTACCAAGGTGCAACCGGCTGATGTGGAATATTTGTATATGCGTGAGAGTGAATACATTAAAATCGCAATATTTATGCCACATACAATTAAGAGATGCAATAAAATATAGTAAAAATCCAGCTCATATTTCAGATATTAGTTAGCGGAAGTTTCGATAAGATCATCTATTGCGAAGTAAGGGATGGGGCATTAAAGGTTTTACGTTTTCAACAGGTAATGATTCGATAGTAGCCGACTTTTTTTCGATAACGGGAATCATGATAATCATGGCGGTGAGAAACCAGAAGGGTTCCATAATGCGGACGATAATGAAAGTATTGGACCCGATGCCGTGGGTCAACATGGCAAAAAATCCCGCTAAAAATCCAAGGGAGACTCCGCGATAGAAATCATTTCTTGTCTGCATATACGTAAGATATGCATTTCTATAAATAGTGTAAAGAAGGAGAAAAAAGAATAATAGTCCGATCAGCCCTGTTTCTGCCAAGACCCGGGGATATTGGGC
This sequence comes from Syntrophales bacterium, assembly GCA_041664405.1. GTDB lineage: Bacteria > Desulfobacterota > Syntrophia > Syntrophales > UBA8958 > UBA8958. Next base: position 10,170 of record JBAYKV010000002.1, read on the forward strand.
ATCCACAAATGTGTAGCCTGTTACACCATAACCTAGGAGGGGTTGGGCGATGAAATCTTTGGTCAGGATGACCTTCCAGGACATCAGCCGGGCTGAGGTGGATGTGTCGATACGGGTCTTGCCGATCTGTACCTGGCCCGCTTCCTTAGCCTGAGAAACGGTATAAAGGGCACGATCACGGACGTTTTGGGGCATTACCATAGGTCCGGCGATTAGAATGAAGAGAATCACCCCCAGGATGATCTTCTTTTTTTCACTGAAATAAAGGAGGGCTATCGCCATAGGGATGAGGGATAGCCAGGAACTTCGGGAGAAGGTTGCAGCCAGGGCCACGGCGATGAAAAAAACCAGGCAGGTAAGATAGATTTTGGGTTTTGTTTCTTTAAGAGTCAAAAGAAGACCAAAAACAAGAGACAGCATGAGCACGAGATAACCGCCCAAGGTATTAGGTTCTCCTTCGACCCCTTCAAAAGGGGCGGAAACCCGATGACCGTAAGGGATCTGGACAAAAGCGTAGAGACAAACCAGAAAACAGACGATCAGCATGAAATACGTAAATCGCCGAATTTGTTTTTCCTCTTTCAGATGATTGACGGCCATGAAATAGATTACGTAGTACTCAAAGTATTTTATTACAAAAAAAATACCCGACGCGCCTTGGACACGACCCATCATGTATCCGAACAAGGTAGCGAAAACACAGGCCAGGAAATAATAAGCAATAGGTTTGTTCAGGGGTGTTTTTAAAAAAAGGCCGAGCTCTTTGTTTACTGCGGTTTTCAAAAACCAGCTTATGCCTATAACGACAAGAAGAAAGTCATCTGCTCGCAGTGTCATGGCGCGTCCGCGTCCTCGTATGGCTTCCCCCTCCATGCCGAACTGGGGTCCCAGGAGCATGGCGGCGATAAGCACATAGAGGGCAAATTCCGTATTCAGAAAGGTCAGGGCGCCGATGATCAGGGTGATGATGATCATCACCCCCATCATTGTCGAGGCACTGGTCATGATCAGAGCTGCGATGAGCGTCAGGGACCCTATCCAGAGCAACAAAACTATGTTTTTATTTTGAAAAGAGGACATTTAGTTCCGCAGAATCGTTGGCTCCGGTTTGCCGGACTACTATTTTTTGATATCTTGTAATTTTTTTTTGATATCCTGCATTTCCATGTAATGCCGGTCAAGATCCCGGGGAAGGTATTCATCGACAATGGTGAATTTCTGGATGATTATGGGTGAAAAATGAACAACCGCCATGACGAGGATACAAAAGAACGTTATGATCAGCATCCAGATGATCGTCAAGCGGCGACGTACCTGGCGTTGGGCGCTCCGGCGCTTGTGTTCTGCCTCTCTGCTTTTCTCGCGACCATTTCTCTTCATATTTAAACTATGTCGGTCCTTTAATGCTGCTTGCTGATGGTTTTGTGGCCGGGGGCGATTGGGGCGCCTGTTGCGGCAGTGTCGGCCTTGGTAATATTTGAACAGGTCTGGCCGGTGTGCCTGGTAGTAACGCTTTTAGATAGCCCCCCTGATACAAAATCCCCAAAGCGAGAAAGAGAACAGCCAAGACTGCTATGATGATCTTCAAGACAGTCCTGGATGCTCTGGTCGGCAAAACTTCATTTGTGGTGGTTGTTGCGGTCTGGTTTATCTTCGACTCTGACGTTACCTCTTTTTCATGATTACTGCGGTAACCTTTATTTCGCCACTGCTGATAACGCTGTTTATAAAGGAGGACGTAATTCAACAGTCGGGACGGGCTGAGATTGTCAAGGATTGTTTTGTACCAGGGCTCTTTCTCTTTGCCCTTATCGCCGCCATATCGGTAATGGTAATAGTAGTAATCATGATAGGTAAAATCGGTGCTGACCTCGGCACGGATACCGTTCAGGACGACCCCGATGATGTTGGTCTTGATGGCGTCAAGTTGCATTTTGGCCCGTTTCAGCGCCCCCCGGGCAATCTTGCCGACCTGATAGACCAGGACCGTGGCATCGACATGGGAACTCCACAAGGCCGCATCGGTGGCGGCCAGAACGGGCGGGGCGTCTACCAGGACCATGTCGTACTCGGCACGCACCTGTTTCATGAAGTCACCCATACCCCTGGAACCGATGATTTCGGCGGGGTTGGGTGAATAAGTGCCACTGGTTATGATATTAAGGTTATCCATCCCCGGAGTCATCATGACCTCTTCCACGGTCATGTTCCCCATCATGAAATCGGAAATGGATTTCACGACATTGCGCCATTCATAGTTTCCCATGATGACATCTGTCAATCCTGGTATCTGTTCAATACCGAAAACGCTAGAAACTACGGGTCGCCTTAAATCACCGTCGATGAGGAGAACCTTGTAGCCTGCCTGGGCCATCGTGAGGGCGAGATTAACCGTCGTCGAGGTCTTGCCTTCGCTGGGGGAAGAACTGGTCAGGACGAGGGATTTGTAATTATTTTCCATGCAGAGGAAGTTGAGACTCGTCCGGAAGGCCTTATAGCTCTCGGCAAGGGTAGAGGAAGGGACAAAATGAGAGGCCATCCGGATACAGCGGGGCAGCTTCTGTTCTTCCACGGTAAGGTTCCCCTCGTCGTCGCTGAGGAGCATGCGTATCTCATCCTGAGTGACGAAGGGGATAACCCCCAGGACATGCACTCCGAGGAAATCCTCCACCTCTTCAATGGCCCCGATGGAGGTGTCAAAGGTCTCGATGAGAAAGGCGAAGACGACTCCAAGGATCAACCCCATTATCGTGCCGATAGCGGCGCTGTTGCCCACTTTGGGTGGATTTGTCGGAGATGAAGGCTCCAGGGCCGGCTTGACGATCTTGACCTCTTCGACCTTTTCCGCCTCGGAGATCAGTACTTCCTGGTATCGCTTTTCTAAAAGTGTGTAAACTTCGCGATTGACGACTACTTCCCTCTCCAATTGGGCCAACTCCAATCCCTTTTCGGGGAGTAATTTTAATTGTGCCTCAAGATCCCTGATCTGTTTTCCAATTAAATTTTGATTGGTAATCAGGTTGTTTTTTTGCGCCCGCAACTGGGTTCTCATGCCGGCTATGGTGTCGTTGACCTGGCTGCGGATAGCTCGTATCTGGGGAAAATTGTCCGTATAGGTCAGAAGGAGGGTGTCCCGATCAACCATGTAGCCGACTAGTTTGTCGTTCAGTGCCTTATAGGGAGGGGATGCTTCCTCAAAATAGAAACTGGTTCGGGAGGTGAGGGGTTTGGATTCGGCGTCGATTAGTGACCGTTCGGCGATGAGGAGTTTCTGATAGATTATCTGGTCCTGTTTGTATTGCGTCTGCAGACGTTTGATTTCACCGAGCGTGGCCCCCGATTCCGCATCCACGGAGGTCCACTTGTTGTCCTCCCGGAATTTCTTGATCGCTTCTTCAGATTTCGACATCTTTTCCTTGGCGATGACAAACTGGCTTTCGATGAATTTCTTCCCTTCAATTATGCGCCGGTTCAGCTCGAAGGTGTGCTGGGTTTTGTAGACCTCGGCCAAGGTATTGGCGAAATTCGCGGCAAATTTAGGATCGCTCGCGGTAACATCGATGTTGAGCAAATCGCTGCCCCCTTCCTGCTCTGCCGTTACTTTACCTTTAAGATCCAGGATGATACCGATATATTTGGGGTTGTTCCGCACATCCTCCGATGACATGTCTTCCGGGATCAACCCCATCTTTTTGGCTGCCAATTCAAGGACATAGTAGCTGCGGATCATGAAAATCTGTGTTTCCATATTGGTCCCGGCCACGAACTGCGGGTTGACTCCCATCATGGACTGGCTTTTTTCGACTTTTACGGTGGCGGATGTTTTGTAAATAGGGACAGGTTTTCCCAGGATGGCAGAAACAAGACTGAAAACACCCATAATTATGACTGTGAAGATGATGATGAACTTGCGCCGCTTGATGATGCGCCAGTATTCACGGAGATTCAGGTCATATTTCAGCATGCACGGGCTTCTCCAGATTTTACCATTTCAAGTTGTTCTGATCCCTGGTATAGGTGGTGCGATAGGTTCCGGGGATAAGGAGATAGTTAAGCAGCGGCGTCGTATTGGCGATGAATTCGTTGATATCTCCGATCAGCATGCGGGGGACGTAAACGACGTCGCCACTCTGGAGCTTGATGTTCTGGGAGAGATCGCCCCGCTTGAGCATATCGTTGTAGTTGGCGGAGAGGATGAGGGGTTTGCCTCCCCGTTCCCGGAATTCACGAATCACCTTGATGTCCGATTTTACCGCCAAAGGGGTAATACTGCCGGCCAGGGCCAGGGCGGCCAAAAGATCCGGGGCGTCCTGGAGGCGATAGATGCCGATGGTGGTGACCTGCCCCATTACGTAGACACGGTCGGCGAAGTAGGGCAGGGCCGGGACGGTGATGATGTCACTGTTATCGATGACGGGATTCTGGGACTCGTCACCATAGAACATAGCTTTATATACATTGATTGTATATTTTTTCCCCTTCCGGATAAGCTCCACGTTTTTCAGATCGGCGTTGGCGACGTTCTGCTGGCCAGCGGCTACGCTCCCGGAGAGGGAGGAATAATCGCCCCGGCCGGTAATGGCGCCGCCGGCCTTGGAGATGAGATCGAGCATGGTCATCTTGCCGGTGAGGGCATATCGTCCCGGACCGGAAGTCCCGGTCGGGAGGACGTTGATCTGCCCGAAAAGGGTGGCGCTCTTGCTTTTGTATTCCTTGACAAGGACTTCGAGGCGGGGATTGCGGAAATAGTTTTTCAAATCTTTCCTGAGGATTTCCTGGACTTCATACACCGTCTTGCCGCTGACCGGAATATCATCCCCGTACATATAAGAGATCTTGCCGTCGGGACGGACTTCGACATTGTAGGTGATCTGTCTGAATCCTTCAAAGGTCTGGGAGCCGGCGACGGCAATCGTCCAGAAGTTGATGGTCAGGACGTCTCCGGGGCCGACGATATAATCCGAGACCCCCTTTTCATCCTTGAAAACGCTATTGCCACTGGATGTAGCCAGCTTCGCAACGGCCACGTCCATTTCCTGCTGTTCTTTTTGAATGCGGGCATGTTCCTGTTTCATATCCTTTGACGCTTCGTATTCCTTAATCGGAATGCCCTTGTCTTCCATAAAAGGAAAGCAGGCCGTCATGGAACATGTCATCAGGACGACGAAAACACATTCCAGAATACGCTTCATCTTACCCGTCATAATCCCCCCGATTAATTATTGCCAGAGTCAGGGAATTCTTCAATAAAAACGAGTTCAAGTCAAGATATATTCTGATGGGAAAGCCTTACATATTTGTTAAAACGGTATCATGATTGACGTAAATAACAGAAAATAGAAGGTATATAGCTATGTATGCAAATTACATCGCCATCGCTTAGACAGTCTGCATCTATAAATCCGGTTCTATTCTCATGCCAATACGCATTAATAAATTGACTGCCATGATGGTAGCAGCTTTAGCCAATCCAGCGCCACGATAACGGATTCGCTCATGTAAACAATCAATATGCCAGCCTTTTCCCCGGGGGCAACCGTCTGGGCTGAGAATCAGAGTGACCCATGCCGCAGGGATGTTAGTCCCGTCAAGATAGACTGTCAACATCCACTCAATTATCGGTTTCCCCTGTTGAAAGGATTTGCTTAACTCGAACCGGTCAAGAGGGATGGCTCGATAAAGATCATGAGACTGCCCTGGCTTAAGCGGTAAATGAATCTCATAGCGGAGTTGATCGTATATGGTTTTCAGGAAGAGGGAGGCAATTATTTGATATATTTGCAGACGTTGAATCCGTTCTATCCCCTTGATCAATTGCCGTCGGGCATCCCAGTTCCAGCATTCCCAAAGCGATAGCCGGACTTTTGCGAGACTATTGAGTGGTTTTGGTGTGATTGGAAATTCCTTGCCTTTACGTTCAATCTTTTTGACAACTCCGAGGACATCTTCTTCATGAATTGGATCATCGGCGCCCTGACTGCTCTGATCCGGTCGGGTGACTATATAGTGTCCATCCTTATCCATCCCTTTGGCAATTGTCCTATGTCCAAAGAGAAAGCCGTTAAGGCGGACTACAGCAATATCGCCGATTTTGATCTCTTCTATGGGACGCGATTCGATATGCAGTGTATCGCCTGGCTGAATGCAAGGATACATGCATGACCCGCGGGCATGAAATATCGCCCCGCCATGGTCCACTAGGGCGCGACAGAATTCCAGGGGCATTGTTATGAGGCTGTTGGCATGTCGTCTACCACTGTGCCGCATCCGGAAAGGGCAGGAGGAAACAGTGCATTCCATCAGGCTGTTATTTCTTTCCGTGTGACATGAAGATTCCGGCGTGCCGACAGTGTTATAGACAATGGACATGATAGATCATTTCTTGCTTTGTTATGAGTGTTTGTACATTTTTATTCGTGATGAATAATGATAGCAGGGGAGCTGAAAAAAAGGAACAAATTATTGATTCCTGATAAAAAAAGAAGTAATAGAGAATATAAGATTATAGATATGCAAGCTGGGGATTGATGAAAAGGTTCCTTTCCCGCTTCTTGCGTCGATCATTATTTGGAGAATAACAAAACATGGTACGTGCTTCCGATCTTGTAAAGGGCAAAACGATGAGTTTGCACGATCATGACACAAAGGATTCATCGCCAAAAGCTATGGCGCCGAAAGATGCGTTGCTGGAAGAGGCGCGCATATCTTTCCGGCTAAGTGAAATTGATGTTCTTAAGCTAAAAAAGGGAAATCAGCAGGAAATTAACATACCCACCAAAATTGGGGAAACGATTGTTGACGAAATCAGGCTGACACCGGAGCCGGAAGAGGAACAAATAGCCCCTCCTTCATCGCCTCCGGCGATGGCGATAAATATACGTTCAGTTCGGCAGGATGAAATACAGGTTGCGGAAACTTCGGAAGGACTCAGTGAAGAAGCTGGACTCAGAAGGGTTTATGTTGCGACGAAACAGTATATGGCCCATATCCGGGAGCAGGTGAAGAATGGGGACTCCATCCAGCTTGAACCGGCGCTGATCTATATTAATAATATCCTCAATTCCTCTGAAGATATGGTTTCGCAAATTTACCAGTTAACAGTGGATTACGAGCAGGAAGACGACTATTATCTTTCTTCTCCGATCAATACCATGGTTTGTGGAGTGAAGATTGCACAGCGGATGGGATACGAAAAATCGAAACTCATCGAATTCGGTCTGGCGGCATTACTTCATGATATCGGGATGTTCATTATCCCGGAGCAGATCTTGAACAAGCAAGGAAGACTGTCAGATGACGAGATGGATCTTATCAAGAAACATCCCGATTTAGCGGTTGAGATATTGGCGCCTTTTACGGCGACATATCCGAAGATGATCAAGGCAATATACGAACACCAGGAGCGGGCAAATGGACAGGGCTACCCCCGGGGGCTCAAAGGTGACGAAATATGCGACTATGCCCAGATTATCGGTATTTGTGATTCTTATGAAGCCATGACCCATCACCGCCCCCATAAGAAGATACTGTTGCAGTCCGACTCGATCAAGGAATTGATTGGTTCAAAGACAAAGCTATTTGAACCCAGGATTATCAAGATGTTTTTAGATGAGATCTCCATTTATCCCATCGGCAGTTATATCCGGCTTAATAACCGCAATATTGGCAGGGTAGTCGCAACAAGCAAGGGTAACCCGATGAAACCGGTGGTCAATCTGATCTTCGACGAAAAGGGGAAAAAAATAGAACCGCCCCGGATTATGGATCTGAAGAATTACCCGGTTTTAAACATTGAGGCGAGCATCTCTGCCGATGATTTGCCGGGAAACTGAAATTCTGAACACCGAAATTAGTAGCGCCGTCTGATTCCTTGGGTGACAGTGTAGATTAGCTGGCGGAAAATCTCCCCGAATCTTGAATAATGAACGGGAAAGGATGTATCTGATATTCTTGCCCGTTTTCGCTGTCCCTGAATGGCCGCCGGTGGGAATAAAGTGCGGTACATGAAATGCCCCTTTCCTTTCACGCCGGTATTCATGGCCAGGTAGAGTAGATAACTGCTCCCGCGGATTCGGAAACCATGGGACTGAAGATACTGAAAGAAACGCTGTTCCCAGGTTAGTCGATCGGGACGGAGGCGGTCCATAATCCGGCTGGGAACCGATCCCGGGCTTAAGTGTTCCATTGCCGCCAATCCAAAATAAACAAGATCCGTAAGATGAAAGTCCTCGCTTTCCTGAACGACAAATTCCCAATCCAGTTGATCCTTGCAGGTGGTCAGGACCTGTTGGAGATCATAGACTAAAATCAGGCGGTTAAAGGAGTGATTTATCCTCAGGGCGTGCTCACAAAGGCAGATGAGCAAATGTTCCGGCGCCAGTATCCTGCTCTCCACATTATCCAGTTGAACCATCCGGGCGAACTGCCATAAACGGTCCACATTCATGAATTTTGAAAAAACAAATGCCGGTACGGAGGTATTTACCGGGTGCCAGTGGATATGGAGGATCGGAGAGCCGACATTGGGCTGCCGGTATTCCAGGCTTGATAGGTAACCCTCGGGAGTTATGAGGTCTGGATGGCTATCAACATCGACAGCCCCATACCCGAAACCTCTGAGACATGAGTCGATTATGGTGAGATCCGACTTCCGGATCAGGAGATCGACGTCCGACATGCCGCGCATGGCAATACTGGGATAGATATATTCGGCGAGGGCAAAACCTTTCAGGAGCAAGTGGGGGGCGCCGCACTCGTTTAACATGGCCAAAACTAATTTTAGATGCCCGCGGAGGGACAAATTTGATATGAGATTTTGATGGAATCTTCGCGCCAGCGCCTGACTATAGACCAGAGGGACGCGACCAGTCAGCACCCTTTTCTTCAGAAGATAAAACAGAACCGCGGCCACATCTTCCTCATATCCGCAATGGACAAACTTGTGCCAGTTGTAAGGAGAATCTGGAATGTAGTTCTGACCGGCAAAAAGGAGATTGCGGATAAGTTTGGTTTCCGGAGACGACGGTGTGTATTTCATTTGTCGGCGCCAACGATCAGGGAAGCGTAATAAGGGTTCGCGGACATCAGCTCTTCATGAACACCGACTGCTGTCAGGCGGCTATCCTGAATGAGGAGGATGCGATCGGCATTCTTTAGAAATTCTGTCTGGTTGGAAACGATGATCACGGTTTTTCCCTTAATTGCCGGCCAAAGGGCAGAAAGGATTGACTTCCCGGTCCTCCCATCCAGAGCGGCGATCGGTTCATCGAGAAGCAGGATATCCGGATTCTTCAACAGTGCCCTGGCAATGGAGATTCGCTGCTTCTGACCTTCGGACAAAGTGACCCCTCTTTCTCCCGCGACGGTCAGATATCCCTGGGGAAGAGTTTCTATGAAATCGTGAATCCCGGCTATCCTTGCCGCGGCCGCAATCTCACTCATAGCGGCGCCGGGGTGACCGTAAGTGATATTTTCCATGATCGTTCCGGAAAGAAACCAGTGCTGCTGGGGAACGTAACCCAAGGCTTCCCGTAGAGACTGGACGTCATATTCGGCGGCTGGCCGGGAGTCGAAATATATTTCTCCGGAAGTCGGTTTATAAAAAAGAAGCAGCAGGCTTACCAAGGTGGTTTTCCCCACCCCGCTGGGGCCGGCGATGGCAATCCGCTCTCCGGCCTTGATCGAAAAGTTGATATCTTCAAGGACCGGCTTACGTTCATCGTAGGCAAAACATACTCCCCGAAATTCGACGTCCCCATGCAGATTTTTTACGGAATTTCCATGGCCGTAATTTTCTTCCAGGACAAGATCAAAGAGGTGGGAGACCCTATTGGCGGAGGCAAGCGCGCTTTGCATCTGCAGATTGGCGGTTGCCAGAAATTGCGCCGGACCGAAGACATAACCAAGATAGGCCTGATACGCGAAAAGCGAACCGAGGCTCCAGTGACCGGTAATTACCCAGTAGGCGCCGATGAAAAGTACCAGCGCCCGGGCAATGCCGGGCAGGGAATTGATGGCAGCGTTAGCCAGGGCATTTACCGTTCCCTGCTCGATAGAGATATTTACACCCTTTTTCAGGGCCGTCACGAGCTGATCCATGGTTTTCACTTCTTTAGCAAAGGCCTTGATCAAGGGGAGGGAAATAAGGGATTCCTGGAACTGACCGGAAATCATCGCCTGTGTTTCCATATTTTCATTACTGAGGATCAGGAGCCGGTCTGAAAAATATCGGGCCACAAAGATCAGCGCTGGTAAGACGGCGATCATGACCATGGTCAATCGCCAGTCAAGGTAGAGGAGAAAGCAGAAACCGCCGACGAAGCGAACAGTATTTTCCATTATCCCGACCATGGTACTAGAAAAGAACCAGCCCATCCCCTGCACATCCGATTCCAGACGGTTCATAAGATAGCCGGTCTGAATTCTGTCAAAGAACTTTTTGGGATAATGAAATACCCGCTCCAGGAGTGAGGATTGAATATCGAGGATGACCTCCTGGTCGAAACGATCAAAATAGTGCTGCTGATAAAGGCTTAACAGCCTGTCAGCAGCGGTGATGGCGATTATGATCAGGATCGTTGGCGCCAGCAAGCACAGTTGCCGGTTCATAATGACGTCATCGATGAGATAGCGGGTAATCATAGGTAGTGGGAAGCTAAGCCCTGCCGTAAGAAAGACCAGCCCGATGCCAACGATAAATCGGGTTTTGTGTTTTCCTGCATAGGTGGAGAATTGTCGATAGAGTTCACTGAGTGCCCGGTCGGAAGACGGAGTAGAATGAATACGGTCCGGAGTACGTTTGCGGGAGAGCCCGGCTTTTAGATATTGGCGCCAGCTTTTCATATATTTAAGGAGCCGGAAATGTCATATTATGGCAGAGTTTATAAAAGTTTTTTGTCGAGCAAAAGGCAGGCCTTTTCGAATTCCTCTTCAATATCGCCGGCCAAACTGACATGGAATCGGCAAGCGGGAATGGCAGCGGCTGCGTTGCAGACATTCTGAAAGACCCTCTCTTTCAAGGCAAGAGCAGCATCGTTATTGGTGTCCAGAAATCCCCGTAGCGATTTACCAAAAGCGGCGCGGGTCATCAGGATGGACGTCTCACCCGGGCCGATGGGAGTTACCAGGTATTTGCGGTCCGGAAAAATAAAGAATATGTGGGAGATGGGGAGCGCTTGCTGAACAGGCCAGCTTTCCAGATCATCACATTTCAGTAAGTGGCTCCAGGTCGGAAAAGGGTGCCCCCGGTAACAGCCCTGCTGGTTGCGGACAATCAACGTTTCTTCATCGCAACGGATTTGATAGGCATTTGCCAGTCGTCGGCATAAAGTTGATTTGCCTGTTCCGGATGGTCCGGTAATTAAAATGCCTTGGCCGTTCCTTTCAATCAACCCGGCGTGAACGAGGAAACCCCACCGGCGGATGGCTTCCTGAAAAACCGGCGTCAGGGCGTGTTGAATATAGTAGATATCACGCCGTCTTCCCCGGCGTTGGTTGAATCGGCAGTGCCAATCATGAGAGCCGCTTTCCGCCCAGATGGTTACGAACCCTGAATCATGAACGATCCCGGGAGGATGCTCCGCTCCTCTGTTCACATGAAAGGTTAAACTGGCAGTAGGGTGGGGATGCTCGTGGCGCTTTAGCTTCAGGACAGCGGCGAATTTATCCAGCCAGGTCTGGAGGGGCATTCCGGCTGCAAAAGTCCAGCGCTGACCGTCGGCGAGTTCAAGACGCCAAGGGCAGTTCACCATGTAAAATCATTCAGGGCAAAACTAAAATCGCTCATGGCAACCTTAGCCGCCGCCACTGGGGTGTACACCTTGACCGGTATTGCACATATTTGTGGCACTCTGTCCTACCTGGCAAACTAAAGCTCCCGTAGCTCCCTTGCCCACGGAGCAATTATTTGAGGCTGAAGGACCGAGTATACAAGCTTGTAGAGCAGAATCACCCCTTCCGCACTGACTTGTGGCGCTATTACCGCGCCCGCAATTGACGCTTGCCCCTTGCACCTCCCAGACCTCCTTGCCCATCAGATTAACAAGAACCGGTTTTTCGTAGATCAACTTTTTCTCTTTCATACAACGCCTCCTTTTGAAGGTAAGGAAAGGCCGCCGGGACGAAGGCGTGTTTCCGGAAACAACCCCTGCCGGCTAGCCTCTTCACAATACCAGAACGGCGCCCAGAGATCATGGGAGCTGTAATAATTCTGGGCAATACAACTGCCCAGGCATACCTGCTGCATGACACAGATTGAGCAAGTCCCTTTGAGTTGCCGGGGCATCCCGGCGCGAAGCTCCTCAAGGACGGGGTTATGGAGCCAGACATCCGACAGGGAATCCCGGGACGCATTTCCGAAAACGAGCTCCGGCACCGTGGCACCGATCCCGCACAGGGCATAGGCGCCGTCGGCAAGGACGCCAAGAATCCTCAAAATACCACAGCAGTAACATCCATCCCCATTGGTACCGAACATTTTTCCGAGCCCGCGAAAGGCCGCGGGGTGGTGAAAGCACAAGGGCAGGTCCGTGGATGCCGAGAGTTCATTGTCCACGTACGTTCCGATCGCGATGAGTTCTTCAATGGTCAGGGTTTCCCCCCGAGCATGCATCTGAACTCCCCTTGCTGTAGGCTGAACAATATTGAATTTCACCGAACCGGCGCCAATGGTCTCTGCGAGTTTAATGACGGCAGGTATCTGATCCCTGTTACGGCGCATGACCGTCATGATGACTTGGGGTCTTAGTCCCGCGTTTACCAGGTTTTCAATTCCGCGCAGAGTTTCATGAAAACATCCCTCTTTACCACGAATCCAGTCATGGGTCACCTCGTCCATGCCGTCCAGACTGACGGCCACGGAAACCTCTTTACAGGCGGCGATCATTCGTGACAGTTCTGGTGTGCATAATGTGGCATTTGTTTCCACGGAAACGCCTATCTGCTTGTCCCGGGTAATTGTCAGCAATTCACCGATCCGGGGATGGAGAAGGGGTTCTCCTCCTGTCAGTTTGATGTGGTTAAGACCCATCGGCAGCGCCTGGTCGATGATCGTGGCAAACAGTTTCGGAGCAAGGGCGGTCAATGCCTTTTTGGCGGCAACATAAGCAGGTTCCATCCAGCAGTGGCGGCAACGCAGATTGCAGCTGTCGGTAAGATAGAAGTAGAGCTGGCTCAAGGGATGAGAGCCCGATTTGTCTTCTAATTCACTATTCATGACTGGCAGTTACCTCCGGGAGGCGGCCTCCCTGGTTCAAGAATCGCCATAGACAGGAATCGGGGCTGGGATGATCAATTTCGCCGATGAGGGTATAGGCCGTTGCCGGACAGTTACCCGTGCAATAAGGGGTATAGGGGCAGTCCCGGCAAAAGGGGAAATGGTCAAGCGATATCCGGGAGCGTTGTCTTAGTCCCTGTAGTTTTGGATGGCGTTGCCAGACATCCCAAAGGTCATCACGGTTGATGTGGCCCAGGTTCACATGACCCAATTGCAGGCAGGGGACGATGACCCCGTCCGCGCGGACAGCCATGGTCTTCATGGCGCCATTGCACCCGGTGAGAAATCCCCGACCTTCCGGCCGTTCACGGCTTTCACGCCGGGCCCGTTCCATTTCCAGCCAGAACTGTGCATCCGCCAAGGGACCGGCAGTGGCATTGATCCGACCTTCATACTTGGCGGCAAGTGTGAGTAGGGTTTCCATGGCTAGTGTTTGCTCTTCTGTCGTAAGTTGGGTCTGGGCGGCGTTTCTCCGGCACAACCCCATGTGGGAGGCAGAATTGGTGGAAAAAGAAGGAATTTCGAGTTCCTCAAGCAGAAATCGGGTAATATCCTCGAGTTCATGGACATTTTTCCGGTGAATGGTTACGCGGACAGTTACGGGCAAATTATTTGCCTGTAAGGCACGTATGCCACGAACAGCCTTCAAAAAGTTGCCTTCTCCCCGGAAGGCGTCATGGGTGGTATCGATTGCCCCGTCGATAGAGATCTGAATGAGATCGCAGCGGCCGGTCGAGGCCAGGAATGCAGCCGTGTCATTATCAATGAGGGTACCGTTGCTGAGAATGGAAAAACGCATCCGATTGGCCACAATGGATTGGATGATGTCCCGAAGGTCTTTGCGGTAAAAAGGTTCACCACCTGAAAGAGTGACGGTCATAATCCCGCCACTGCCCAATTCGGCAAAAAACTGGCACCATGATTCAAGAGGGAGGTCTTCTTTAACATCTCCAGGAGCTGAAAAATGACTGCAATATGCACAGCGGAGATTACAGAAACTCGTGATCTCAATATCGACATTGCGGGGGGTCTTCATCACCTGCGCAGCCATATGATCCTCATTCAGCTTCATAAACAGCCAGACCGATATCGATCGTGGCCTGAACAAAATCTTCGAGCTGGGCTTTCATGTCGCTGGGAATCGCTTCTGCCCGTTTGTGGACAATATCTGCAATATCATCAATGCTATGCCGACCGTCGAGGTGTTTCCAGATGAGGACGCCAATTGGGTTGAGGCCGAAGGCATTACCCGTTTCCGGATCGAACAGGATGGCCCAGTCGTCGAACTCCTCCCGGAGTATTACCAGAGGATTAGCAATAACATTTTTTATATCATGCTCATTCATACGGTGGATTATAGCCCGTGGATGTGAAAGTGTCAATCTGAAAAGACTAAAGGGAATCTCTGACAACCTTTAAAATCAGCGGTTCGTCAATTTCCTGGACTTTCAGGCTGAAGCCGATCAGCAGCGCCAAGTCACAAACATTGTTGATCTTCCGTGGAATGCCCCCGGAGTATTGATAAATGGCATCATACGCCTTTTCCGTGAATAGCTCACGATCACAACCTGCCTTGCTGAGGCGGAAACGGATGTAACTGGACGTTTCTGACCGCGGCAGAGGATTGAGGTGATACCTTATGGCGATGCGTTGATCAAGCTGTTTATATTCACGGATCATATCTCGCAGTTCCGGCTGGCCAATGAGGAGGAAAGTCATCAGAAAACGATCGTTCATCTGGAAGTTTAACAAGAGACGGATCTCTTCGAACGTCTCACCGAAAATGAGCTGGGCTTCGTCAATAATCAACAAGGTGCTCTTTCCCTTGTTCAGGTTGTCCAGCAGGTGGTTATTGAGGATAACAAGCAGATCGGTTTTGGAATTGGAATTGGAATCCAGTCCCAATTGGTAATGAACCTCTTTTATGAAATCCAGGGCGTTCAAGGAGGGATTAGTGATGAGACCGATGTCAAATTCCTTTTCAGGTAGTTGTTGTATAAAGACCCTGCTCAAGGTCGTTTTCCCACTGCCGATATCACCAGTGAGGAGTGCGGCGCCCTTCATCCTTTTAACGGCATACAGTAGGCGGACGAGGGCTTCTTCGTGTTCCGGAGAATAGTACATGAAGTCCGGATCGGGGACGTTCTCAAAGGGATACTTATTGATTTTCCAGTAATCTAAATACATTTTATCATTCCATCAATGGCCATATAAATTTCTGAAAAACAGAGGCGATAATTATAAACCGACTGTCTGTACGGGTCACGTATATCCTGGTTGACGCCATCGTAATCTCTGGCAAATGTTTTCAGGAGTCGAATCTTTTCCTCATATTGTGGATAGTCGCCGATAAGCTGCTGCCGATGAGCGTTTTCCATCACTACAATCCAGTCTGCTTCCCCTATCATAACATCTGAAATCGGCCTGGAAAAATGGAGATAACCGTCATAGCCATGCTCTTCCAGCATTTTTATCGCTGCGGGATCGCCGGCAGCGCCATGCATGTCGATCATTCCGGCGGAACAAGCGATGATGTCATTTCTCTTGAGCTTAGCCAATCTTCCCTTCAATATCCTCTCTGCCATGAAGCTCCTGACGATATTGGCGGTGCAGATAAATAAGATAGTCATCTACAATTGGTGCATTCGCAAAAAGTCAAAAATCCCGACACAATTACGCTCCTACAAAATACAGGCTAAATATACAAGATATTATCGAGGTAAAAAATCATTACTCTATCATGACCAATTATCTGAGGGTAACCAGAAGCATCCGTTTTCCTTCCAGAGTCAGCCTGGCCAGTTTCATCTCGAAGAATTGTGACTCCGATTTTTCTTGTGGCCGCAGGAGCTGAACATAGGATTGCTTGGTAATGCCAATCCATGCCTCGTGAAGCTCCCCGATGAATGTCTCCCGTTCCTTGTCCGGCAGATAATCGCTCATGTTGGCGCCAATAATCTCGATGCGGGAGAGTTTCATATATTCAAGAACCCGCTCGGTGATACCGCAAATCTGTCCTTTCCGGTCCACGAGAAAAGCAAATTCTTCCTTGAAAAGATGTTTTCTCAACTTATCAAGGTTGTTTTTCATGTTCGTATAGGCAGCGCCTAATTGAATATTTGCCTCTTCGAGCTTGCTGTTGAGGTTCAGAAGGTTGTTTTCCGCTTGTTTGCGATCAGAAATATCCCGGCCGACAGCCTGATATTCCATGAATTCACCCTGCTCATCATAGATCGCCCGGCAGGTCCAATGCTGCCATAATTCCTCGCCTTCGGGCAATATCACGCGGTTTTCATAAGATACCACGGGGCTGTCCGGCTTTATGCCACTGAGAAGTTCTTCGATATGGCCGCGTTCATTGTCAGGGACGAAAGAAAGAAAATGTCTGCCAATCAACTCCCTGCGTTTATAACGGAAAAAACGATAATAAGAATCGTTGATAAATGTCAGAGTGCCGTCCTGGTCAAAGCGACAGATGAACTCCGTTTGATCTTCAATGACAGCTCGATATTTTTCCGCTTCATCGCGAATTTTCATTTCCGACTGCTCTAGTTTTTCAAGCATCTTATTGATGTCATGGGTAAGGTTTGCCAGCTCGTCTCGACCATCCACTTGAATCCTTTTTTTTGTATTTCCGTCGGATTCAATGGATCTGACGTCATGGCTGATCTTCAAAAGCCTCCGGAGAACCAACTTTTCCAGTAGCACGACCGAGACCGCCATGAAGACAAGGGCCACAAATAAGACAAAGATAAACCCATAGACGGCGATGATCTTGCCATGCTTAAAAATGGATCTATCGTCCATCGTCCGGAGCACTAGGGAGGGTTTTCCAAGGGGATCTTTCACCAAGGAATATCCGGCAATTATATTGTCCTTTAGAGTTTTAATGAGAATGGGTTCATCGGGAGACAGAGCGGTCCAAGCGGCGCTGATATCCGGGGGGAGATTTTTTTCGTCTTTGTGGAAAATTGACAATTTAAGCTTCAACATCTCGCCAAGATGATCAATTGTCCCTGTGTTAAGAAAGCATCCGACAATAAAAAACCCGCGTGGCTCTCCCTTGCCATTACTGGCTATGATGGGCCGCATAGCAAGCATGGTCAGACCTTCCGGAAATAGTTCAATGCCTGATGATAATCTGGACGTTGGCGAGGAAAAGATGTAGTCATGAATGATTTTTTGACGTTCGTTGATACCTTTGAATATCGGAACTTTCTTTTGTTTTTCTAGATCAAAACCTGACGCATGGACAATATGACCGGAGCGATCGGTAATAATGATAAAATTGATCTTCAGGTTGATAAAGGTTGAATCGGTAAAATTGGAGTTAATGAAATCCGGTTTTCGGGACGACATGAATTTGCTCATCTCGTCCCATGTCCCGTACTCACTGGCTATAATGCCAAGAGATTTGATTTCATTATTAAGCATGTTGACGGCGCGATCCAGGTCCTGTCGGCTTTCTCGTATTTCGATTTCCTGGATTCCCCCCAGGAATATATGGTAAGAGATAATGAGCATAACAGTCGTTAAACCTAAGAAAGTCAAGGCTACGATGAGAAGCATCTTTTTCCGCAGGGTCATATTTTCTAAACTCATAAAAAAGTATTTAATTTACGTCATCTGCTGATATTTTAAATGTCAAGGAAAATCAAGGAGAAAATCAAAGAACTCGCCTTTGCAGGCCGCATACATGGAGTACAGTTGCGGCGATTTCTTCCACGGATACGGTGGTAATGTTTATATATGGTATGTGTTCAGAAAGAAAAAGCGATTCAGCGGCGGCGATTTCCACCTGGCATTGATGAAGAGAGGCATAACGGCTCTGGGGTCGTCTTTCCGACCGGATTCTGTGCAAGCGTTCGGGCTTGATGGTGAGACCATACAATTTCTTCCGGAAGGGGAGCAGGACGTTGGGAAGTTCATCATAGCGTCCAAAAAGATCTTCCTCGGTCAGGGGATAATTGGCCGCATAGATACCGAACTGCATACCAAGATAAAGACATGTCGGCGTCTTACCGGTTCGTGAAACGCCCACGACGATGATATCGGCCTTGTCGTAATTCTTCGTGGAGATCCCGTCGTCATTTCCAAGGGCATAATTAACGGCGTCAATGCGGACATCATAGCTTCCGTTGCTGACAAAGCTGTGGTAGCGCCCAATTGTATGGGATGATACTACGTTGAGTTCCTTTTCCAGACGACCGATGAAGACTTCAAAGAGGTCAAAGAATTTACTCTGACTATTCATAATTATATCGCGAATATCGGAATTGATGAGGGTGCTGAAGATGAGGGGGGGGAGTCCCGTCTGGCTTGCTTCCACATTGATCTGGTTTACCGCCCGCTCTGCCTTGGCGACAGTATCGATGAAGGGGAGGGTGACCTGTTCAAAGAGGACATGGTTGAACTGGGTCAGGAGACTCTGACCCAAAGTTTCTGCCGTGATGGCAGTGCCGTCAGATATAAAAAAAACTGTCCTTCTGGCTGTAATCATAAACTGTGATTTTCTTAGATGTAGGGAAAGATGTGATCCACAACTGTTTTAAAATTGTTTTTGACATTATTAGTCCCTTCGATGATTTCCATGTGTCCCGGCAGGAGCCATTCCACATCCAGGACGCTCAGTTTGGAAATGCTCTTCTTAAGCAGTGACCCGCTACCACCCGGGAAATCCGTTCTTCCCACATTTTGACTAAAAATGACATCCCCCGGGAACAGGGCCTTTTGCCGAGGCCAATACAGGGCGACGGAGCCCGGCGAATGACCGGGGACATGGATGACTTGAAATTCGTCATCACCCAGGGCCAGGACACCCTCCGATAGAAATAAATCGATTATGGCTTGGGGCGTTGCGAGGCCGAATAGTTCATAGAGTTCCCCGCCTGGTCCCTGGAGAAATTCCAGTTCCTCTTTGTTCAATGCTATTTGAATGTCCTGGTTGTAAAAATATTCCGATCCTTCAAAATGGTCGGGATGGGAGTGAGTATTGAAGATGTAACGGATCTTATTTGTATCAATGCCATCCTGGGCCATTTTATCCAGGAGATCGGGAACATGTTTTGTGAGACCCGGATCGATAAGCGCCCCGATATTGCCGCCGATATAAAAGCTGTTGCAATTGTTTTCGAAATAATCCTTCCATTCATAGGCATAGAGATCGTCTGTAATCTGCATGGGGCCTCCCTTTTTGATAACGGGCATTCAGTTACCCTAAATTCAGAAAAAACACAAACAAGGAAATGGGGATCGGGTTCTCCCCTTCCGATCCCCATCATAATTTCTACGAGAATTCAGGAGTCAGAATACATGATTGTGATGGAAACAAGTGATATCCTGCTTCTCCCCGTGATGGACGAAACCATGTTCCCTCCCCTTCAAGGGCGGGACGGGGTAACATTACACCTGGCGGCTGTAGATCCGAAAATCCACCGCCACGGCCCCTTTCTCATAGACAAGCACCGGATTAAGATCAATCTGATCGATGTCTGGACGATCTTTGATCAGGGCCGCCATGGCTTTCATCATAGCAATCAGCGCCTTCTCATCCTTCGGTTTTTGACCCCGCACCCCGGCTAGCAGGGGATATCCCTGAATTCCCCTAATGACTTGACGGAATTCCTTATCTGTTGCCGGGAGCAGACAAAATTGGACATCACGATATATCTCCGTAAAAATGCCACCCAGTCCAAACATGAGGGCATGACCGTATTGGGGATCTCGAATAATGCCGATGATTATTTCCAACCCTCCCGCCTCCGCCATGGGAGACACGGTAACGCCGTCAATTCGTGCCTTGGGGAGGGCTGCCTTGACGTCGGTCATTATTCCTTCATATGCCTGACGGATTTCCGCCGGCGTGGAGAGATTGAGGTGTACCCCGCCAACATCTGTTTTGTGTGCAACATCGGGGGAAGCTATCTTTAAGACTACTGGCAAGCCTATTTTCTTTGCCAGGGATACCGCTTCTTTCGTCGTTGCCGCTAAAAACGTATCGACGGCCGTTACACCGTACTTCTTCATCAATGATAACGACTCGTTGACGGAAAGAAGGCTTAGGCCAGGTCGCACTATTTCTTTGTGAGGTTTCTTTTTAACGGCGTTGGGAGGATCAAATCGTACAAGCTGATACAGGGCTCTGATTGCCCGCTCCGGCGTCGGGTAGACGGGAATCCCCTTTTCGTGCATTTTCCTGGCCTCCTCACGCTCCACGTCGGCCCCCCCGCAAAAAACGATCAGTTCGCCGTCGCCGGTAACGATATCAGCGGCGCCATGAATCGGGTCGCCAAAGATAACCACGCTCGTATCAAAATCGCTTTTTGCCGCGGCGATAGCCTGCGAGTAAAGGCTGGGATCGGTGATGGCGTCGCCGGTGAGATCAATGGGGTTCGTGACGCCGCAATGGGCGGGAAGAAAAGATCTCAGTTTATCCTTTAAAGCTTGACTTGGGGCGGGATTTTCAAAGCCAAGTTTTTCGGCCTCATCAATGCCGAGAATTGCTGCTCCTCCGGAACTGGAAATATTCAGGAGCCTCCTTCCTTTCGGTTTCTTCATGTAAGCCAGGGCCTTGGCGAAATCATAAAGTTCCTCCAGATTGTCGGCCCGATGGACATGGTATTTGTTAAAAATGGCATTATATATCTCATCGGTTCCGGCGAGGGATTTTGTATGGCTCTCGGCGGCGATGCGACCCCGGGCCGTTCTTCCGGCCTTGAGAATGACCACCGGCTTTCTCGCTATGGACAGGGATTGGAGAAAATGCTGCGGCCTCTTGACGCCCTCCATGTATATGGCAATAACCTTGGTGTGGGGATCATTATCGAAATAACGGATGCAGTCCGATTCATCTACATCAGCGCGGTTACCCAGGCTGACGAAGACGCTGACCCCTAAATGCTCCTCGCTTGCCCAATCCATAAGAGCGGCTCCTACCGTGCCGCTCTGGGAAATAAAGGCCATTCCTCCCTTGTTTGTCAGGAGTGGCCAGGAGGCGCAGAGGTGATGGTGGGGATAATTGATCCCCTGGCAATTGGGTCCGACGACACGGATGCCATAGCGACGAGCAACTTCGGCCAACTCCAGCTGAAGCTTTTCTCCTGCCTCACCAGCCTCGGCAAAACCTCCCGTAACAACGACGGCCGCCTTGACGCCTTTCTCTCCGCATTTCTCAATGGCGCCACATACCGCTTTGGAAGGGATGACAATGACGGCAAGTTCGGCGGGGGACGGTGTTGCCGTAATGTCCGGGTAAGCCTTCAATCCGAGGAGTTCGTCTGCCTTGGGATTGATCGGGTAGATAGGCCCCCTGAATCCGGCATGGATAAGATTGTAAAGGATGTCGAATCCAAGTTTGCCGGGTGTTCCGGAAGCGCCGATCAGGGCGACGCTGCGGGGTTTGAAAAGCGCATCCAGGTTGCTATTTTCTTTCATAACTTTCCCTCCTCTAAGTTATTTAGCAATTGTTAAAATAGAAACATTGCTTTTTCGAAATTAATATCGGCTTCGGAATGATTGTTCTCCGCGACCAATGGAACTTGTTGAGGATTGTTGACAAGAATCAACGAGGTCAGTATAGTAAATTATTAATTTTCTGGAAAGGAAAAAACGATGCAAAACTTCATTTTTGAGAACCCAACGAAGATTATTTTTGGCCAGGGTCAGATCAAAAGGCTTGGCCGGGAGGCGGCGCGATTCGGGGGAAAGGTCTTGCTTGTCTATGGGCAGGGCAGCATCAAGAAAAATGGCGTCTATGATCAGGTAACGTCCTCGCTCGCAGAGAGTAACCTTTCTGTGGTTGAATTTCCCGGTGTTCGCTCGAATCCGGTACTTTCTCACGCCGTACAGGGGATTGAAACTGCAAAGCGGGAGGGCGTCGAGGTTATTCTTGCCGTGGGCGGGGGAAGCGTCATCGATACGGCCAAAACCATTGCCGCAGGCGTCATGGCTGATCACGATGTATGGGATTTTTTTACGTACAGGAAAACAATTCAGGCAGCCCTTCCCGTTTTGACAGTCGTTACTATATCAGCCAGCGCCTCCGAAATGAATGCCGCCGCTGTGATTACCCGGGAAGAGGGCCGTCAAAAATTCAGTATTCGCTCACCCCATATCCAGCCGAAGGTTTCCATCCTTGATCCGACGGTCCTCTTCACTCTGGACAGGGCTTATAGTGCCTACAGCGCCGTAGACGCCGTGACGCACATGCTGGAGGGTTATTTCAACAACACGGAACCAAACCCCAGCCCCTTGCAGGATGGTGTAGTCGCGGGCCTAATGAAGACTATCATGGGGGCCACAGAAACGATTCTTCAGCATCCGGAAGATTATGACGCCCGAGCCAATATGATGTGGGCGGCAACCCTGGCCTTTAACGGCCTTACCACGGCGGGGATGGGGCAGGTCGCCCTGCCTGTCCATATGATCGAGCACTCCCTGAGCGCCCTCTACGATGTGGCCCATGGCGCCGGACTTTCCATCATCCTCCCGGGTTGGATGAAATCGCAGCTTCCAGTCAAGGCGCGGCGTTTTGCCAAACTGGGAAGAGAGGTATTCGGCATCGTCGCGGCGAATGACGAGGATGCTTCCCTGGCAGCAATTGAAAGGCTAAAAAACTGGTTTTCCCTGGTTGGCAGCCCCGATTCCTTGGGGGAAGCTAACATTCCCGCCCGCGATATCGAAAAAATAGCTGAAAATGCCGCTGCCCTGGCCCAGGTCTGGGGGTTGAAGACCTACACTAAAGAGGTGATAGCTGATATTCTGAAATTGTGTGTATGAGAAAATAAAACTATTTCGTCCGGTCAACGCAATAAACGTTCCGCTGAGCCGTCGGGGTGAGCAGGATATTCTGGATGTTTACGTGGGCCGGGGCGTTGATGATGAAGAAGATGGCCTCTGCCACATCCTCGGCGCTTAGGGGCGTAAAGCCCTCATAGAATTTCCTGGCGGTTTCACGATCGCCGTGGAAGCGGACCTCTGAGAATTCCGTATTTGCCGCTCCGGGGCAGACCATGGATACACGAATTGCCGTTCCGGCCAGGTCTATATTCATACCTTCAGAGAGGGCCCGGACGGCGAATTTCGTGGCGTTATATACGTTACCTTTCGGATAGACCTGATAGCCGGCGAGGCTCCCCACATTGACGATGTGTCCCCGGCCGGCCTCAACCATCATGGGAATAATGAAGCGGGAAACATTGAGGAGGCCCTTGATATTGGTGTCAATCATCCGGTCCCAGTCTTCGAAATTTCCGGATTGAAGGTGGTCAAGACCGGAGGCGAGGCCGGCATTGTTAATCAGAATATCCGGAATCAGTTCCTGGTCTTTCAGCTCCCGGGAAAAGTTCTCCACCGCTTGTCTATCACGAACATCAAGAGTAAACACCTCGATTGCGACGCCGTATCTTTCTGATAGTTCCTGACGGATCTTATGAAGCCTGTCGAGACGTCGGGCCGCCAGAATCAGGCCGGCCCCAGACGCAGCAAACTTCTCGGCGCAGGCCTCACCGATACCGGCGCTTGCCCCGGTGATCAGGATCAGTTTTCCTTGAATGCGGTTTTCCATGGTCAACCTCCCTTAATCCGTATGATATGTGAAATTGCAGTCGGCCTCCCGAAGGCGGGGGAGGGCGGCGTCTTTCGGAGATAGCAGGGGTACTTTTACTTGCCAGGGGATGTCGATTTCCGGATCATTCCAGATAACGCCACGGTCCAGGGCCGCAGCGTATTCTTGGGTGACCTTATATGAGACGACCGCTTCTGCGCTCAATACGGAGAATCCGTGGGCAAAACCCGGCGGTATATATAGCATCATCCCGTTTGCGGTCGTTAGTTCGTGTCCGACCCAGCGGCCGAAGGTAGGAGACCCCTGGCGGATATCGACGGCGACATCGAATATTTCTCCAGAGCAGACCATTACGAGTTTGCCCTGAGCCATTGGTTCTTTTTGATAGTGGAGCCCCCGGATGGCCCCCCGTTTTGAAAAGGAGAAGTTGTCCTGTACAAAAAGTTCCGGAATCCCGGCGGCGGCGAATTCGCTTTGCTTATAGGTCTCTGCAAAGAAGCCCCGCTCATCGGGAAAGCTTTGCGCTTCAATCAGAATGATCTCCGGTATATCCAGTCGTGAGAATTTAAAGGGCATGTGGTATTTTACCTCAACACTTCCGGGTTGATCAGATTGGGCGGCACCTCACCCCGCAGACCGGCGAGCAGATTATCGGTCGCCATCGCCGCCATTTTGGTCCGGGTTTCCAGGGTAGCGCTGCCCACATGGGGCAAGAGGAGAACCTGATCCAGTTTTTCGAGACCAGATGTTATGGCCGGTTCATTTTCATAAACATCGATTCCTGCCCCGGCAATGGCCCCGTTTTGCAGAGCGCTGAGGAGCGCCTTTTCATCGACGATGGGACCTCGGGAGGTATTGATGAGGAAGGCAGTCAGTTTCATCCGGGCAAACTCCTTTTCACCGATCAAATGCCTTGTATTCGAAGAGAGAGGTACGTGGAGGGAGACGAAGTCGGATTCTCCCAGCAGGGTGTTCAAGGGGACGTAGCGTGCATCAAGCGCCTCTTCCTCGGTCTTCTCGAGGGGATTTCTGCTAAAATAGAGGATGGGCATCTGAAAACCCCTCGCCCGCCGGGCGACGGCCTTGCCAATCCGTCCCATACCGATGATTCCGAGGGTCTTTCCGGATACTTCCCGGCCCAAAAAGTGAAAAGGGGCCCAGAAACGGAAATGCCCTTCCCGGACCATCCGGTCTCCCTCGGCAATCCGTCTTGCCGCGCCAAGGATGAGGGAGAAAGCCAGGTCCGCCGTGGCCTCGGTGAGGACCCCGGGGGTATTGGATACGAGGATGCCGCGTCTTGTTGCTGCGTCGAGATCGATATTGTTGTAGCCAACGGCCATATTGGCAACCATGATCAGCTCGGGGGCATGATCGAGAAACTCCTCATTGATGTCATCGGTGATCATGGACAACAATCCCACCTTGTCATGGATGGAATGAAGGAGTTTTGACCGGGACATGGGACAATCTTCTGCATGGCATTCCACCTGGAATTCCCTTTTCAGGGCATCCAGAACGGAAGCGGGGAGATTACCTGTGACCAGGATCGGGGCAAGCGTTTTCATGTCAGAAGGCCATTTTATCTTGGGGGCGGCGCTCAGGAACATAGAGATGTTCGATGAGACCCTCATTCCACTCCCTGGAGACATACAGGTTGCAGTAGCAGCTGCCGAACTCTAACACATCGTCAGCCCGGTAGGCGCAGGGGCAAATGATGTCTTTGTCCTTTTCACGGTCTCCCGCCGACAGACGGCAGGGACAGGACATATAGCCGTAGCGTTCCCTGTTGACCAGGAGATCGCTCAGGATTTCGAGAACCCAGGGTTTGTTTACGCTAAAGAAGTAACCCTTTGGCTCCTGAACCTTTTTCATCGCGTCATAAAGTTGCTCGGCGTTCATTTTATCCCCAGCGCCTCCCGAAGGGCCTTTTCATTGAAACCGATGATTACCTTGTCGCCGATGACAATTGTCGGGAAAGAACGGTTGGGATTGTATTTGATCACCTCATTGATTACGAGTTGCTTTTCGTCGCCTTCGAGAAGATCCACGTCAGTGGCGTCATAGGCGACATTGCAGTCGCCGAGAAATTTCTTCGTAGCCTTGCAGTGACTACACGTACTCAGGGTATACATTTTAACTGTTGCCGCCATAGTTTATGCCTCCTTACGATAAATAGTTACGGCCACTCGAAGTCCACGACGAGAATGGTCTCGCACATGCTTCTGACCTCTTGAAGTACGGGAATATGGTCGGGGTGGACCTGATAACTCTTTAAGGAATCAAGGTCCGTGAAACTCGCTGACAGTGCGAAATCGTAAGACCTTTCAGACTTGAGAATGTCCGGCCCGAATTCAAACGTCTTGATCTCGCCAATTTTCCTGGGGAGTGATCCAAGAGCCTTTTTCAGGCCTTCAACTTGCGACGTATCAATGTCCTTTTTGAATTTCATGAAGACTATGTGTTTCAGCATGGGACCTCCTCGACATTCTTTTTATTGCCCAAATATCACCACTATATACATATGCTAATTTCTGATAGAATTCAATCGAAATTACTGTCAGAACGGTTTCCATCGGGGACATATCTCTGCGGATGAGGGCACAAAATTCCTGCAGACGGCAGGACGTGTTTCATAGATGGAGCATGCCGAATGATCTTCCTCCCATATCAGAAAAGGACAGCCATGAAGATAACGTCCGCTATCGGCAGAAATAAGATGGTCTCCCATCCACATGGCATGTTCGTTATCGATTACAGACATAATATCCGTCCGTCCCTCCTTTATCCATCGCAGGATGTCTTCATCCCTGACATAGGCGATAAAGTCGGCGAGACAGCATTTCCCGCAGCGGCGGCAATGCTCTTCGGAGGAATAATTATTGAGGTTCATGTTTTTCTTTACTGAGCAGGAGATATTCATACTTGTAAAGATCTTCTATGAAATAACGGATGATTTCATCTTCGTCCCGCCAGGGGGAAGGGGCCTTCATGATTGCTCGCAGCCGAGCCGTCATATCGAAGGGGATAAAATCCGCCACGGGTCCCCGGATGATCTTATAGTCATGGTAATGACCGATCTTTTCAAGATGGGAAAACTGGATCGTAAATTCATCGTGGCCCTTGAGCGTAATGCATTCAGGATTGTCCGATGCGGAAACGCTGATAAGGTCTCTATACGGACCGGTTACCGCGGCTTCACAACTGTGCTCACTTAGGAAGATAAAGGGAACTTGGGCACAGCAAAGCTTTTCCAGGGCCATGAGCGCCCCGATATTAATGTGAAATGCAGGAAGTTGAGGTTCCGTGAGACCATATCTGGCAAAGAACTCCCAGACCAGCTTCAGATCAGGAGATAAAGTTGCCGGGGAGCTCGCGAGAAAATCTCCTGTCAGATCGGTGATAGTGGGATAGTCGCCGATATTTTCATTCAAGACAGCGAGGTCCACGTCTTCAAAAACCATCGGAGGGGTGTCAAGAAAGTCTTCTTCACGGAAGGAGAAGGCACCCGGGAAGCCACTCAATGTAAACTTCTGCTGATCGAGAAGGTGCGGGGAAATATCGATCATAGTCACCTTCTGAAATGGTTTCCGGCGCAAAAAATCTCTCATAAGCCACCCATAACCACCGCCTACCTCGAGGAGATGGATAATTCGGTTAAATGGAAAAAGGCCATTCAGGTAATCGAAGAGAAGATTCCCATATGAGTCATTAATGTTAAGCGTCATACGGCAAGGACTGTGGAGATCAGCCAGGGTATTACACAGAGTCGTTTCCCAACCGAGAGTGCGGAGGTCCTGGCGATGATAATCTGCCGATGAATGAACCGTGAATTCCATATTGACCTTTACTATATCAGTAGTAATGACTATTTTAACAAGATATTCAAGTATTGGTTATTGTTTTTGTATGAAACGATCTTTTTTGACTTGTGTCAAGCACTTCGTGCAAATATGAAAATACTTATTGACAAATATTTCTAAATTCTATATCATTTCCGGCTTCCACATATAAATAACTGCGAGAAAATACCATTATGAAGAGAGATTTGACAAGGATCAGAAATATCGGTATCAGCGCCCATATCGATTCGGGAAAGACGACCCTCACGGAGAGGATCCTTTTTTACACGAAGCGTATCCATGCCATCCATGAAGTAAAGGGGAAGGACGGCGTGGGAGCGACGATGGATTCCATGGAATTGGAAAAGGAAAGAGGCATTACCATTGCCTCCGCTGCAACCTATTGTGAATGGTCGGGACATGAGGTCAACATTATTGATACGCCCGGGCATGTCGATTTTACCATCGAAGTCGAAAGATCTCTCCGGGTGCTGGATGGAGCGGTTCTTGTCCTTTGTTCGGTCGGGGGCGTGCAATCTCAGTCGATTACCGTAGATCAGCAGATGAAACGTTACCAGGTTCCCTGTATTGCTTTCATAAACAAATGTGATCGTAGCGGGGCTAATCCAAGTAGGGTGATAGAACAGCTCCGGACAAAGCTTGGTCATAACGCCGTGGCGCTGCAGATGCCTATCGGTCTGGAATCGGATTTTCGGGGAATCGTCGATCTCGTTTCTATGCAGGCCCTCTATTTTGACGGGCCTCATGGCGAGGATATCCGGAGCGAAGATATTCCGCAACAAATGCTTGCGGAAGCGCGGCAAAAACGGGAAGAACTGATTGACCAAGCCTCCGCATTTTCTGATGAACTAACCGATGCCATCCTGGAAGAAAAGGAAATCACAACGGAAATGATAATTGCCGCTCTTCGCAAGGGGACACTGGAACGTCATATGACCCCGGTGATTATCGGCTCGGCATACAAGAATAAGGGTGTTCAGCTTCTCTTAAATGCGGTGGCTGAATTGCTGCCATCTCCGGAAGAGGTAAAAAATACCGCCTTGAATCTGGATGAAAATGAGGCGCCGGTGACGCTAAGCAGCAATCCCGAAGATCCCATCGTCGCGCTGGCTTTCAAGCTTGAGGACGGGGCTTATGGCCAGTTGACTTATATTCGTGTCTATCAGGGCACGATTGCCAAAGGAACGACCATCATCAATATTCGTTCCGGAAAAAAAATAAAGGTGGGCCGTCTGGTGAGAATGCATGCCGACCAGATGGAAGATATCGAGATGATCCAAGCTGGTTACATCGGTGCACTCTTTGGAATTGAATGCGCCTCCGGCGATACCTTTGTTTCTCCCGGCCTGAATTTGGCGATGACCTCCATGTATGTCCCCGATCCGGTCATCTCCCTCGCTATTGAGCCCAAGGATAGCAAGGCTCAGATCAACATGTCGAAGGCCCTGCAACGTTTTACAAAGGAAGATCCCACATTCCGTTGTCATGTGGATGGGGAAACGAATGAAACGATCATTGAAGGAATGGGTGAACTGCATCTCGATGTATATGTGGAACGAATGAGGCGGGAATACGACGCCGAGGTGACGACGGGCAACCCGCGTGTCGCCTACCGGGAAACGATCACCCAGCGCGCTGATTTTAATTATATCCACAAAAAGCAGACCGGAGGCTCCGGACAATATGGCCGGATAGCGGGATACCTTGAGCCCACCACGGAAGGCGATTTTATTTTCGACAACCAGATCACCGGGGGCGCAATTCCCACCCAGTATATTCCGGCCTGTGAGAAAGGATTCCGACAGTCCCTCGCGAAGGGTCCTAAACTCGAATTTCCCATTACCGGCGTCAAGGTGGCCATTAATGACGGGGCCTACCATGCCGTTGATTCGTCCGATATGGCATTCCAGGCTGCCGCCCGTGGGGCGTTCAGAGAAGCCTATCTCCGCGCGAAGCCCGTTGTTCACGAACCGATCATGAAGGTAGTCATTGA
>JBAYKV010000003.1:0-35174 GCA_041664405.1 Syntrophales bacterium
GCGCTGGCGTTACTGCTGGCAGGACCGGCCCTGTCCCTGCCCAGCATGATCGCCCTGGCCGGCATCATGGGCCTGAAAAAAACCATGACCTACTGCGCAATTGTTGTGGTTCTTTCCACTATGGCCGGTATGGGCTACGGCTGGCTTGTTGCCTGAGGAGTTATTAGATGCGGGAAAGCGATGTGACGCAAATCAGGATCAACAGCAACCTGGTCGGAATTGTCGGACTCAGGCAGGTGATGGAAACACTGGCCCGGGATGATGCCCACCTTGCTGATGATGAGATTGGGAACGAGATCCTGAAACTGGTTTCGGAAAAGAACTACATTCCCGCCCGGGTGAAAGAACTGTATGTAAAGGCATTCATACGGGAATATCGTAAGCATCTAGGGGAACCCGTTGATGAGACGCCTCCGGAAGGGCTGCGCGTAATTGTCCTCGGCCCGGGCTGCGCCCAGTGCAGCCGTATGGAAATGGACGTCCGGGAGGTTATGGCGGAAATGAAACTGCCGGGGGAATTGCTCCATGTAACGGACTATAGCGAAATCGGCAAATATGGTGTCATGGGCGTCCCTGCACTGGTCATCAATGACAAAGTCGTTTGCGTCGGGGCGACACCCCACCGGAACAAAATCAAAGAATGGCTGCTCGAGGCAGGGGAGACCCTCCCTTCGACAAAGCCCAATTTATGAGGAGGAAATACACATGGATATTAAAGTTTTAGGGCCCGGTTGTGCAAGGTGCGTCGCCGTCGAGAAACTGGTTAAAGAAGCCCTGGAAGAACTGAAGCTCGATGCAACCATGGAAAAGGTCACGGATATCAAGAAATTCGCAACTTATGGCGTCTTTATGACCCCCGCCGTGATTATCGATGATCAGGTCAAATGCTCCGGCAAGATCCCGACCAAAAACGAAATCATTTCCTGGCTGAAAAAATGACATCAATGAAGATAAGTCTTCGGAAAGCAGGTAAAATAAATGAGCAATCAGGAATTAACAATTTACGAAGGGGCCATGTGTTGCGCTACAGGAATATGCGGCCCCGAACCGGACCGCAAATTGATCGAGTTCAATGAGACGCTGAAACGTCTGACGAGCGACTACAACGGCAACCTGAAGATCATGCGCGCCAGTTTGGTTTTTAACAGCCTGCTGTTCTTTGCCAACCCGGAGATTGCCCGGCTGGTGAAAGAAAACGGTCCGGCCATTCTGCCCATTACCACCGTGAATGGGAGCATCGTCGCCAGGCAAAAATACATGACCTATGCCGAGATCAAGAACGTGCTGGAGAAGGAGACCTTAAGTGCTTAAACATCAGATCATCCCCAACGGGAAAGAGGTAAAGTTCATATTTTTCAGCGGCAAGGGCGGCGTCGGCAAAAGCACGATGAGCTGCGCCACGGCGGTATGGCTGGCGAAGGCAGGATATAAGACCCTGCTCGTGACTACCGATCCAGCTCCTAATCTGTCGGATATCTTCGGTCAGGCGATCGGTCATCAGGTCACGCCGATCCGGAATATGGAGAATCTCCATGCCATCGAGATCGATCCCGACATGGCGTCGGAGGAATACCGGGAAAGAATAGTCGGTCCGTTGCGGGACCTGTTGGATGAAAAGAATCTTGAGATCATCAAGGAACAGCTCAACAGTCCATGTGTGGAGGAAGTGGCCGCCTTCGATAAGTTTATCGAATTCATGGATGATCCCGGCTATGACGTTGTAGTATTCGACACAGCGCCCACGGGACATACCATCCGTCTTCTGGAACTTCCCAGCGGCTGGACGGATACATTGAACCAAAGCGCCGCCACCTGCATCGGTCCGGGGGCGTCCCTACAGAGTGCCAAGGCGAAGTACGAGAAGGCGATTGACTATCTTCAGGATCGGGAACGCACCTCCTTCGTCTTTGTCCTGAAGCCCGAGAACTCGTCCATCCTGGAAACGAAAAGAAGCGCGGAAGAGTTATCCAAACTGGGCATTGCCACCAGTTTCCTCATCGTGAACGGGCTCCTTCCCGAGGAAGCCTGCACGGACGATTTCTTCCGCAAGAAAAAGGCGGGAGAGGAGAGGATTGTCGCCCGGATCGAGACCGAGTTCCCTGACCTGGAGAAGATATATTATCCCTTGCAGGACAGCGAAGTGTCGGGAACGGAATTGCTGAACGCCGTGGGACGCTTCGTTTATGAGGATAAAAAGGACGAGACGGGGATTAAATCTTCCCCAAGCCGATCCGCTGTTTTCTTCAATCAGAAGTCCTACCGAAAACTAAATTGCCACGATCTGCTGAAACCAACCAATGGCCAGCGATTTATTTTCTTCACGGGAAAAGGCGGTGTCGGCAAAAGTACCATTGCCAGCACTACCTCTCTCTACATGGCGGATCAGGGATACAAGACCCTCATTGTGACCACGGACCCGGCGTCCCATCTCCACGACATCTTCGGCCAGGCGATCAACCATGAGCCCACGAAGATCAACGGTGTGGGCAACCTTTATGCGGCGCGGATCGATCAGCGGCAGGCCCTGGAGGAGTACAAGGAACGGATTCTTGAATCCGTCAAGGATCAGAGTGAAGAAACGAAAAGATCCGTGGAGGAGGATCTGAACTCCCCCTGCGCCGAGGAAATGGCCGCCTTCGAGAAATTCATGAGCTATTTCGATACCAACGGATACGACATCACCGTTTTCGATACGGCCCCCACGGGTCATACCCTGCGGTTGCTGGAGCTGCCGACGGACTGGAAGGGCTTTATCGATCTGGGGACCCTGACGAAGCAGACCTCCGAGGCAACACAAAACAAATACGCCGATGTCATTGAAAAAATGCGCAACCGTGACAAGAGCTCCTTTGTGTTCGTCATGTATCCTGAGTACACACCCATGATCGAGGCCTGGCGGGCCTCCGAGGATCTTAAGAAACAGGTGGGCATCGAAACGGCAATGGTAGCCGTCAATTATATTTTGCCCAAGGATGCGGGGAATAACGCCTTTTTCGGCAAGAGGAGAAAGCAGCAGGAAAAATACCTGGGCGAAATCGAGGAGCGATTCAACAAACCGATGATCTTTGCCCATCTCCTCGATCACGAGCCAAAGGGACTGGCAGCGCTGAGGCTGATGGGACAGGATATGTGCGGCGTAAATTGATGTAAAAACAATGGGGGCGCTGTCCCCATATTAATTTAAAAGGAGTATTTGCAGCAATGAGGAAGTATCTGGAAAAAGTGCAGGATTTTCGTTTCTTACCGGTTTTTGTCATCGTCAGCATGGCCGTGGGCATTGCCATCGGCAAATGGTACGGAATCTCTAATTTTGCCCTGACGCCGCCAATTGACGCCATTAAGGCCATTTTTCAGGGCACCTATCAGTTCACCCTGGCCAACAGCCTCGCCCTCGGCGTAGTGATCGGCCTGTTCTTAATGATCTATCCCGCTATGACTAATGTGAAGATCGAGGATCTTGGCAAGGCCGCCGCCTCGCCGAAGCAGTTGATCGTTGTCATGGTCTTCAACTATCTTGTCGCCCCCTTCTTCATGCTCCTTTTGGCGAAGATCTTTCTGTCCGCCTATCCGGATTTGTATGTTGGCCTCGTCCTGTACGGCCTCGCGCCGTGTATCGCCATGGTCATTGTTTTCACATTTCTGTCCCTGGGCAACAACGCCCTGGCCATTGTGCTTGTGGCCATCAACTCGATCTGCCAGATGCTCCTGATCCCTGTTTACGCGAAGCTGCTCCTGGGAGACGTCTCCTTCGACGTCCTCGTGGTCGGAGAGAGCGTCCTTCTCTATCTCGGCATCCCCCTCATAGCCGGTTTTCTCACCCGGCGGATCGCCGTGGGCAAGTTGGGCGAAGAAGGATTCAAACATTTTAAGACGTACCTGGACTCTCTTTCCATCATCGGCCTTCTCTTCACCCTCATCGTTATGTTCGCCCTGAAGGGAGACCTGATCCTGGAAAACCCCATGCTGATCGTCCACATGGCCGTTCCCATGACGCTCTTTTTCTGGGTCATGTTCGCTGTGGTCTATCTGGTGGGCTGGAAACTGGGTCTGAACTATAAGGATTCCGTTGCCGTCGCCTTCAATTCCACGGGACGGGATTTCGAGATCGCCATCGCCATCGCCATTACGGCCTTCAGTCCCGCAGTGGCCCTGGCGACGGTCATCGGCCCCCTGATTGAAGTGCCCGTCATGCTGGTCCTCGTCTGGGCGGCCCGCCGCTCCAAAGCCCGGCTGTTTGGCGAAGCCAAAGAGGATGTCCCGGCAAAGATCAAGCGCGTTCAGATGGCCACTGCCAAAGCGCCGTTGCAAAAAAAGGGACGGCGAAAATAGACTGAACCCATTTTTTTTGTCACCCCGAGGATATAATCGGGAATCGGGAGAAGGCAGAAGATGTTCCGAAAAACTTTGTTTCCCCTTGACTTTTCCCGCCATGGGGAAAGGATTGTCCATCGCCTCCCCGATCTGAAGCGGATGGGTCTGGAAACGGCGGTATTGCTTCATGTGATCAATCCCATCAAGGCCGCCCGCTGGATGAATGGGGATGAACAGTTACTGGAAAAAGTGAAGGCCGATGCCGAGCAAAGGCTGCGAGACATTTCGGAACGTCTCACCGCCCAACACGGAATCGCTTCGAAATACCTGGTTGAGATCGGCGTTACCGACCAGGAGATTGTCAGGGCCGCCGAGGAGCAGGCCGTATCACTCATTGTCATGGGGGCGCACGGGCGTAGCTACATCCGGGGAGCGCTGTTGGGAAGCGTTACGCAGAGTGTATTGCGGCAGACAAGTACACTCCTGCTGATTGCCAGCTTTCACGATCCCGAGGACAAGGTGGAAGAAAACCCCCATTTCTTTGCCCGGGACGTCTGCGCCAAGATCCTGTATCCAACGGATTTTTCGGAAAACGCCCTCCGGGCCTTGCGACTCTTGAAGACCTGCCGGCAGGAGGGTGAAAAGGAAGTGATCCTGTTACACGTCCAGGACACCAGAAGATTGTTTCCTTATCTGAAGAATAAAATGGCCGAATTCGACCGCATTGACGGAGAAAGACTGGCGGAATTGAAAAGACAACTCTTGTTCGTCGGTTATTCCGTTCGATCCGAGTTGAAAACAGGCATCCCCTTTGTAGAAATCAATAAAACTGCCCAAGCGGAGAATGTCACCCTCATCGTCCTTGCCTCCCACGGAAGAAGCAACATCAGGGAGGCGCTGTTGGGAAGCGTTACGGAAGCGGTCGCCCAGCATCATGTCCGGCCGGTTTTGGTCGTTCCCCGCGAGGGAGGTGTTTAAAATTCCTTGACAGTCCTGAGCATCCAGATATATCTACAAAAAAGAATATAGGTGTTCCATCCATGAAAAACCCACAGATCCTGATTATGTCCTGTTGCGGGGCCGCCAATGTCGGACAGTTGTCTAACCGGGTTGCTGAGGAGCTTGTAAAGGAAGGCTATGGAAAAGCCTTCTGTTTGGCAGGCATCGGCGCCCACCGACGAGGCTTTGTCAGATCGGCGATAGAAAACGATACGGTCCTGATCGACGGATGTTCCATCGGCTGTGGTAAGTCGATTTTCGAACAGGCCGAGGTTCCTCTGAAAAGGTATATCGTGCTGACAGATCTGGGCATCGAAAAATTCGTAGGTGCGGAGATCCGCCCGGAAGAGCTGGAGAAGGCCAGAAGGGCCGTCCGGGATCTCTGCGATCCGCCGCTGCCGTCGCTCCCACCATTCAAAACCACATCAAGCTGTTGCGGCTAATCATAACGGTTTCGGGAACAAAATACACCTCTTACAATCTCTGCCCACCTCCGGACCTTAGGCCCTGAATTTTATGTATTGCTTTACAGCAATGTATAATAATGATAATGAGCTCTGCAAATCATGGGGTATAGTCACATCACCAACGTCGACCGGCAATGGTTAAGGAGTTAAAGAATATTATGAAAAGAAAGTTAAATTATCTGCTGTTGGCGGTCTTGTTTTTAATCGCCACATCAACCGGCGCGTCCGGCGAGCCGGCAAAGACTGTTCCTGTAAAGGGGATGGTGACGATGGTGGACCTGGGGGCGACCCGGTGCATCCCCTGCAAGATGATGGCGCCGATTCTGCAGAAATTGGAGAAGCGTTACGCCGGCAAGGCGGCCATCGTCTTTCTCGACGTCTGGGTAGATCCCAAGCCGGCCCAGCGTTTCGGCATCCGCGCCATTCCCACCCAGGTTTTTTTCAACAAGAAGGGGGAAGAAGTCTATCGGCATGAAGGCTTCATGAGCGAGGAGGCGATTGTGGCCGCTCTCCAGAAGCTCGGCGTAAACTGAGGAAGAAGATCGGCATGGAAACCTTTTTTCTTACGGTGAATCAGTGGCTGACGGGGGAGCCCCTCCTCGCCGCAGCGGGAAGTTTCCTGTGGGGGATGATCAGCGTCCTTTTCAGCCCCTGCCATCTCGCCTCGATTCCCCTCATGGTGGCCTATGTGGCCGGGCAGCGCGAGGTTTTAGCGCCCCGCCAGGCGGGACTTTACGCCGTTCTTTTTACGGGCGGTCTTTTCCTGTCCATTGCGGCGGTAGGGATTACCTGCGCCCTCCTGGGCCGCATGTTAGGGGATGTGGGTCCTTACTGGCAAATCCTGGTGGGGCTGGTCCTCCTGTGGGTAGCCCTGGGAATGTTCGGCGTTCAGGCCTGCTCCGTATCCGGAGGCGGCATCCTCCAGCGTCTCAATCTGAAAGGGCACAGCGGGGCCTTCCTCCTCGGTCTTGCCTACGGGATTCTCTCCGGTTCCTGCACCTTCGGCTTTATTGCCCCGATCCTGGCGATCATCACCATCCAGGGGCAGGTTGTCATGGGACTGGTCCTCATCACCCTCTTTGCCGTCGGCCACTGCCTTCCCATCCTGGCGGCGGGAACCTCCGCGGCCCTGGTCGGGAAATTGATCGAAAACCAGGCCTGGCAGCGCACCGGCGACTGGTTCCGGAAGGGGGCGGGGGTCGTGATCCTCCTCCTGGCGGTCTATTTTATCGGAAATCCTTTTTGGGGAAATTAGTCATGGCATGGCATGATAGGGAAAAAACGAAAAACCAATAAAACAAAGGAGGTTCTTCATGAAGATCAAATCATTGGGCTTTATCGGCGGCGGCAGGGTCACCGGCATCATCCTGGAGGGGTTGGATCGTAAGGACAAACGGCCGGAGCGCGTATTTGTCAGCGATACGAATCCCGAGGTTCTCTCAAAATTGGCGGACCGCTTTCCCAAGATCAAAACGAGCGCCGGTGATGTCAAAGACCCCGCGGCGGCGGCGATAGTTTTTATCGCCCTTCATCCCCCGGCGGTCATGGCCAGCCTGGGCGGCATTAAAGGGCATTTAAAAAAGGACGCCGTTGTGGTGTCCCTGGCCCCCAAGCTATCCATCGCCCAACTGTCCGCCGGTCTGGGCGGCTTCGACCGAATCGTCCGGATGATCCCCAATGCCCCGTCGATTGTCAACAGGGGCTATAACCCCGTGGCTTTTTCCCCGGCCTTCTCCAGCGACGAGAAAAGAAATCTCAGGAAATTCTTTAAGATTCTTGGCGACTGCCCAGAGGTCAAAGAAGAGAATCTGGAAGCCTACGCCATCCTCACGGCTATGGGACCTACCTATCTCTGGTTTCAAATCGAAGAACTGAAGGCCCTCGGCCTGTCCTTCGGTCTTTCAGCCAAGGAGGTTGAGAGCGCCCTAACCAAGATGGTCAAGGGGACCGTGAAGACTCTCTTCGCATCGCAGCGGACACCCGCAGAGGTCATGGATCTCGTGCCCCTCAAGCCCATCGGTGAGGACGAGGAAGCGATCCGGACCATCTACCGCACCAAGTTGAAAGGACTCTACGCCAAGCTGAAGGGGTAATATAATACCGGGAAGGAAACGACTGCTAATCGCTGCTTCGTATAATGGTCGCAAGCGATTTTAAGACAACCCAAGGAGGGCAAGCATATGAAAATCTTATGGACGACTCTTCTTGCCTGTTTTCTTATGGGCGCGCCCTCCCTGGCGGCGGAACCGTTGACTTTTGATAATTATCTTAAATCATTTGATTATCGGGAACGGAGCGACATGAAGATCGGCATTCAGGAAATGTTGCAACTTTACAAACAAGGGCGGGTGCAGATCGTCGATATCCGTTTCCCCGAAGAGTACCAGGCCTGGCGCTTCGGCTTCATCAAAAACATCCCACTCAACGAACTTCCCGAGAGGCTTAAAGAGCTGGACAAATCGAAGCTTATCGTCACCGTTTGCCCCCACTACGACCGGGCCGAGATTGCCAGGACGTACCTGACCTTGAAGGGCTATCAGTCAAAATACCTTGTCGAGGGACTTCTTGGACTGGCTGACTATCTGAGAGGAGACAGAGCAAAAGACTTCATCGACGATATGAAATCATCAGACGAAAGGTAGATTTCCAAATAATTATCGAAACCTGAAGCGCACACACGACGAGAATGATGGCGGTCTCGCCTGACATTATAGTGAGCATACCTACGATCATAAACTTTTCAGGGTCATAAGTAGGATCGCCCCCCCCTTTTTTCCGTTTGACCCTGGTGGTGTGGGGCGATCTCTCCTGGTCCCGGCTTAGCGATGCGGTAAGGGGCAAGGATCAAGACCAGACAGCAGACAGTTTAAGACGGAATTATTTGCTGCCTCTCAAATGGAAATAAGCGATGTTATTTAGTGAAATAGCGATGTTGGCCGGACAATGCTGTCATCTACGAGTCAACACTTACGGTTGATGAAATATTTTGAGGATTTGCGCTTACTCTGTCATCGATTTGTAAACTGCAAGACGTGAAGGGCGCAGATTCTGGTGGACTGAAATATCAGTTGCCTCTTGTGCAATTTCACGAGATTTTCTCGCATAGAAAGCTGAAACCAGTGCAATAACAATAGCCACCAGCGATGCCAAAATGGAGATTACTTCATTAGTCATATTTGCCGAGGAACTTTTTTTGTGAAAACGTAGCTATGTTTTCATTGGACCTTGATAAGGATTGGCCATTTTGCCACATATCTCAGTGACCCAAGCGTTGATGCTCTTATGGTCGCGTTTGGCAGCCATAGCGATGGCGCTGTGAATCTCCGGCGATGTGCGCACCATAAATCGGCCTGTGAAGGGTCTATTGGGTGTATCGCCTTTCTTGGCGCAGCTTGTAAGGTAGAAATCAACCGCTTCCTCAAAAGCCTTTTTGATTTCCTGCACGGATTCGCCGTCAAAGGTTATGATGTCGCGGATGCCCGCAATACGTCCGACGAAACAACCATCATCTTCGCTGTATTCGATATGGGCGGTATAATTTTTATAGGTCATAGGTTTATTCATGGCTTTACCCCTAATTGTTCAAGAAATTCGCGAGCGGCTCTCACTTGGTGTGGTTTAGCTTCTTTTTCTGGATGTGGGCGATGAAAGTCGGCTCGAAGATCGCCCATCTTAAATCCCACCCGTGATCCGTCGCCTACTATCACCTCACAGCCGACAGCGATAAAAAGCGATTCGATCCTACGCCATTCCAGTGTTTTTGGTGTCGGATCGGTAAAGATAGCAGTCAGCGTTTTACGGTGCTTGTTATTCATGGCTTACGATATCAACAATGATATCATTTGTCAAGGCATTTACGCCGTAGCAAGTGTCCTCTGGTGACACGACTGATATGGGTACCCATAGATGTAACCGTGGATTACCATTTAAAACAAAGCATATCCGTCAAAATTACCGGATGCTCGATTTCAGGAAGTTGTTCACGCCCTCAATCTCCTGAAAAATCAGCCTCCTAACACCGCATCTTTCTTTATGGTTATCAACATATTTCAGAAAAAGTCCAGTCAATTGTCTGGATAGTGATTCGCGAATCAGATCACGTATTCCCTGACGGGTCAGAAGTTGCTTTTTTTGCTTGATGCGATCTCAAGATCGCATATGAGAACATAGCCTTTTCTTCTTGAACAGGATAATTATGTTCGGATGTTGCCCGCCCGCCACCCCTTGACATTTGTCAAAAAAGACATATTATATAGCTATTTCAAACAAGGAGGATCTGCTTATGGCTACTAAATACGTCAAAGGGAAGCTCTACAATTTGAAAATCTCCGATCTGCAGCCGGACCCGAATCAGGCCCGAAGTTTTATAGAGCCCGTTGCCCTCAATGAGCTTGCCGCTTCCGTCGGGAAACTCAGCGTCCTGGTGCCCATCCAGTTTTGTCAAAACGACCAGGGGGCTCCGGTCATCGTCTCCGGCCACCGCCGCGTCAAGGCGGCAGAAATGGCGGGACTGAAGGAAATAAGCGGCACCTTCACCGACGGCGATACGCGCCTCCAGGGTTTTGTGGACAACCTTCAGCGGGAGGGTCTAAACCCTGTGGATGAGGCGGAGCAAATGGCGGCCCTGATGAAGGATTACACCTTCAACCAGAATCAGCTTGCCGATGCCCTCGGCAAGGATAAATCTATCGTCTCCAAGACCCTGACGATCAACAAGCTCCCAGAGGATGTCCGCAGCACCTGCCGAACGAATCCTAACGTCCCGAAAAGTGTGCTCCTGGATGCGGCCCAGATGAGCACGGAGGCGAACATGCGCCGGAAGTTCCAGCGCTATATGGACCAGGCCGCCAAGACCGGGCAAACTTCCGTCCAGAAGCCGAAGGTATCCAAACAGCGAGCCCTGATCACGAAGACGGGCAATTTGACCGGTGAATTAGATGGACTACCCTGGCGGGAGTGGTCGCAGGACGACCGAAGCGATCTTGCCAACGCCTTGGTGGGCATCCGAGACAAGGCCGATGGGCTTCTTGCGGACATGGCCCAGTAAAGCGGAGGCAGCCATGGAAACTCTAAGCATAAGATATTGATATTGCGACAATAATCTCTAAAGCCGTTCGTATCCTTAACGTCCATTATCGCTTAATGATATCGTATGGTTAAATTAGTTGATGGTGTCAACTAATTTAGACCGACTCTTTTTAGCGTGTCAGTATTCGGGAATTATCTTTCAGAAATCTGATGCGCCAATCCTCAATCCCGACAAGGCTGAGGAAGGACGGCCCATTCTCCGCATCGGCTTTCCAATGCGGTCCGAAGCGGTGATGGTCAAGTTTGAAGAAGCGGAGCGGGTGGAATTGGAAGAACAGATAATCATGAAACAGCCGACCTTTTTTGAAATCCTGAAAACGTCCCTGTATGTCGGCGCTGTCGGCTATGGTGGACCGGCAATCCTGGCGTTGATGAAAAAGGTTATCGTCCACGAAAAAGGGTGGATCTCCGACGAGGAGTTCATGAGTGCCCTGAGCCTGGCTCAGATTTTGCCGGGGGCCACGGGCGTGACCCTGCTGGGTTATATCGGCCAGAAGCTGAAGGGGGGCTGGGGCGGCATCCTGATGCCCTTTGCCTTTTTCTTTCCGGCCATGTCTGCCATCACCGTCCTGGCCTGGGCCTATTTCACGTATGGCGACTTGAAATTTGTCCATTCGATCTTCATGGGCCTCGGGGCAATGGTAGTCGCCTTGCTGGTCAACGCGACCATGATGATGGGGAAATCGATCTTCCAGGGCATGGAGGGCAACGCCTTCAAAGGCATTGTGATTGCGGCGCTTTCCTTTTTGGGGATCCGCTATCTCCACTGGAATGTAGTTTATATCATCCTCATCTCCGGGGCGCTGGGGGGTTTATTCTTTCACTTGCGGGGAGCGCCCGGGCAGGAAAAAGCGCCGGAGTGCCCGGGGGCGGCGGTTGACGTCCCGGAGGCTTCCGGGTGGCATAATCTCCTGCCCCCGGCGGCGCTGGCAGTTTTGCTTGCCGTCGTATTTTGGTTGGTTGACGGGACGTGGACCATCTTTGCGACCTTCTTCAAGATCGGGTCGTTTGCCTTCGGCGGCGGCTTCACCGCCATTCCCATCATTCAGCACGTCGTCGTTGACGGGATGCACTGGCTCGATCTAACCGCCTTCCGCGACGGCATTGCCTTGGGACAGATCACACCGGGACCGGTGTTCATCACCGCCACTTTTATCGGCTACAAGGTCCAGGGGATCATCGGGGCCGTCATCGCCACCATCGGTATTTTCACCCCTTCCCTGGCGGCCATGATGCTGCTCAGCCGGGTTCATGCCAAAATCCAGAATCTCAAGATCGTCAAGGCGGTCATCCGGGGGTTTCTGTCCGGTTTTATCGGGCTTCTCCTCTTTGTCGTTCTGCAATTCGGCGTCCAATCTCTTGTCAATTGGCAAACATGGGCGGTGTTTGCAGTTTCCATAGTTTACCTGTTGGGTTGGAAGAAAGACGTTGTATGGCTGATTCTGGGGACCATTGGCGTTTCGCTCCTGATCATTCCATGAAAACCGAGGGGCATGTGGATATATTGTATGCAAACGGAGTGGGGATAGGTTATGGTTACGCTAGGGATATGAGAGGTCAGGGCGTTATGGGCATTAGGGGTTATTAAACTATGGAAGACAATCACAATCATAATCACGAACCGCCGGCGTCGCTAAAGAACCTGATTTTTGCCATGGTGATTAACGGTGGAATCGTCGTCTTCGAGATGATTTTCGGCCTCCTCATCCAGAGCATGGCCCTGATCTCCGATGCCGTCCACAATCTGAGCGACATCGCCGCCATGGGCTTCAGCTATTGGGCGGAGCAGGTAGCCCGCCGTCCTGCGAATGAGGAAAAAACGTACGGTTACCGGAAAATTGAGTTTATCTCCGCCTTTGTCAACAGCATTGTCCTGTCGGTGGTTATTGCCTTCGTCTTCTGGGAATCCCTACAGCGGCTGATGGCGCCGCCGGAAATCCCCGGACAGGCGATGCTCTGGGTAGCCGTAGTGGCCTTTGTCGGCAACGGAGCGGCCACTTTGCTCTTGCAGAAAATCTCGGCGCGGAACTTCAATATGAAAAGCGCCTGGCTCCATTCCCTTCAAGACGCCTTGTTTTCACTCGGGGTGATTGTCGGCGCCCTGCTGATCACCTTCTTCGGGTGGCGGCTCGTCGATCCCCTCATCTCGATGGCCATCTGCATCGTCATCGCCCGGGAAATTTACAAGATCGTCCGGCAGACGGTCAACGCCCTTATGGACGCCGTCCCGCCGGACATCGATTACGGGGAAGTCAGAAACGATCTGCTGGCGATCCCTGCGGTTGCGGAAGTGAACGATCTCCACATCTGGCAGACAGGTGCGGCGCAGAAGCTATTGTCCGCCCATATCCGGATGACGGGGGAAGCATCGGACAGCGAAACGATCATCCGTTTTGCCCAGGAGATGCTGCTGCACAACCATGGAATCAATCACACGACGCTCCAGATTTTGCCCGCCTCAGCGGGGGAACTGGAGCACTGCAACCACTGCAATTGATCAAACAGAAAGCCGGGGGAAAATAGACCGGCCGTCAAGGGGAGGGGCCAAGTGGGGATGGGGATAAGTTTCCCTACGGACTACTGAAACCCCATCCTGAAAGAAGGGGCTTAGGGGATTTTGGTGGATCCGACAAGTTTATGCCCAGTTTCTTTATTCTGCTTCTCAGGGTATTGGGATTGATTCCCAGCAAGCGGGCGGCGCCGTCCGGGCCGTAAACCTTCCCCCTTGCCTGTTCCAATGCCAGGTGGATATGGTGGGACATCGCTTCGTTAAGGCTTAAAAGGGGGCTGTTTCCATCGGGTACCCGCCATTCTCCCACGGAGCTTCGCGGCCACCGGAATTGCTCAAAGGCCAGGACGCGATTCCCGTTCGGCCCCCTGCTCCTTATGAGTTCCCGTTCCACGAGATTCTCAAGCTCCCGGACATTGCCCGGCCAGTGATATTCCTTGAGCCGCTCCAGCACTATGGAAGACAAGGGCGGAGGGGTGTGGATTTTCAGTTCCTTGGCTTTCTTTTCAATAAAATGATTAATCAGGGCCGGGATATCCCCTTGCCGGAGCCTCAAGGGCGGAATCATGACCGGAAATATATTGAGCCGGAACCAAAGGTCTTCCCTGAATTTGCCGGCCCGGACCATCTCTTCGAGGTTTCTGTGCGTAGCGGCAATGATGCGGATATCGACGGGGATCGTCTCAGCGCCGCCAACCCGCTCGATTTCCCTGTT
Source organism: Syntrophales bacterium (assembly GCA_041664405.1). Taxonomy (GTDB): domain Bacteria; phylum Desulfobacterota; class Syntrophia; order Syntrophales; family UBA8958; genus UBA8958. The sequence continues at coordinate 14,090 of JBAYKV010000003.1, forward strand.
ATGCAGTACTCTCAGTAGTCTTACCTGAACAGACAGCGGTAGCTCGGCAACCTCGTCGAGGAAGATGCTTCCCTGGTCGGCCCGCTCGAAACGGCCTTTCTTCTGGGCAATGGCGCCGGTAAAAGCGCCCCGCTCATGCCCGAATAGCTCGCTGTCCATAAGGCTCTCCGGGATGGCGCCGCAGTTCACCGTAACCAAAGGCTTATCTTTTCGAGGGGAAGCGTAATGAATGGCGTTGGCAATGACCTCCTTGCCGACCCCGGTCTCCCCTAAAAGCAGGACCGGACTTTTAAGAGACGCCACCTGCCGTACCATATCCATCACTTCCTTGAGACCGCAATCCGCGCCGACGATTTCGTCTTCCTTAATATATCGCAGTTCCCGGGTGAGTTCCTGATTTTCATCGTCCACTATTTCCTTCAGTTTGACAACCTCGCGGTAGCGCAGGGCATTGGATACGGCGATGTTAAAGGGTTCCCGCAACTGGGCGACGAGACTGGCGTGGGACTTTTTGAAGAGCCCTTTTCCTTCCGCCAAAAAGACAAGGGACCCTAAATGTTTACCTTCGATTACCAGACTGATGTACATCATGGAGGTTGCGGACAGATTCACATGGTCGGATAGTATCCAGCCTGCCGGGTGGAGATCCAGGCGGTCCAGAATCTTGACCTCCTTCCAGGCGCCGATGTCAATATTGATCTTGTCGATTGCCTCTTCCGATAATGGTTTCGAGGGAAAAGGTTTTCTGATCCCCGTCAAATCGACCGTGGCGAGATTGTGGATCAACCCCAGGTTCGGATCGAAAATGGTCAGGAGCATCTCCGAGGCAGGCAAAAAATCCCGCAGATAGGAAAGGCAATGGAACATCGCTTTTTCAATTTCGAGACTGCTGCAAAGACGTAATGTTGCCTGCCGGAAAAATTCGTTTCTCCCCACTTTCATGAAATCACGCCTTCCTCTGTTTCCGTTCCGGTTTCTCTTCCGTGCGGCGATATATAGCGCATATCACGATATTTCACAACATGTTTCATGAAATGTCGTTTTTTCCTAATCACGAAATTTCTAATATGTTGATACTATACGACATATTGTCTGGCATGCTTTTGGTATACTCGGGGAAGTAGTGGCGTTTTATTATACGGCGGGGGTTTTCACTTCCGTCCATCGTGGCGAAAGAGGAATGTTTTCCCGTAGAAAGGGGGGGATGGAGAAGGCGAAGACAAGTAAGCAGTAAGGTTGCGAAATTAAGTATCTTTAATTTTATTGGTTTTTAAATCGCATTTAAAAGAGAGGGAGGGTTTTATTTATGGCACACGAGCATAGTTTTGCATCACCGGGTCCTGCCGGACTGGCAGCCCTGGCGGTTGCATGTTTTGGATTTGGAGCAGTATTTCTTGGTAAGGTTGATATCTCAGGTTTCCCCCTGCTGGCTGCCTGGCTTGTCGGCGGTTGTCTTGTTCAGTACACCACGGCGGTTATGGAACTAAAGGATCATAACATCACCGGCGGTAATGTCTTCCTGTTCTTCTCGGCATTCTTCATGCTGGCGGCGGCGATCAGCGTCTTCGCCAAGTGGTATTCCGTTAGCTTCATTTTTGTTCCGAAGGCCGCCAAAGAGGCCATGGACGCAGCCATGGCGGCAGCCGGCGTGGCGGATGTAAAAATGCTCACCCCGGAGCAGCTGGCAGCGGCCAAGGCCGGCATCGGCAAGGCCGTGGGCGGAATGGTAGGCAAGATGGTCCATGTTGAGGGGTGGATGTGGATGGCCGGAGCGGGCTTCCTGACCGCCGTGACCCCGGCTTACGCCAAGAGCACCTCCTTGATGTTCCTCCTCGTTATCCTGGTCGATGTCGTTCTGTGGAGCATCGTCGGCATGGACACCGGCTGGTTTGGAGATCCCAAAACCCTGAAGCCCTTTGCGGGATGGCTGCTGGTGATTGTCGGCTGGATCGGCATTTACATGGCCGGCGCCATAACATGCAATACCGTTTACGGCAAACCGGTGTTCTTCGTACCCAAACCCCTGGTGAAGTAATTGCAGGGGAAGAAGTGCGTTAATCTGTTTTAGAAACAGCAGTTAATCATTCTTGATTCAGTAACCAAAAACCCGGAGGTTAAAACTGTGGTCTCCGGGGATAATAGAGACCGGGGAAGCGCTATTCCCCGGTCTCCTCCTTTATACCTGCTAATCTGATTATCAATACTTATTCGGCAACGATATTTGCGGTTACCTCCGGAAGGACATCAGCGCTCCGAATCCCAGACAGACAAGCTAAAAAGAAAGATAAAATGCGGATACTTATTATCCATGCGGATACCATAAATGGATAGATGGTATCCATATTTTATCTGCTGTTAGTTGTATGTACAATCTTACCGGTTATCAATACGTAATAAACTATATACAATCAAGCAGATGAAAACGCCCTTCGTTTCTGGCACAGGCCTTGCTCAAGATAAAAGCAAAATATTAGAGAAAGACAGGTCAAAACAGTGAAAAGGGTTGCCGAAACAATAGTCAGACTGCTTTTGGTTCTCACCGTGGGAAGGACGATCGGCTACTTTTTACCGCATATCTATTACCAAGGGGAAACCTACTTAGGTACCATTGCCTCCCTGTTGTCACACCGCTAGCATACTGCCACCAGCCTTATCTATTGATTGTCAACGGAGGGAGACAGGATTATGAAAACTAAATATTTGATTTTGTTGCTGATGGGCGTTATAATCATACCTGCCATAATTGGCGAGATAACCTTTTCCGGTCCCTGGCGGGGCTGGTGGCAGTTATCATATTGAGAGGTGAAAGAAATGGGTCTGGTTATTGCTGAAGATATCACCAAGGATTATCGGGTGGGGGAGGTGGTTGTCCCGGCCCTGCGGGGGATAAGTTTCGAGATTGAACCGGCTTCCTTCGTATCCTTCGTCGGGCCGTCGGGAAGCGGCAAGACGACCCTCCTGAACCTCATCGGCTGCCTGGACGCGCCTACGTCCGGCCGGATGACCGTGGCCGGGGAGGACGTGGGGTCCCTGGGACGCAAGGAGGGCGCCGCCTTCCGGGGGGCCAACATCGGATTCATCTTTCAGGATTTCAACCTATTACCGGTCCTGACGGCCTACGAGAACATCGAGTACCCCCTCCTCATGGTCCAAAACGTCCCGGCGGAAGAAAGACGCCGGCGTGTCACGGCACTGCTGGAAGCAGTAGGCATGGCCGATCAGGCGGGCAAACGTCCGGACCAACTCTCTGGCGGTCAGAAACAGCGGGTGGCTATCGCCCGGGCCTTGGTCACAAGCCCCAAGGTGGTCCTGGCCGACGAACCGACGGCCAATCTTGATTCCAAGACCGCCCATACGGTGGTGGAGTTGATGAAGAAAATGCGGGATGAACTCCATACCACCTTTATTTTTTCCACCCACGATCAGAAACTCGTCCGTGAGGTGGAGATTATCTTTCGTCTGGAAGACGGCCTGCTTGCCAGCCCCAGGAAAGGGGAGGGATGAACTATGATGAATCTCTATAAAATCGCCCTGAGAAACCTGCTGCGCTACAAGCGCCGTACCTTGCTAACGGCCTCCCTGATCACAGTCGGCGTAGTATTCGTCCTGATTTTTGTGGCCGTTTCCGGGTCTTTCAAGGCCATGATGATCGGTCAGATCACCGACGCCATGCTGGGTCACATCCAGATTCATAAAAAGGGCTATGTTGCCTCCATCGACAATCTCCCTCTGAATCTGAACTTGAACGCCCAGACTGCCGCCCGGATTGATGAGTTCCTCGGAAAGCAGAAAAATATTGAGGCCTTTTCGCCCCGTCTCAAGTTCGGCGGCCTCTTCAGCAACTTTGTTGAATCGACGAACATCCGCCTCAATGGCATCTATCCGGAACGGGAGTTTAAAACGGTTCCCCTCCTGACCTCGCGAATCTCCGAGGGCAGGAAAACCATCGCCAAGGGAGAAATCATTATTCCGGCCTTACTTGCCAAAGGCATGAAGGTAAAGGTAGGAGATTCGGTGGTGATCGTGGCGACAAACAAGGACGGTTCCGTCAACGGCAAGCAGTTTGTCGTGGCGGGAATCATGGAAGGCGTGACCGGTCCCGGGGGACGGGACGGATACGTCCACATCGAAGACGCCGCGGAGGTTCTGCGCATGCCGGAATTGGAAATCAGCGAGGTGGCCATACGGTTAAAGGATTTCGACCGCCTGCAACCGGCGGCCCGGGAAATGGAGAAACAATTAACGGGGGAATTCCGGAAGGACGATAAATTTCCCTTGGAGATCCATACCTGGGAAGGGTTGTCGCCATTTGCCAACGTTGCCCGGATGCTCGACATCATGACCTTTTTCATCAAACTGATGCTGGTGGCCCTGGTGTTGATCAGCGTCCTGAATGTGATGATGATGGCCGTTTACGAGCGGATCAGAGAGATCGGGACGATGGCCGCCATCGGCACTCCCCCCGGCAAGATCCTCATGTTGTTCATGATGGAGGGACTGTCCCTGGGGATACTGGGGGCGATCATCGGCGGCGGGGCAGGCTTGCTCATCCTGTTCATTCTTAATGCCGCCCATATTACTTTCAACTTCGGTCAACAGCAGGGGCTGCTCCTGCAGGCTTACGTGAAACCGATGGATTTTGCGGCCATTGCCGTGATCGTCATCCTGGTATCCGTCGTTGCGAGCCTGCAACCGGCCTTCAAGGCCTCGCGGATGGAGCCGATTGTCGCCCTGCGGCATGTCTAAAATTTGAAGGAGGCGCCGAAATGCTTAAAACAATAATCATTTTTATGACCCTGCTGATGGCCTTTCCCGTTTACGCCCTGGACGGGACGGTGTTGCTCAAACAGGTGGATCGGAACCTCAACCCCGAATCCTACGAGATGTACCGGAAGCTGATCAACGTAGAGCCGGATGGGAAAAAGAAGGAATTTACGCTCTTTTCCGTCAAGAAGGGCCAGGACAAGGTGGCGGCCCTGTTTCTCGCCCCGGCCAGTGAAAAGGGCCGGAGCACCCTGCGTCTCGGCGACAACATGTGGCTCTACATCCCCAACGTGGGGAAGCCCATCCGGATCACCAGCCTCCAGTCCGTCGTCGGGGGGGTCTTCAACAACGCCGACATCCTCAATCTGGATTATGCCGTAGAATACGACGTTTCCCGGGTCGAAGAAACGGGGAAGGAGTATCTCCTGCATTTGAAGGCCAAAAACAAAAATGTTGCCTATGATCAGCTCAAAATGTGGGCGGATAAAGGGAAGAAGCTGCCGACGAAGATCGAGTGTCTTACGGAGGCGAACATGCTCATCAAGACCCTGTATTTCAAGGATCACAAGGATTTCGGGGGCGGGATCGTCCGTCCGTCCGTCATTGAGACGGATAGCCCCCTTTACAAGGGCTACAAGTCGGTAATGATCTATGCAAAGATCAAGAAGCGCTCCTTCAAGGACGAGGTATTTACCCTGACCTACATGCCGAATCTGGAGTCTTTGCGGTGATGGGTTAAATGTTGACGAACTCGCAAAACCCCATATTTTCCCCTCCAATCTAACCTTCCCCCGTCAAAGGGGGAGGGAATTTCCGGACTTTTTGCGAAGACATCGGCAGGGCACATATGAAACGAATCGCAATCCTGTTTTTGATCCTCCTGCTGTCCTTTCCCGCCGCGGCCCCTGCCGAGGAATCCTATACCTTCGATGTTGCGGAGACCGAGAAGAAGCCCTATCATTTCGGCGGCTATGTGGAGTTACGCCCCGTCCTGTACGTCCTGGACAAGGACGCCGCCCTCTACAAACTCCAGTATTATCAGGACCCGCGCTCGACCCTGATGGAATGGAACGGCCGCTTCCAGTTGGAAGGAGGTTATGAAAAGGGCATCGGCAGCGTTTTTGTAAAAACCAATACGGACCTGCGCTACTCGTCCTTCGCCAACGGCAACGAGCGGACGGCGATCTTTGACGGCTACGGAACCCTGAAACCATCGCCCTCCTGGAAGTTCGAGGTCGGTAAGAAGACCTTGAAGTGGGGGAAGGGGTACGCCTGGAACCCGGTGAATTTCATTGACCGCCCCAAGGATCCCTATGACCCGGACCTGCCGATCGAAGGGTACATCATGGCGACGATGGATTACATCCGGAGCTTTGACGGACCCTTGAAAACCTTTTCTTTTACTCCGGTCATTGTTCCCGTCTATGATCATATCAACGACGACTTCGGTGTGAACAATCGCATCAATGCCGCCGGAAAGGTTTATCTCCTCCTCTACGATACGGATCTGGACTTTATATTTGCCGCCGACGGCAGCCGCACGACCCGCATGGGGATGGATTTTTCAAGGAATATTACGACAAGCTTCGAGATCCACGGCGAGCTTGCCTATATCAAGGATTACCAGCAGCCGTTCCTGGATAACGCCGGCGTCCTGCAATCGCGGACCCAGAACGTAGTCAGCGGCCTCATGGGTATCCGCCACCTGACCACTTTTGATCTGACGACAATCCTGGAATATTACCACAACGGCATGGGGTTCAGCGCCGACGACATGAATAATTATTACAACTACATCCGTCGGGGCTACAGCGGCTATCAGAGCACGGGAAACGCCCAGATGCTCAATATCGCCCAAAACCTTGCCACGGGCGGTTACGGACGACTGAGCCCGATGGAGGATTATCTGCAACTGCGCCTGAGTCAGAAAGAACCCTTTGATATTCTATATTTTACCCCCGCCGTGACGGTCATGTTCAACCTGGATGACCAGAGTTACAACATCACGCCGGAACTGCTCTACACGGGCATTACCAATCTGGAACTCCGCCTCCGGGCAGGTTTTATCAGGGGGAGCCGGGACACGGAATTTGGGGAAAAGGCCAACGACTACCGTTTTGAATTCCGGGCGGGTTACTACTTTTAATACCGTTTACTGACTTGGCAATACCATTCTGTCCTCCCCCTTTGCCATATTACTTTACAGCTATGTATAAAAATGATACGGCATATTCGCAGGAGGTCGATCTATGAGTCCAATAGTCATCATGGTCGTCGGTCTGGGCATGCTCGCTGTCGCCTCGGGAATGCTGGGGCTCGGTGTGGCCTTTGCCGCCGTGCCCTTCCTGGCCTTTTTTCTTCCCGATCTCGTTCATCAGGTCCAGCCGTTGAGCCTGCTACTTAACGGCATTACAGCCCTTTTTGCCGTTTTCGGCTTCGCCCAGAGCGGTTACGTGGACTGGCGGAAGGCCATCATTTTAGCTATTGTTACTACCCTGTCCGCCCCCTTCGGCGCCTGGCTGGCCCAGTATACACCCGTCATGATCGTCTGGATCGCCTATCTGCTCTCGGTGATTTTTCTCGCCTACCGGCTTTTCCGCCCCGTCCAGGCCCGGCCGGGGGAGGAGAATTTTAAACTTGCCCTGCTCCTCGCCGTTCCCATCTCCGTTTTGAGCGGCCTTTTGGGCGTCGGTCCCGGCTTTCTCCTCATGCCAACCCTGATTCTGGTCGGGTTCGAGCCCAAAAAAGCGGCGGGAATCAACGCCTTTGCCGTCACACCCCCTTCCTTTTCATCCCTGATCCCGCATATGTCCACGGCACGCTTCGATCTCCAGCTTACGGCCGCCCTCCTCATAGTCGGGGCAGCCGGATCTTTCCTGGGGGCCAGACTGACCAGCCTCTACGTCCCAAGCAGCAGGATTAAGCAGTTCTTCGGCGTCCTCATCGTCGTAATGACCGCCTATAAAATATGCACCCTCCTGGGTTAGGTTTAAAAACAAATCGATTTTATTTTAATGTTTCTCTTTGCCACCGAGGTCTCTGGCCGCATAGTAACCGCAGAGGCCGTGCACGCCTCCTCCGGGAGGAGTCGAGGAAGAACAGATAAAGATATTATTTTTTGATGTCCTGTAGGGGGAGAAGGAAAAAACAGGCCGGGTATAAAGTTGACCGAGGTCCTGGAGGCCGCCGTTGATGTCCCCTCCCACGTAGTTTGGGTTGTAGCGTTCCAGGGCCGCCGCGGAAAAGGAGTGCCTGGCGAGAATCACGTCCCGAAACCCGGGGGCGTATCCTTCGATCTTATCCTCGATGAGGCCGGCCGCATCCACGGTCGCTCCATGCGGGACATGGCAGTAGGCCCATGCCGTATGTCTGCCTTCCGGCGCCCGGGAAGGATCGAAGAGGGTTTGCTGGGTGAGGACGACATAAGGCGAAGACGGCATCTTCCCGGCACTGACGTCGCGGAGGGAGGCCGCAATCTCCTCGAGGGAACTGCCGAGATGAACCGTGCCGGCCTTTCTGCATAGCTCCGCTTTCCAAGGTATGGGCTCCCGGAGGGCCCAATCCATCTTATATACGCCCGGTCCGTATCGGAAACGGGCGAGCCTTTTCATGTACCCGGTGGAGAGGCCAAGACCGCCGATGTTAATAAGCTGCCGTGGGGTAAGGTCGAAAAAGTAATATGATGCCTTCGGCAAGTCAGTTGCAGAGAAAATGTGCCGACCCGTGATAATCTCGCCGCCGCTGTTGCGGAAGCAAGCCGCCAGGGCATCGGCCAGTTGCTGAGAACCGCCCCTGATGATGGGCCAGCCCACCGTATGGGCCAGGGTGGCCAGGACGATGGCGAAAGCCGCGGTTGCGGTCTGTTCAAGGGGCATCATGGCGTGGGCGGCTAAACCGGCGAAAAGGGACCGCGTCCGGGCGCTTTGGAATCTCGTTTCCGCGAGATTTCTGAGGGAACGCAGGGCATGGAAGGCAAAGCGGGCCATCAGGAGGGGGTTGCCCGGAAACGGGAGCGGTTTCAGGATATCGGACATAAGCTGCTCATGATGATCCACAAAGGGTTGTAAAAGCGTTTTGTAAGCCGTACCGTCCGGACCCAGGGCATCGGCCGTGATCTCCAGAGAACGGTGGAGGAAAAGGGCCGACCCGTCGGGAAAGGGATGGGCCAGGGGTATCTCCGGCTGTATCCATTCCAGACCGTAGCGGGGGAGATCGAGATTTTGAAAGAAAGGGGAGGCCAGGGAGAGGGGCTGAACCGTGGAACAGACGTCGTGAATGAAGCCGGGGAGCGTTAACGCTGCGGATCGGACGCCACCGCCGATGGCCTCCCCGCCCTCCAGGAGCAGGACGGAATCGAAGCGGCGGCTGAGGGTTATTGCCGCTGCCAGACCGTTTGGCCCGGCGCCCACAACGACGGCATCGTAATAATCTTTCTTTGGCATAGAAGATTCACGTTCCGGCTTAGGTATTTTTTCGCACCAAACATCTTCTTAGCATGTAGACGGGCATGTAGAGAGAAGAGCGGATTGCCGCACTATAGCGAATGTTGGTGAACCGTTTCCACTGGATGTTGGGATCGACGAGCATATCCTGCTGCACTACCTCGCCACACGTTCCCAGACGGCGAGTAATATTGCCGAGGGTTTCATGCCAGAAACGGTCCTCCTGCGCCGCAGCGCCTAAACGGAGGCTCAGCTCCATAAGGGGGTCGCTGGCCCGGAACAGGGGATGGACCTGAATAAATGTGGCTTCTCCTTCACGAAAGCAACTGAAGGTGATCCAGCCGGAAAGGATATGCCCCTCCGCAGTCATGAAGCTGAAGGACGTATCGTCGGCGTAAATTACCATAAGGCCTGTCGCCAGGATAAGACCTCCGGGAAGGGTCAGATTGAGGAGCGCCGCCGTGCCCGGGTCAAGGGAGGCATTGCCGGAGGGAAACACGTAATTTCCATGCGGCCAGAAATCGGGGAATTCGGACCGCCAGAGGGATACGAGCTGCCGGGGATTCAGGTTTGCATCGTTTAGCCGCAGGCGGTATCTCTTGTCCCAAAGCCGGCCGAATCCATGGGCGGGGCCGGAGATCCGCCTGCCGTTGACATTGATATTCATGACCCCCGCCGGCATGCCTATCAGGGAGAGACGATCAACGGGTTTTGACCAGCCCCGGAGCGGAGAATCCTGATCCATTGGTAAAGGGCGGACCGAACTACCGCTTTTTCCCAGAAAGCGCCCGCAGCAGATTGCCTCCTTTTCGTCGTCATAGATCGCCATCAGCTCATCGAGACCGGTAAGATGAAAGACGTTCCGGAAAACATTAGTGAGTCCACAGGCTGCGACGCCGATATTCTTCCCGGCCGCCCGTGCTGCGTTCATGAGCAATGCCCCCGCCCCTTCCACGTCCATATGCGCCAGGCCGGACAGGTTCAGCAAGATGTTTCCCGATCCTTCCATCGCCTCGTCAAACGCCTTGCATAGCGCTTCTTCGCAAGAGCTATTGACGACGCCCCGGATATCCAGAATGGAAACATTCGGACCGGCCTTTCTCGATGCGACGATACAGGCCTTGCCTCCGCCCCTGACGATCAGGTCATTGTCATATGATTGATTCATAATCACATCTTTTCGTTGATGTACCCGCTACGAAGGGCATTTTTAGCGATATTGTGGGGTTCTGTCTGTAACGACCTGATGTTTTCCTACGGTCGATCCAACTCTTTTCGTATGGCCAGGCCGATTTGTTCCATGATGTAGGGTTTACGGACATAGGCCCCGGCGCCCAACTCCTGCGCCTGCCGGACCCGTTCCGTTTCCGAAAACCCGCTTACAATTATGGCCCGCTGTTGCGGATTGATCTCCAAGACGCGCCGATAGGTGGCGAGTCCGTCCATACCCGGTTCCATGATCATATCCAGCACCAGCAGCTTAACGGATTGATTTTGCAGCAGAAAGGCCACCGCTTCTTCCCCACTGGCGACGGTTTGCACGTCATAGCCCAGGTCGGTCAGGATACTCGCGGCTAACTCCCGCTGCTCCTGAACATCATCCACCACGAGGATCGATTCCCCTGCCCCGTCATAAGCAGTGCGCGGAGTAGCGGACTTCTCTTTCTGCACGTCTTCCCGGGTTACCGGGAAGAAAAGGATAAATTGCGTTCCCTTCCCTTCCTCGCTTTGCACATCAATGAAACCGTTATGATCCTTCACGGCGCCCCAGACCACGGCTAATCCTAATCCCGTCCCGCTCTGGCCCATAACCTTTTTCGTGTAGAAAGGTTCAAAAATATTACCAATATTCGCCGCGGGTATCCCCTGGCCGTTGTCGGAGACGGTGAGGACCGCGTAATCTCCTTCCCCGGCAACCTCGTAACCGTGGACGGGCTTGTCGAGGTATCGATTTTCCGTGCGGATCATCACGATACCCTCGTCGGTAATGGCTTCGGCGGCATTGGTCACGAGGTTCATCAGGGTTTTGCCCAGATGGACCGGGGAGCCCTTGATGTTCAACAGCCCCGGATCGAGATCCATCCGGAAATCGATATGGGGATGTAAGGAGACCAGCTTCTCGAAATCAGGGGTCTTCAAATATTCGGCGATCATGGTATTGAGATTGACCGCTTCCGAAATCGCCACTCCTCTCCGGGCCAGCGTCAGGAGATCCTGAATGATGGCGGCGCCCCGTTCACTGGACTTCATGATATTGGTGACATACCTGCGCAAGGGATCGGCCGCGGGAATTTTTGTCAACATCAGTTCCGAATAGCCCACCAGGACCCCCAGCACATTATTCAGGTCATGGGCCACGCCACCGGCCAGGGTTCCCAGGGCCTCCATTTTTTCCGCCCGCCGCAGCCGTACTTCCAGTCCCTGGCGTATCTCTTCGCTATGCTTGCGTTCGGTGACGTCGCGGCTCGTAATGACAAGGCCGTTGATGCCCGGATAGTTCAGCAAATTAGTTCCCAATGATTCCAGCAATATCCAGGAACCGTCTTTTTTCAAAAAACGGAATTCTGTCGGGATGCCCGGATTAGTACCCTGGGCCACTTCCAAAAAGTCCCTGCCGACCCGCGCCAGATCTTCGGAATGGATAAAGCTGGAGTAAAACCTGCCGATGAGGTCTTCCGCGGGATAGCCAAAAATTTTTTCCATCGACGGGGTGTTGTAGATAAAACGGCCCTTCTCATCCAGGATGGAGACGACATCCGAAGAATTTTGAATCAGGGCCCGGAAACGCTCCTCACTTTCCTTTATTTTATGATAAGCGATGGCATTATTGATGCTGATGCCGATCTGCGGGGCAATGCCCATCAAAAGACTCATCTCCGTCTGGCTGAGAGGCTTCTTCGACTGCACATTATCCACGATCAGGATCCCCATGGATTCCCCTTTGTAAACAATAGGAACGCAGATAAAAGACTGGGAGCCCATGGCGCGTATGAAATCAAGGCTCTTCGGTGAAAGATTGCTCTCAATTTCAGCGACATCATTGACTAAGAATGGGTTCTGAGTTTTAAATGCCTCCACGGCCACACCCTTTGATCGAGGGTTATCAAGATGAAATTTAATGTTCTTCAGGTAATCTTCGTCTTGCGGATTGTATCCAAAGCTGACCGTATAAACGAGACAGTCTTTTTGCTTGTTGGCAAGCATGATCATGCCCCGGTCGAACTCCAGCCTTTTTCCCATGAATTCCATAATGGATACGAGTAGTTTGTCAATATCCGGGATCATGGAGGCGGCTTGGCCGATCTCCTGGATCAGGAGGGACTCATTATACCGTTTATTGATCTGGTCCAGGAGGCGTTCCGCCGCGTCCCCCTGGCTCTGGATGTTGGCAAGCAACTCCTTTTTTTCCAGGTGTTCGACATACAGCGTCACGCCCATAGCCATGATAATATACAAAAAAACCAGCGTATCCCAGTGACTGGGATTAAGAATGCCCAGGGATATGGCACAGATAATAAAGCCTGAGATAAAGGAATAATTACGGATCCGTTTCCAGAAAAAGGCACGTGTTTTCTCCCAGGAGATGATATAAAGACAGCAGTCTCCGCCCTTGTGGGTGCAAACAGGATGTTCTATATTGGCAAATTTCTTGGTGAAAAGTTTTGCCAGCGATTCCATTGTCCCCAGCCGGTAAATACACTGATAGGGCTTTTCAATCACCCCCGGCTGCAATACGACCTTCGCCTCAATCTGGTCAGCCCCGATAGCTTTGGTCTTCAAGACCGCCGCCCGACTGAGGCGGGCATTAATCTTTTCCAGAACGGCGTAGGCCGTGGCCGGATTAATGAACCCCAGCATATACTGTCCCAGAGCTCCGGAGGCGCGGGAGGCGACGGAAAAACGCCCGACTTTCTTAGATATATCCGGGTCTTTTGTCGTTTGTACAAGTATTTCGTGAAAACGGTCACTCTGCACCTGAGTTAGCCAATGGCCCTCATCATCCAGTTGAAAAGTTTCAATATCCGCATATTTTAACAGGGGGGCGACATCGATATCCGGAAAGTACCTGTACAGATACTCCACGTAGCTCTTGATGATACGGCTATTATACAGGGGAGTGTCAACCATCATTGCTTCAGATATTTCTTGATGAGATAACGGATGAAGAATCTAAGACGTAGTTTGGTATTTGCCATCATATATTCACCATACTCTCGTCCATAATACACATCCATGATCCATAGGTTGTACCGTTTTTCAAAAGGAATACCCTTCGTCTCTAAGTAAGTGGATGGATAAACGAGAACAGGAATTTTGTCAATCGTATAAAGACCGGCTAATTGGGAGATGGCAGATGATAGCTCTTCCCAGGGCAATCCGGCCTCATCAGTGACCATAATTTTGATTCCATTCAGGAAGTCCGACAGGCTAAGGCCCGGATCCGATCGATTTGCAATGAGTACAGCCTTTAACATCCCGTTTAGTTTCAGAGAAAAGCCTTCGCAATGTCTTGTGAACCCGTGCCGGGCATACAGGTGCGAAAGGGATTCGGTGTCTTCCCTGTCTTTACCCAGGCGTAACACGTTTAAAAGGAGGCCACCGGAGGCATCTCGGTAAAAACGATCTAATTCGCCGATATCAGATGATATAAACGGTTCAAGCGACCACCCCTCCGGCAGCGGTTGATGAACAGTGGCTGTCGGATAATTGAGATACGAAAAGAGATCGAGGGAACAGGCGCGCGGATTATTGAGATGTCTGGCGAAGCCGCCGAAAAAATGATCGGGGAAACTGTTTTCGGGGCGGAAATAGAACATCATATAGTCCATCCTGACGGTCGGCAGTCGATAGATGCCATCAAAATAACGGATGATTTGTTTCAGAATTTGCAAGCCGGTCCGCTTATTGTTGAACGGCCTTGCGGCAAGATGATGAACCATCCATGTCCGCTCGTAGGAACGGACCATGGAGACGTGTCCGTAGATTTGGTCATTCTGCTGATAGGTCATCTGAGCAATGATTTCCGGGTTATCGCGATAAAGCCTCCGATAGGCTTCTTTCATGGGCTGTCGGTAAGCTTGGACCAGATCATATTTCTTGGGGTAAATGAACCCGCTTTCAAAGAGGAATTCCCATAGTCGATCCGCGTCGACTTCATCGGCAATATGGGTACCGGGATCGATAGTATTCATAATAATATGACTCAACCGGTTATAGGTGACGACGTCCATATCCAGGATGACAAAACCATAGCATATGCGTTTCTTTTTTTTATCTTCACGACGGTAAAGGACCTGGGCCTTGCATTGTATTTTCAATGCCCCGGCATAATGCATGGTCAGGTCAGGAATGATAATCCCCACCATGAGGACATCCTCAGCGGTGGAGACATGAACGGCAAAGCCTGAGGTCGAAAGATCCTGAACATCCAGTTGAATCTTCTTTTTTGTTGCCGGGTGGTCAAAAGTAATATTCGGCAGGGGTATAACCCGAACGCGGGGGTTACGCAATTTCTTCTTTAAAAAACGGTTCATTTGAGTGGTTGCCGGGGCAAGAACAATATCCCGTACCTCCTGGTCCGCTGTCTGCCGAACACAGTGACAGGATGCCGAAAAAATTATCTGCCCATCCTGATAAAGATGGACGGTTGATGGTTGGTCGGCATTAAACCAGCGAAAAGAGCCACTTGCCTCCGGACTAACCTTGACAGCAATGGCCAGGGCACTGAAATCATTGAGTAGGCCCCATGCCCGAAAACCGTTCTGCACCACTTCGGCAGATACACCCCGACAAAGAAAGCGTCTGGCCCGCCGTTGACCCAAGATATAACCCTTATCGGGCAAGTAGATGGTGAAGTGATCCCTTTGCACGTCCCGGAGCCGGGTCGGAATGAGAAACATCGAGAGCCCGTCTGTCAGAATGATATTCAAAATGCTGGCGTTTTCCGTAATGCTGCGGCTTTTCTCCGGCCAGCGGCAGGCCATAGAGCCGTTGCTGCAAGGTTCCGGATAGGCCCGGACGAGAATATCCTCCTTATATTGAGGATGATGGAGCTGCACGTACACCATGCCCTCCGTGAAGTGATGGTGATTCCAGATATTAATCAGTTTTTTCTGTTTGATGGTTTTACCGGGGTCGGGATTGCGGACAAGATCCCGGTTGTGGAAAGGCCAGGGGGTAAATATTTCGTCACGTTGCGTAAAGCCTTTACCCAGTTTGAATATTTTCTGAACATCTTGATCCATCCGGAAGCTCTCCGTTATTGATAAGATTTTCCAATTTATCGCAGGCGATCTTACGAAAACAGGAAATCGACAAAGCTACTACTTCTGATGGGTCTTAAATTTTCATCCATATCTTCCGAATAAAGGTTAAAATTTCGGTTGCGGCCTCTTCAGGCCTTTCAAACTGGATGGCGTGGCCGCTTGCCAATGAAACCATCCGGTTCTTATTTTCACCTGAAAATAAATGCCCGATGAATTGCATGACTTTATTGTTGTCCACAATTCGATCATGTTCCGCCATAATCGCCAGCACGGGAAGACGGTTCTGCAGCATGGCAAACCAGGAAGGCTCCTGAATCTCGTCCATGATGCTTACGGACTTTAATGTGATTAAGGTGGTTTTAAGATCATCCTTTTCAATAAAATCAAGCCATTCATCAACGAGCGTAAAATCGGTCGCTTCCATGGGAATAGGGATGCAGGCATGGTCACGATCGGGTTTCAGCTTGAATCCGGAAACCATTTCCATCACGATTTTTTCGGCAATACTTAAGACAGACCTGAAACGCTCATTCCAGAAAAAGCCCGGCGTTAGCAAAATCAGGCTGGAGAGCGCGTCTCCCAGTCCGGCCGCCGCGACAGCGGCGTATTGCGACCCCTGGCACCAGCCGGCAAGATGAACCCGTCGGAAAGACTCTTTCAGAAATTTAACCTGTTTTACTACATCATCAATGACGGATGGAACTGAACCCAGGTCTCCGCGCCGTTCGTTTAAACCGCACCCCCGCCGGTCGGGTGCGACAACGGTTATGTCCGGCGACATGGACCGTAATTGATTCGCCAGTGGCGCCTGCCAGCCGGAATGACTCATGCCTCCGTGTAAAATCATTACCACATCTCCCCCCGCAGCTCTCCCCCAGCGGCGGTAATGAATTTTATACCCGTCGGGCGCTTCGAGAAAATCGATGCTCGGTGCGCCGTCATCCATAATGAGGGGCATACGACACTGCATCCCAAATCCGACGTTCCAGTTTTCGGCCGGGATGACCTGAAGTCCCTGAACCGTCTTTAGGTAGTAGGGAGAACGCAAATCCAGCAGACCCCGGCGGCCGAATTTTAACATCGGCTTTGCCGGTTCCCGTTCCACCAGATAGTCGCCAAATGCCCCCTCATGGGCAATAATACTGTCTCCGGAAGCACCGGAGGCCACAAGAGCAGCCCTTGTGAGCAAAGAGGTTTCGCCCACATGGCATCCGATAATGATCGGCCAGCCCAGTTTTTTCAGCTCTTCAATCATTTTCAAGGCTCTTATAAGACCGCCCACCTTCGATACCTTGATATTCGCAATGAATTCCCCTTCAATATTTCTGTAAGGCGACAAATCAGCGAGGGTGCAAAGGCTTTCATCAAGAATAACAGGGAGCCCCGTAGCGGTGCTGAACTTGCTTATATCTTCGGCATTTCTCGCTCCCACAGGTTCTTCCATGGCAAATGACCGCCCGTTACCCAGCATCATTATGTATTTTATGGCTTCGTCACAGCGGTCCTTCCATAAGTTATTGGCATCAAGACGAATACGTATGGGTTTGGCATGATGTTGCGCAGACAATTCTTCAAGAATATCGAGTTTTTCAATGTCACGTTCCAGGTTGCCGCTTAACTTGATTTTAAAATCGGAAAATCCGCGGAGCAGATATTTATCTACCAGTGTAGTATATTTCCATTTTTTGTCATCTCCCAGCACGGCAGTGTAGCGGCCAAAAAGTTTGCCGTCTTCCAGTCCCAGCAGTTTTTCAACCGTGCAACCCCTCTCCCGGGAAAGTAGATCAAGGACCGCCATTTCCACGGCGCACCATGCCGATGGGTAGTTATCGATTTCATTTTCATTTTTTTCTACCCAATTTTTCAGATCTTCCAGTGTTTCAATGTTCATCTTGCCGGAAGATAAATTTTCCTTTATCCAAGTGCAGCTTGCGTCAAGGTCATCGCCTGCTACGTAACTTCGAGGACAACCCTCGCCATATCCAGTGTTTTCATTTCTTTTGGCCTGAACCCAGATGCTTTCCCCTTCGTTTCTCGTTGCCGCAGCATGACGAATGATTGTTTTCAAAGTCAACCGCAATGGTTCTGCTTCTATGCGCACAATCTGCTTCGTCATCCGATTTACTCCTCTATCCGCATCTGCCGCTTATAATGCCCAACATGTAATGATTTATTATATTCGTTGTAGCTTTCAGATATGGCACTGCAAAAATTATCGATAAGCACTCCCTTTTTCGCGATGAGAGTATATGAAGAATGATATTGTGTGTCAAGGAGATGTTAACCACAATATATGGGGTGTGTTGCCGAACATTGTGCCAGAGATATATTGCGTCGGCCATTTTTTTGCGATATTGCGGAGTACTGCTATAATGGCCGGATGCCTTACCTAAGGGCGAGCTAAATCAATTAAACGGTCGTCCAACTCCGCGCGGAGGGCAAGGGCGATCCCCTCCAGGGTATAGGGCTTGCTTAAGTACCTGCCGGCGCCCAACCGTTGAGCCTCGCGGACCCTTTCCGATTCGGAAAATCCGCTCACGATGATTGCTTTCAGGCGGGGATTCCACTGGATAAGGCGGCGGTATGTTTCGCAGCCGTCAATTCCCGGGTCCATAATCATATCCAACATCACGATGTCCACTTCATGTTGTTCGATCCAGGCAACCGCTTCTTCGCCGCTGGCAACCGTGACAACCTGATAGCCGAGTTTCGTCAGAATCGCAGCGGCAATGCGGCGCTGCTCGGCAATATCATCCACGATCAGGACGCGCTCAGTGCCTCGGTAATCTTTTATGGATACTTTCACCGGAGCTGACGATACTTCTTCTCGTGTTATGGGGAAGTAAAGCTCGATCACGGCACCCTGTCCCTCGGCGCTCGGAATATCAATGAACCCTCCCATTTCCTTTACCGTGTGCCAGACCACGGTCATGCCCAGGCCGGTGCCACTGCGTCCCAGACGCTTTTTGGTATAGAAAGGCTCAAAGATGCGTTGCCGGTCTTCCTCTCTCATGCCGATGCCGGTATCCTGAACTGTCAAGATGGCATATTCACCTTCGGGAATTGTCTCCAGGCCCTGGTAGGGCTCTTCGAGGTATCGATTCGAGGTTCCTATCTGTACCGCTCCGTCCGTTAAGTTGGCTTCGCAGGCGTTCGTCGCGAGATTCATAACGGCCTTGGTGATTTGGATGGCCGAAGCCCGAATGTTGAGCAGATCGGGGGCAAGGTTCGCCGTGATGGTCACGTGCCGATGATCCTGCTGCAAGTGTTGATATTCCGGGCTCTGGAGATAATCATTCAGGATTATGTTGAGATTGAGAACCTTTTTTTCGGTAACTCCCAGACGAGCCATGCTCAGCAAGTCCTGCACCATGGCGGCAGCCCGCTCTCCGGAATTCTTGATTAGGATAACTTCATCACGCAAAGGATTATCCTCGGCCATCCTCATGAGCACTAGATCAGGATAGCTGACCAGGCCGACGAGGATGTTATTGAGATCATGAGCCACCCCGGCCGCCAGATTGCCGATGGTTTCCATTTTTTCCGCCTGTTTCAACTGGATCTGAAGGCGCTGTTGCTCCTGCTCGGCAAGGATACGTTCCTTTACTTCCCTGGTCAGCCGCTGATTGCTAATGGCCAGCTCACTGGTGCGCGCGGCGACCCGGAGCTCCAGTTGCTCATTGATTTCCTTGATCTTTTGCTGCTCCTCGGCAAGGAGATGCATCAAAAAATAATTCTTCCGGTTTGCATACTCGATGGTGTAGCCGACGAGCATGCCCGCTAAATTGGCGCTGATGAAGAAAAAGTTGTTGCTGATGAGCACTGCGTCCGGGGTACCGGTGAGGAAAGCAGCGAGCTCATAGAGAATCACGATAATCCAGCCGCTCAGGGTGGCCCATAGGAATCTTAGGTAAATAAAACTGTAACCAAATATGAAAACGAGCATCAGTCCGGCGTAGTAATAGTAATTTGCCGGTGGTGGGGCGACGACGATAATGAGGACGATTCCTAGGCCGCCCAGGGCGATCAGTATGGACATGAGGGGTTGTAAAATACGGTGCAGGGAGGGAACAAAGGTAGCCCCAAAAACAGCCAGGATCATCGGACAGACAAAAACATAACGAATCAGCCAGGCAAGATGTTTATGGTTCGGCAGCAGCAGGGCATCCAGAATTCCGAAGCTTCCATACATAAGCGCCCCCATCAGGAGGGCAATGCGAATGTGTGCCAGGGTACGGCTTGTGTAATAACTCTGAAAGGGACCTTCCAGGCCGGCTGAGGAACCTGTAAACGCAAGGGTAATCCGGTTCAGGTTCATGGCCTGTAAGTCTTTTTTTGCGGCTGCTGTAAAATTTGACGTGCTCATGGCATCCATATGAGAGTGTTTATCAACAGCATCAAACCAACGCCAGGAGATAGCAAGTTGCTTTTATGTCACATAATCCTGGTATGGCTGTACTCGAAATATCGTCACGAGTCAAAATGAAAAAGCCCGCGAATTGCCTCAAATTAAATGTTACCGAGGGGGCGACAAAAAGGGATCGTTGTTGACAACTTCCTTCATGGATGGCCTGAATGCGGAAGTAAAAAAAGGGGGGATGCTGTCCATCACGTCGCATCGGAAGAGACGGAACAAGGATTCCCATTTTTCTGCTTGCCGTAAAACTGATAGCTGTTTGGACCGTCTTTTGCGGCCCGGTGCATGGCGATACGCGAATATTCCACAAGGGAGTCTCCCCCTGTGCCGTCGTCTGGATAGAGGGCAATTCCAATATTGACAAAAATGCGAATCGCTTGTTCGTCGAACATAAATGGTTTTTGAAAGGAATTTACAATTCTTGGAGCGATCCGGGCAGAAATTCCCATCCATGAGACATCGGGTAGGAGGATCAAAAAATCATCATTTTCTATGCGGATCAAAATGTCACTTTTCCGCAGGAGATATTTTAGCCGGTTTGCAACACCCTTCAGGAGCCGGTTATCACGATCCCTGCTATGGAAATAGCTGTTTTCTTCAAAATGTCCAACGCAAAAAAGCATGAGGGCGAATTTCTGCACCTGGTTGGATGCCGATGCAGTGATGATCGACAAATGGTGATCGAAGAGAAAACGACTGGGTAGGCCCGTAATGGCATCACAGTAATCCTGCGGTGTAATCAGGGCGTCCTTGCTCTTTCCGATGGCCGATTGCTCCAGTTGAGCCACCCGCCGCCGCAACTCCGCCACTTCGGCGCTCAACTGTTCCTTTGTCCTGTCGCTATCGTTCATAAGGGCCTGCCGCTGCATCATTAGTGGATTGTTAAAACTCTTCTGTCATAGTGGAATCATATAAAGAATGAGTTTGTGTGTCAATTGAATTTTTTCCTCCCCTCTTCAAAACTCCTTGACACTCGGAAGGCATCCTTGTACATCTCTGAAAAAGAATATAGGGAAGGTAGCCATGAAAGATTATATCAAGGTAATGAAGGCCGTGTCCGACCCGAACCGTGTGAAACTGTTGAAGATCCTGCAAGCACGGATGATGTGCGTATGTGAGATCCAGGCGCTGCTGAGCATCGCCCAGCCCACCGTTTCCAAGCACTTGAAGGTTCTCGAAGAAGCCGGCCTGGTGAC
>JBAYKV010000004.1:0-34285 GCA_041664405.1 Syntrophales bacterium
ACTTCCAGCTTTTGTTTATTGGTCCATTTACGGTTTTTCATACGAGCTCCTTTCAGCTTCCTGAGGAGCTCAATTCTACACTTTTTGGACGTTAATTAAACGGGGAGCAGCATATTTTATCGGGTTGTATTAGCTCTAGTTCTGTTCTTTATGACGAAAGCACCAAACTCCCAGCAACGGATTCTCAGAATGTTAAAATATTCAGAAAAGACCCTCCGCAGGAATATGTGACCATAGGAGAAGTAACTGCTCGTAATAGTAACCATATAAGTTGGCTTGAAGGCACTCTTAAAAAAAAGGCAGCTGTAATGGGTGGTGATGCAGTAATTATAAAAAATAAATCCACGGTGAGTAATTGGAGGATAACCCACGAGTTAGATGCCGTGGTGATTAAATTCAAAAAGCAACAATGAACCCGCCTAGCTAGTCGGATCGACTCAGCTTATAATATCCTTCAACTTAGGGAGACTCGTCATGAATAAGCTGCTCAGCATAGTTATAACGATAATTTTATTAAGCGGTTGTTCTATCGCATCGCCAATTCAAAAAGCTAGTCTTAGTGAGTCAAGATTTGACAAAGCTTTGTTGTATCATGGAAGGACCACGGTTGTTGATGACAAAGTTCCCGATGATGCTTATAGAATATTTCATCAGGCAGCGACAGGGTTTGTTTCCATAGCGAGTATACGGAGCGATGTGGAACAACGTGCAACTGAGTTCTGTGAGAAAAAGAATAAAGCAATGCATGTTTTAAAAGAGAGGACTGCTTCGCCGCCGTATATTCTTGGTAATTTCCCACGAGTTGAAATAGTGTTTTCATGCATTGAGCCCACAGAATCTTCTGCTTCCACGGGGAATCAAGATAAATATGAACAACTAAAGAAATTTAAAACTTTGTTGGATGATGGGACTTTAACCGAAAAGGAATTCATCGCAGAGAAATCTAAATTATTGTCGGAATGATTTAGCTTTAAAAGTTTTCAATGCTTATTGATGCGGCCGGCTAAAAAAAGAAGAAATAGTCAAATTCTAGGCAGGCCCAAAATCTTCCTGGGCAAAACACTCTCCCTGGGTGCGCGCGACTGGATTTCCTACAGCAATCATCGAAAGCCATTCAGAGCTATAATCTCTGTAGCTTCCACAATATGTGAGGAGTTATAATGACACAAATAATGAAAGGACGCCTGCCATGAAGAAAATCATCGCATTCGTAGTGTTGTTGCTCCTTGCCGCTCAAACCGTGTGTTGTGCAGACGGGAAGTTTGTCGAGGGTTATCCAAGAACCGATTTCAACAAAACTCAGCCAGTTTTGGATTTGGATAAGGGTAATTATGCCATGCTTTTTCCTGCGGTCCGAGGAGTGTCCAAAGGCTTTAGATTGTTTGGTTTTCTTCCCCTTACAGTTCCCACATTCTCTATGGCTTTAAACGATTTGTACAAAAACATAGATGTGAAAGGAAAAGCAACCTCCCTGGCCAATGTTTATCAAGAGGAATCTTCCGCGTATTTCTTTTTCTATGGTTTCAAAATAATCACTGTAACGGCGGATGTTATCGAATTAAAGACAAAATAGGGTTAGAAATCTAGACATAGAATCAACCTCAATTTTGAAGCGCAGCGAGCGATAGCGGAGTCGAAAATGGGAGGCACAAATGTCAGTCAGAAAAATGTTTTGTGTTGTTGTAATGCTTTCACTTTTGTCCGGCTGTGCTTATACGCCGACAAGAAACTTTGCGTATACTCCGGCCCCCGTATTATCTGATGCCCCTAAAAAAACTCATGGCGTGCTTGTTGTTAAGAAGTTAAGCGAAGCGCGCGGCGAGAGAGCCTACCCTAACTCCACGGGACGTATATTTAAAACCTATATACCGCTGTTACCGAATGTGTCGTGGAGTTACGAAAGACTGGATGAATCCGACGTCATGACCCAAAAAGAAAGAACGAATGCGGCAGAAGAAGCGAGTGATTTTAAGGTTTCCGTAAGTAAGGCAATGGCAGACGATCTCAAGAGCACGGGATTGTTTAAAGAAGTCCGTTATATTGGTGATCAACAGATCCCCACTGATGCGGATCTTGTCCTTAGTGGGGATTTGAAAGGAACAGCGCTAGACACCACCTATACATCATATTGTTTAGGTGTGGTGGGTGTGCTTCTTTGGATCTTGCCCATTCCTTTGGGCAGGACAACTGGGCATGTCGAAGCTACTCTGAAGCTGACGGATCCAAGCGGAAAAGAAGTTTGGTCTGATCAATTGACGGGAAAATCTAAAAGAACCTATACCCTGTATAACTCCGCTGGCAAGGCAATTTCCAGCGTCTTTTCTTTAGAAATTAAACGCTATGGCAAAAACAAAGAGGGCGTAGATGGTGATTCGTTCTGGGCTTACCATGCGTCGGCGCTAAGGGGAGGCATGGTTGATGTAAAACGGTCTCTATTTCAAAAGATGAGCACTTCGAAATAGATATGCAATCTAGTACAATTTTGTCAGTTAAGAATTCGACATTTAGGTAATAATTTTCATCAACTAACGAAAGGACGCCTACCATGAAGAAGATAATCGCAATCGTGCTATTGTTGCTTCTCGCCGCTCCGCCTGCGTACTGTGCAGACAAGAGGTATGTTAAGGGCTATCCAAGAACCACTCTCGACAGCAACAAGAGTCAGACAATTTTGGCTCCGGGTGATTACACCACACTTGTTGCTGGAGCCAATGGAAAGTCGAGAGGCTTTCTGTTGTTGGGCTTGATTCCCCTTTGGTTCGCCACACAGTCTCGAGCTGTGAACCATTTGTACGAAAACGCAGCTATGAAAAAAGAAGGAACTTCCTTGGCCAATTTTTATCGAGTAAAAGATCACTATTATTTTATTTTGTTCACTCTCACAACGTGTGATGTCACAGCTGATGTTATCAAATTAAAGACAAAATAGACCGAAGCATTCCCCCGGAAACCTTGTAGCATAGTCCAATTTTGCTGGACGGGATTTCAGTTTTGAGCGGTAGTTGTCGTTCCCCCGAGCACGGGAGAATCTTCCTCCCGGGATCTTGGCTCAGCCGAACCGCTGAGCCGGAATGACAACCTTGAGAAAAAAGATTTTATTGCGCATTTTAGCCATCACGGACTTAAGGGAAATTAGACCTTTAAGTCCTTTTTATTTTAGGTCGTGGGAAATGTATAAAAAAAATCACGTATTTCAGCTGACAGCTCTCCGACGAGTATTTGTAGGTATGTTTATTTTTTTTAACTTTTTCTTCGCTCAAAACTCCTTTGCTGATTCCTCGGGTGTTTTGCCTGAGTTTGTTAGAGAAGATAAGGTTTTAATTCTTGCGCCCCAACCGGATGATGAAACTATAGGTGTTGGAGGGGCGATCCAAAGGGCTGTCAAGGCAGGTGCCAAGGTCAAAGTGGTTCTTTTGACGAATGGTGAAAATAACATATTTGCGTTTATGGTTTATAAAAAAAGCTTGTTTTTGAGGAGTAAGGACTATCTTTCCATGGGGGAGATTCGCAGGCAGGAATCTGTAAAAGCGATGACTATGCTTGGATTAACCGAGAACGATGTTATCTCTTTGGGATATCCAGATCGCGGGACACTGGAGATCATGACCCGTCACTGGGATCAAACCAACCTTTATCGCAGTGCGTTAGCACGTGAGGAAAAGGTGCCTTACCCAGGAGCTATGTCGCCCGGAGCGCCCTATTCAGGGGAGAGCGTATTAAAAGATCTCGAGAAGATCTTGTTAGACTATAAACCTACCAAGATCTTCGTTTCTCATCCTGCTGATGCGAACAGGGATCACCGGGGGCTGTATCTCTTTTTGCGAGTGGCCCTCTGGGATCTTGACGGGAAGATCGACACGCCGAAAATTTATCCGTATCTTGTCCACGTCACCGGATGGCCTAAGCCTAGAGGCTATAACCCAACCTTAAAATTGACGCCGCCTCCTGTTTTCTCGGAAAGTGAAGTTGGCTGGCTGACCTTGTTACTAGCACCTGAGGAAATTACGAAAAAATACAACGCCATCCAAGAGTACCCATCACAGATCAAGTATGCCCCCAAGCTTCTAATCTCGTTTGCCCGGGAGAATGAATTTTTTGGGGACTATCCAGTTGAAACTATCCTCCCCCAAATGTCTCCTGCCGGAATTTTACAGAATCAGTCGAAGCATAGGCCGGCGTTATCATATGCTCGTGAAGGCAAGGATCTTCTTGTTCGCCTCAATTTGAAAAAATGGATCAGTAATAAATTTGGCGTTTCGCTCACTCTTTTGCCTTATAAAAGAGGGGTCCTCTTTTCGACTATGCCCAAGGTAGAAGTTAAGATCGGTATCGGCGGTTTGCGCGCCAAGGATTATTTACGAAATGTGGATTTGAAAGGCGTACGGTTCACCTCGCGGGGTAAAGAAATTGAGTACAGAATCCCACTCGCAATTCTGGGGGATCCTGACTATATCCTGAGTTCCGCAAAGACAGCGCTAAAGGATCTTAACGTCGGTGAAATGGCTTGGAGGGTATTGTCGCTAGAGCAACGGCCAGCAATTGAGCCGAAAGAAGAAAAATAGGGAAAAAATAGGGAAATAGCGCTTGTAGGGGGAAATGGTTCTTTTTATAATGTTAAGGTCTTATAAGGTTTAACAGACTTTCCATAGGAGAGTTTCTCTATGACCAATTTAAAAGGATATCTGAGAATCAAAGAAGCTTCGACTCTGCTGGGTGTGAGTCCTATGACATTGCGGAACTGGGATAGGCAGGATAAGTTGAAGCCTCACAGAAATCCCATCAATGGGTATCGTCTTTACAAGAAAGAAGATCTTCTGAAGGTTTTAGGGGCGATCGAGGCCGACTCATCTGCCAGAGCGCGAGTATCGTTTGAAACGGAAGAGGTCAAACTCAGGAGATAAGAAAATGGAAAAACAAAAGAACGCTTTGGTTATAGGGGGAAGCCGGGGGATTGGTAGGGCGACAGTGCTTCGGCTTGCTCGCTCGGGGTTTGATATTTGTTTAACCTACCACTCTAATCATGATGCAGCCAAAGAAGTATGCCAAGAAGTGAGAAAAATAGGGCGGGTTTGTGACGCGATTGCATTTGATGTTGCCAATCAAGATGAAACGGAGCGTGCGCTAAAAGAAAGAACGGAAACTCAGGCTCCCGATGTTGTAATTTATAACTCGGGGATTACCCGGGATAATGTTTTGGTTTTCATGACGCCAGATCAATGGCACGATGTTATATCAACGAATCTGAATGGATTTTATAACGTGATGCATGTGGTCATGTTCCCGATGTTGCGTGAAAAAAAAGGAAGGATCGTCATCGTGTCTTCTACCTCTGGAGAAATCGGGCAGGCTGGCCAAGTCAACTATTCAGCCTCAAAAGCCGGATTGATCGGTGCGGCGAAGGCGTTAGCTAGGGAAGTGGGAAAGAAGAACATTTTTGTCAATGTGGTGGCGCCAGGGATTATTGAAACTGATATGACCCAAAACTTGCCGAAAGAGAAGATATTGCCTTTGATCCCTATTCATCGGTTTGGAACTACGGAGGACGTTGCCGCTGTTATCGATTTTTTGTGCACTGAAAAGAACATGTATATCCATGGACAGGTCATCGGAATTAATGGCGGTCTGGCAATATAAAGGGGTATTCGTTTGTGAAATTCTATAACGATATCGTGGTAGGAAGTGGGGCAAGTGGTTTGACACTCGCCTACTTGCTGGCTTTAAACGGGCGATCCGTTCTTCTCTTGGAAAAGGCTCACCATGTGGGCGGTGGGCTGGCGCGTTATAAAAATAATGGGATGGCCTTTGATACAGGTTTCCATTTCACAAGCGGGCTTCATGAAGACGGACTCTTGTCTGAAATGTTCAAGATTCTTGGGATCCGTGATGGGATAGAAACTGTCTCTTGGTCGGATGAGAAATCGAATCGCTATGTTTTTGAGCGAGATCATGTCGCGTATGATGTGCCGATGGGCGTAAAAGAGTTTAAGGGAAAGCTGAAGGCGTATTTCCCTCGGGAGACAAACGGCATTGACCGATATTTTGAAAGGGCGGGAAAAGTTACTGAACAGAATCGTTCGCTGGATTTCCGAAAACACTCAAGGTCTCCATTTTCGAATGATGAGCATTTTGTGAGTCTGAAGCAGGTGTTAGATTCTTTATTTGAGAGCCCGCATTTGAAGGGCATCCTTTCCACTCATTGCTTGTGCTATGGAGTTCGGCCGTCGGAAGTTTCATTTGCCACACATTGTCACGCTGCCTACGGATTCTATGAAGGAATCTCCCGGATCAAGGACGGTGGAGATGCTGTGATCAGGGCGTTTCAAAGCCAGGAAGTGTATTCAAAAATTGACATTCAGCTCAATAGTTATATTACAGGGTGCACGGATGTGAGTGAGCACCAGGTGGGCAGGTTCATATTAAATACGGGCGAGGAAGTCGAGTTTGACCAATGCACTTTTACCATCCATCCCAAAGAAATCGTAAGCATTTTGCCGAAGACACATCTGAGCAAGGCGTTTCTGGAACGCGTGGAAAGTTTCGAGCCTTCGTCAGGTTTTTTTGCTGTATATGCGGTCATTGAGAATTCGGTTAGAGACTTTCAGCCGGGCATCACGTCGTTATTTCCTGTTTCGGACGTTGATTGGATGATGGGGCCCACAAATGGGAGTCCAACTGCTTTGGGTGTTTTTGCGAGCGAGGAGATGTTTGACGGGAAGCCTTGCAAATTATTAACTGCTCTTGAGCTTGCTTGTTCTGAACAGGTGAAAGAGTGGACGTCAACTTCCACGATGAATCGACCGGATTCCTACAGCGTCTATAAACAAGAACACGTGGATCACATCATTCGGAGAATCATGGATTTTTATCCACAATATCGTGATAATCTTAAGGTCCTAAATTCTGCCTCTATGCTGACATTCCGGGATTATCTTCATTCCTATGATGGGACTGCTTACGGCGTGAAACAGAAAATAGGACAATATAATCTTTTCGGAAAATTACCCTATCACAATATTTATGTAGCAGGACAGAGCGCCTTTCTTCCGGGGCTGTTAGGGGCAATGATGTCTGCTTTTATTGTCGCCCGATGGAATCTCGGGAAAGAGGTCTATGAGCAGTTTATAGATGAGAGGAGTTGCGTATGAAACGTGTTGTGATTACAGGGATGGGAGCGGTTTCTCCTCTTGGAGATAACGTGGCTTCGATGGTCAATGGGTTGGAGCACGGGAAAACAGCCGTACGCTTCATGGAAGGATGGGATCAATACAAGGGACTGCATTCTCTTATCGGGGCCCCTGCGGAACTGAAAAACGAAATGGCCATTCCACGGCAAAAAAGACGTTCGATGGGAAAAATGAGTATTTTTGCTGTGCAGGCAGCGGAACAAGCGATCAGCGAAGCAGGGTTGAGCGTGCCTGATATAACGTCAGGCCGTACCGGATGCATTATCGGCTCTACGATGGGTGGCGTAGAAGCGACAAATGGCATCTTTGAGCTTTTGATTCCGACTAAGGATCTGACGCAGCTTTCTTCCATGAGTTTTTTTAAGTGCATGTCACATACAGCTGCGATGAACGTGGCGCAATGTTTGGGAATTACGGGATATGTTTTGGCTACTTCGGCAGCATGTGCTTCAGCCCTTCAGGCGCTGGGAATGGGATTTGAGTTGATCCGTTCCGGAAGACAGGATGTGCTTTTGTGCGGGGGAGCAGAGGAGCTGCATCCGATCGTAACGGGAACCTTCGATATTCTTTTTGCGACCTCTACTCATTACAACGCCGAACCTCATCTTTCCCCGCGACCCTTTGATGAAAAACGGGATGGACTGGTCTGTGGGGATGGCGCGGGAATTTTGATTCTCGAAGAAAGTGAGCATGCTCTGCGGAGAGGCGCAACAATCCTTGCGGAGGTTATTGGCTACTCGACTTGCGGAAGCGGGGAGCATGTTAGCGAATCGAATCGCCAGGGTATTTTTAACTGCATGGGGCGGGCTTTGAAGGATGCTGGTATTTCTGCCCAAGAAGTTGATTACATTAGTGCTCATGCTACGGCGACTCTCCAAGGGGATCAAGCGGAAGCAGAAGCGATCAGAGATATTTTTGGAGCCAATGCCCCCGTTAGTGGTTTAAAGGGGTATATGGGGCATACACTCGGAGCTTCGGGCGCATTGGAGCTTATCGCATCGCTTGTGATGATGCAAAAGGGTCTTATCTATCCCACATTAAATCTAAAAAAAGTTGCCAAAGATTGTGAGGGGATTTGGCATGTTATGGAACCTCTTAAGAGGAAAGTCGATGTCGTGCTCAAAAACTGCTTTGCTTTTGGCGGAATTAACGCGTCACTTGTTTGTAAGAAGTGGAGCTAATGACCATTGGGGGAATGCATGAACAACCAGGATGTGATTGACCGCATAAATTCTGTTTTTGAGATTTCTTTTGAAATTGGTCGGGAAAAGCTGAAACCCGAAATGAAGATCTTTGATGATCTAGGTCTAGACAGCCTGGATATCGTGGATCTGATCGTTGCGCTTCAGAAAAAATTTAATATCAGGATCCGCGATGATGAAAGAGTACGCCAGATCAGAACCCTTGGTGACGTTCATCACTTCGTTCTAATCTTAAAAGCAGAAGGTCTTATTCCTGATATCGGAAAGCGGGGATAGAGTGTTTTTGCTGAAGAAGGTAGTACTTAATATCACGTTCTACTCACTTTTTCTTGTTTTTACCTTGGCATGCTTATTGGCTCTGACCGGTCCAGTGGTTTTAGTCCGTTTTTTGGCAGGAAAGCGAACGGCCCAGAAATGGCTCAGGCACATCATGCTTTGGTATGGGTATGTGACGGTGCGCTGTTTTACTTTTCCGTTTATTCAAATCGAATACAGGGACTATGAGGATAGTAAGAAAATAGGCCCGTGTGTATATGTCAGCAACCACCGATCTTTTTCCGATGGGTTTCTCCTAGCGCATTTAAATGTTGAAGGCGTCCAAGTTGTTAATATCTGGCCATTTCGGATACCGATCATCGGAATTATGGCGCGATTGGCCGGGTATTTGAGTATTAACACCATGCCTTTTGAGAAGTTTTCTCAAACGGCATGTGAACTCCTTGGACAGGGAGTGTCGATTGGCGCATTCCCGGAAGGATCGCGATCCGGAAACCGAACTCTGATGTCATTCCATGGTGCGGTATTTCGTGTGGCCCTTATGGCTCGTTGTCCCATTGTGGCGGTGTGTATCACTGGGAACGAGAACATTCCACCTCGCGGATCCTGGTTGCTGAATCCAGGAACGGTAAAGATTCATAAGCTGCCACCTCTCAAGTGGGAAGATTATCACTCTTTGACGCCGTTTAATTTAAAAAATAAGGTCAGGGATATGATTCAGCGGGAAATTGAAGCGATGGAGGCGGTGTGCTAATCGACCAGGAACCCTATCACGGTGTTTCGTTTTTGAGCAAAGAGGCAATTTTAGAGGCTCAGACGGTACGGTTACGCGAGCACCTTACCTACTGTAAAAAGCATTCACCTGCTTACCGGACAATGTTGGAAAAGTTTCCGTTGGATTTGAGCATCATGGAACTCAGTCAGCTGCAGCAGCTTCCCTTCACTGAAAAAATCGATATTGAAAAAAATCCGGAAAGTTTCTGCGCTGTTTCGCCCACAGCGATTGCGGATATGGTTTTGTCATCAGGAACAACGGGAGAACCTCTCAAGATAGTCTATACGGATAGTGACTTGAAGCGTCTTGCGTACAACGAAGCTCAGTCTTTCTCCGCTTGCGGCGTGAAGGCGGGGGATGTCGCACTTTTGACCTGCACGCTAGACCGATGCTTTGTGGCAGGTTTGGCATACTTTCTGGGTATGAGACGCCTGGGCGCAGCCTCGATCCGAAACGGGCATGGGAGTCTTGAGAGTCATACCTCCATTATTAAGAAGATGAAACCGTCGGTTATTGTCGGAGTCCCGTCCTTCTTGAAGAAACTGGGGCTGCATATGAGGGGGATGGGTTTAGTCCCAAGCAACGTGGGTGTAGACAAACTTATTTGCATTGGAGAACCAGTACGCGACCAAAATCTTGCTTTAACCGGGACCGGGAAAGATTTGCAGGGGATATGGCATGCACGTGTCTTCTCGACCTATGCGTCCTCGGAAACGGTAACAACTTTTTGTGAATGCACGGTTCAGGAAGGCGGGCACTCGCTTCCGGATTTGGCTATTGTTGAAATTATTGGTGAAGATGGAACCGTCTTGCCAGCGGGGAAAGTGGGGGAAGTCGTGATCACCCCTATGGCGGTGGAAGGAATGCCCTTGATTCGGTACAAGACCGGAGATATCAGCTTCCTAATCGACAAGCCCTGCAAGTGCGGCCGATTCTCTCCTCGTTTGGGCCCGATCCTGGGACGAAACAAGCAGCTTATGAAAGTCAAAGGAACGTCTCTGTATCCGCAGTCCGTGAATGCCGCATTGGACGAGATTGAGCAAGTGCTTGATTATTGCGTCGTGGTATCGCGTGAAGCTGACCTGTCTGATAAGTTAACAATCCATGTGGCTGTGAAGGAGCGTAGTGTGACAGGGGAATGGCTGGAAGGGCAGTTGGCGGCCAGACTGAGGGTCAAGCCCGAAGTAGTAATCGAGAACGAGATAGAAATAAGAGCAAGAATCTTTTTACCGCAATCAAGAAAGCCCGTGCGGTTCGTTGACAGGAGGAGTTAATGTCGGGATGTTTCGGGGGTGTTTTTAAATTAGAGTTCTCTGATGCGGAGATCCAAGAAGCCGTTCAGAAGGGACAATTGCTGTCGATGGAGATCGAATTCAGCCGTGCGTGTAACTTCCGCTGTCCCTACTGTTATGCCCCAGGCGATGAAATATCGATAAAGGAGCTGACGAAAATAGAGATTTTCGACGCAATTTTGCAAGCCAAGGAACTTGGCGCGCGGCGCATCATTATTCTGGGCGGCGAACCCATGATCTATCCGCATCTTTTTGAGACCCTGGAATTTATTAAAAAGGAAGGGATGGAGAGTCATATATTTTCCAACGGCTCAAATGTGACTCTTGAGAATGCCAGGAGACTCCTTGAGTTGGGGGGCAGTCTTGTGCTCAAAATGAACTCTCTTGATGAAGATAAGCAGAATTTGCTTGCAGGGCAAAAGGGCGCCTACCAGATTGTGCAAACAGCATTGAAAAATGCTAAAGAAGCAGGCTATCCAACGGAGAGCCAGTTCCTTGGGGCCGGTACGGTCATTTGCCGTCAAAACATTGGAGAGCTGGCTGATTTTTGGCGATGGCTTCGTGACCAAAAGATCACCCCGTATTTTGAAATGATCACTCCGCAGGGAAGGGCTAACGATAACCAATGGTTGAACGTTAGCGCTGAAGATATCCGCGATCTTTTCTTCAAGATCTCGGAGATAGACCGGGAAAAGTATGGAGTAACGTGGGAACCCCAGCCGCCTTTAGTCGGGCATCGATGTCTTCGGCATTTGTACTCTTGTTTTATTAATGCCTACGGGAAAGTGATGCCTTGCGTTGGTGTCAATATCCCGTTAGGGGATATCCGGGAAAACAAGCTCAAGCTGATTCTTCAAGATAGCGAAGTGCTTGAGGATCTGAAAAATCACAACGAAACTATCAAAGGACCCTGTCGCTCCTGCGAAAAATCAAAATTTTGTTATGGCTGTCGAGGGGCTGCTTATCAGTTAACGGGCGACTATTTAGCTTCGGATCCTTTGTGTTGGAAAAATCAGGAGAGACAGGATGAGATCGTTCGGCTCCCAGTTGCGGTGGATCGTTTGATTCCGCAGGTTAAGCCCATGAAGATGATCGACGAGCTTGTGTGGGTTGGTGAGAGAGCCGCGAAAGTGAGGGCAACCATTACGGCTGACAATCCTTTCGTGAGAGACGATGGCACGCTTGAGGAATCTGTTTATCTGGAACTGATTGCCCAGACCGCAGCTGCAGTTACTGGTTTTGAAACTCTTGGGGTGAGCAATGCAGTTGTGGATGGTTTTCTTGTGGGGGCAAAGGAATTGAAAATATTCGGCACAGCCCGTGTCGGAGATATTTTGACCATATCCTTTTTAAGGCATACAAAATTTGAAGATTTTAGCATTTTGAACGGAAGTGTCTTGCGGGGCGATGAGTTGCTTGCGCAAGGAGATGTAACGCTTTGGGAAAACAAGGGAACTAAGTCATGAGACGGATTATGGCATCACTTGTGTTCTTTGCCTGTCTGCAAATGGTGAGCGCTTATGCCGCTCCTTCTCCTCGGGATGTCGCAGCGGTGTTGGATGACTTAGAAAAGACAATGTCTGGGACAAAAACTATTCAAACTGATTTCATTCAGGAGAAGAACCTCGCACTCTTTAACCAGAAAATCGTTTTGAAGGGCAAAGTTTTTATCCAGAAGCCCCGTCTTCTTTCCTGGCGGGTTATGAGTCCGATGCGTTATTCCATGGTGATGAGTGGCGATACTATTAGCCAATGGGATGAGGATACTGACAAGGTTCAGCGGGTGTCACTTGCGAATAACCCAAGCTTTCAACTAGCCGTTGAACAAATGGAGAAGTGGTTTTATGGCACATTCAAATCCATGCAAGGTGATTATAAGATAACCCTGATCACGGAGCATCCCATTGCTCTGGAGTTTGTTCCCTGGGAGAATTCACTCTCCCGTAATTTCATTAAACGTGCGACTATCTTTTTTCAGGATGATGAGCGCTATATTAAAGAAGTTCACATTGAAGAGAAAGATGGGGATAGCACTTCTCTGGTTTTTGTAAATGCTCAACTCAACCAGCCGATATTGCCAAACGCCTGGGAGGTTAGAGCAGATGTCCGGTGATCATCTTTCCCGAATACACGATCTAGTGCAGACTCGCAAGGGGGTCGTTATCGGGCTCCTGGTCGTCTTGATCGTCGCTTCATTAATCGGGCTGAAATTTGTTAAATTTAATAATAATATCGAAGTTATGCTGCCGCAGAAAGCCGCGGTTCAGAATACAATGCGTTTTCTGCGCGAGGCGAATTTTTCAGATAAGCTTGTTATATCTTTAAATCTGAATGATGAATCACGGACGACGCAAGATCTGATCCTTGCTGCTGACCAACTGGCGGCCTCACTAAATTCCTCCCCGTTGATTAAACAGGTTGTCAGCATTGTTTCCACAGGCGATATAGCCTCGGAGATGGTTGATTTTTTGAAGTTTGCCCCGCAGCTCTCAGGGGCTGACGTCTTATCCAAAATAGGCAGCCAAATTACCCCTGATGGTGTTAAAGAAAGACTGAAATTTATTCATCGGCAGTCCTTAAGCCCAGGCGGTTCATTTTTGACGCCGTTTCTGCGTGCCGATCCCCTGGGAATATTTTCTGGGATTTTACGCGATATTGAGAACCTCTCGATGTCATTAGGTTATGAGGTCGTAATTAATAATGGCCATTTCATTAGCAGGGACGGCCGGCATGCCATGCTTATCGTTAAGACGCCGGTGGTTTTAACAGATGGATTCGGGGCGCGGGAATTGATCACGTATCTTCAAGGAGCGTTTAAGCAGCTTCCGGCATTTGTTTCAGCGGATATCATTGCTGGACATGTTCATACGGTTTCTAACGAGGATGTTATAAAAAAAGATGTCTGGCTTACCTCTGTCATAGCTTCGCTGGCCTTTTTGCTGCTATTCATATTTTATTTCCGGGATCTGAGAGCCGTGATGATCTTTTTAGCGCCATTCGCGGCCGTGGCTGTGTCTATTAATGTCGCTTATTTTGTTTTCAAGGATTTGTCCTATTCTGTTATCGGCATGGGAACGGTTATTTCGGGTATCGCCATTGATTACGGGATCTTCGTATATGTGGCAGTGAAAAAAGCAGGTGGCAGCTCAGAGACCATTAAGCGCGTCATTAAACCGGTTATGCACGGTGCTCTGACGACGATAATTAGTTTTGTGGTTTTTTTCTTTTCGAGCGTAAAGGGTTATCATCAGCTTGCCTTTTTCTCAATTTTGAGCATTGTTCTTTGTCTGATATTTTCCATTTTCATTTTGCCTCATTTCTTCACCAAAGAAAAAAGTCCTCCGCCTGGATTTGCACCGCCTGAGGATATCCTCCCGCCTGATTTTAAGCTGCGGGATGCATTATGTGTTATCTCCTGGGTAGCCGTCTTGGCCCTGATGTTTATTTCGGGCACTAAGATAACGTTCAATAATGACATTGCTCAATTTGATGCGGTAGGCCCGGAGGTTAAGTCAACGGAAGAAGAATTTCACAGGGTCTGGGGAGGTAAGGTCATGCCGGCGATTTTAGTAGCTTCCGGCACGACACTCGAAGGTGCCTATCAAAATAATACAGATATTTATGAAGTTTCGGTTAAAAAAATAGGTAGGGATAAAATCTCAAGTTTTGCCTCCGTCTGGACCGGACTCGTTACGCGTAAGGCTAATTTATTGCGTTGGCAGGAATACTGGAGCCCTGAGACAGAGAGTAAAACCAAAAATATGTTGGCGGATTATGGCAAAGCTTATGATTTTTCGCAGGAAGCCTTCCAGCCGTTTTTTAACCTGCTACGTTCCTCCGGAGATTTGGCGGTTGAGCCCAAGGGGTTATCGTTTTTTGATCGTTTGAAGGAGCAGTATGTGGTTGAGAAAGAGGGAGGATATCAAATCTTATCTTTTTTCCCTGATGAGGAAAAATATATTACAGCATTATCGGCGGTGAGCAATGATCATCCCGGAGCATTTATAGTATCGCGGAAAAAATTCTCTAATACAGTTTCGCATGCGCTTGGCGCAGAGTTGATCTATTTGTCTTTTGCGGCTGTAGTTTTGACCGTGATAATAACATTTTTGTTGCTCAAGAATATCCGCCTTTCGATCATTGCGCTAGCGCCTGTTGTTACCAGCATCATAACGATCGCCGGAGTGATCCCGCTAGCCGGATTGGCAGTAAACATGTCGATTATTATTGCCTTTTTGATAGTGCTCGGTGATGTCAGTGACTATGGCATGTTTGTGGCCTATGAGACCAAATATAAGTGCCGGACCGGAACTTTTCGGGCAGTGACTTTTGCAGCACTTACTACTCTAATCGGAGCAGGGGCTCTTTTATTTGCGCGCCATCCCATGCTCTTTTCTGTCGGGGTGACGCTGGTGACGGGGGTTTTGTCGGGCTATCTCTCCAGCGTGATCGTAATCCCGCCTTTATACAGGATGTTGATCTCGGAAAAGAGTCAGGGCTAATTTATCAACGAGTAAATTAAAAAGGTCTTACGAGATGCAACGACGTCGCTTCGGTGAGATAGGAGACAAGCTTTGGTTGCCTAGTGTATTTCGCAACATTATGACGGATATTTTAGGGATGATCGTTGCAAAATTCAGGATCTATGATCCAGCTATTCCTCTCATTAAAGAGGTCATGAAGCAAGTGAATGCTAACAGGATAATAGACCTGTGTTCCGGAAGTTCGGAGGCTTGGATCCAGCTATTGGCGCAATTGCGAGAACATGACGAATCTGTTTCTGTAACTTTGACTGACAAATATCCCAATATACAGGCTTTTGAAAAAATCAAAGAGGGTTCTAGCGACAACATCCAATATTTGGCAAAAGCCATTGATGCCACGGATGTGCCCGTCGAGTTAAATGGGGTGCGCACGATTTTTTCGGCTTTTCATCACTTCGAACCGGATTCGGCTCGAAAGATATTACAGAGCGCGGTAACGAGCCGCAGCGCCATCGGAATTTTCGAATTCACGGAAAAGCGGGCAGCTCAGATACCACTTGTGCTTCTGCTGCCACTATTTGTTTTTTTGTTCACGATCTTTAATAGGCCGAGAAATTTCAACATGCTTCTTTGGACGATTATTATACCGATCATTCCTTTAATTTTTACTTACGATGGGTTTATCTCCTCCATGCAGACTTATTCTCCTAAAGATTTGCGGGAACTTGTTGAAGGTGTTAATTCTGAGTCGTATGAGTGGAAAATAGGGCAGGTTCCTTCTACGTTAAGATCGGTCAAGATAACTTATTTAATTGGTTCTCCGAAAGTTCTGAATGTTTAGATTTATAGTTTTGGTTTTAATCATATTAAGTAACGCCGGCTGCAGTACGGTTCCATTCCAAAGGACAACCTATGTTCCCTTGGGCAGTGTTGATCCGCAGACGGCGCGTAAAGAATTCGAATCGATTTCGCCGGAACGCTTTCATATTATAAATACTATTGTTTTTAAATATAAATGGCGCAGTTTTTCGGCGTTGGGATATATCGATGTTAATAGGGGGTCAAAAACATTTTCTGTATCCTGCTTGAACCCGATGGGAATTAAATTGTTCGAATTGTCAGGGGATAAGGATGTTATTAAGACTAATTATGTTTTGAAGGAACTACTGAGCAAAGGGGACCTGCCTCAGGTTGCAGGAGACGACATTAGGCGGATCTATTTTGGCAACGTCCCTTCTGGAGAGGCGCAGGCACAAAAAGAAAAGCGCAGAGTCGTTTTCAGAGAGCCGAGTGGTTCCGGGGTAATCAAGTATGTGTTTGCCGGGAGTCCCACGATGCTCGTTGAAAAAAAATATTATGAAAAAAACCATCTTGTTTGGAATGTTTCTTATTATGAGTATCGCCAGGAGCGTGGCAAATATTATCCCTCGGGGATCATGCTTAAGAATTCTCGC
Source organism: Syntrophales bacterium (assembly GCA_041664405.1). GTDB lineage: Bacteria > Desulfobacterota > Syntrophia > Syntrophales > UBA8958 > UBA8958. Next base: position 16,668 of record JBAYKV010000004.1, read on the forward strand.
TTCGGCTACAGTTTGATCATTCGTTTGAAAGAGGTGCGCTAAGTGAGCAGATTAAGGAAAGAGATCCGAAGCAGCATAAAACATTTCTGGATGGACACGGCAGGCGTTTTGCTTGCCCAGTTTTCATTTCCGGCGTCATTCGTTGGTTTTCAAGGGCATTTTCCGGGAAAGCCCATTTTGCCGGGGGTCTGTCTTATTCAGGCTATGTTGAGCTTGTATGAGGCCTATCATAGTATCCCAATTCGATTAGTCGAATTAAAAACGGCGAAATTCATCGCGCCTGTTCTGCCCGGGGAAGACATTATCATGGAGTGCCAGGAAGTATCGAAACAAGGCAGAGAGATAGTTATTAAAGCCTCGTGTAAGAAGGATAATAAAAAAAAGGCTATGCTTGGAGCAGTGATTCAAATTATATCGTGAGCTAGAAGGAGGATTTTGTGATGAGAAGACAAAAAGGCGGATATTTTCAACCTGACGAAGGAGTGCCAGCTCCGATCGAGACTTATATCGAAAGGCGTGTTCAGTTCAGCGATGCTGATGTTATGGGAGTGGTTTGGCATGGTAACTACGCTCGATATTTTGAAGAGGCCGCAGGAGAGCTGGGTAGAAAATGTGGGCTGTCGTACAAGGATTTTCTCGATGCGAGAGTTCAGGCGCCCATTGTGCAGTTCCATGTAGACTATCATCGGTCTTTGATGTTAGCTGAGAGCATTAAAATTAAAGCGGCCTATGTTTGGTCCGAAGGAGCCAGACTCCATACGGAATTTACCGTGCTGAAGGAGGATGGAACATTGGCAGCGACGGGCTATACAGTCCAAATGTTTATTGATGCAGTATCAGGTGAGGTTCTCTTGACGGTCCCGGACATTTTGGAGCGTTGTCGAAGTCGTTGGATGTCAGGTGACATTTTGTGACAGAGAACAAAGTTTGCGTTGTAGCTTCCGATATTGTGACCTCCTATGGGCGGGGAGTGGATGCGTGTTGGCAGGGGCTTCTATCGAATCATTCAGCGATCCGGCCATGTCATCGTTTTCGAGCGGAAGGGACATTCCAGAGTCAAAATGCTGCCTTGATTCCTGGGTTAGAGGCAAAACAAGGGGAATCCCTTGTGTGGCAGATGCTAAAACCGCTTCTGAATGACGCCCGTGCGCAGATCCCAAAAGATGCAGCATTGTTTCTTGCGACAACGACCGGAGAAATTGATTATTTAGAAAGTGCTGTGTTGGAGAGTAGCGGTGACGCAGGTCAAAGTCGTCCCGAGTTTTTGTTGGAAAAGATCAAGACATTGACAGGTGTTATAGGGGCGGGGTTGGTTGTCTCGGCGGCTTGTTCCTCCGCGAGCGCTGCGATCGCTCAAGGTGCGGCAGCGATACGCTCCGGCAAAGAAGGGTGTGTGTTGATTGTCGCCTGCGATTGTGTTAGCGAGTTTGTCTTTTCTGGATTTTCTTCGCTTATGGCGCTCGATCCGGATTCAGCTAAGCCTTTCGATAAAAATAGGGCAGGTTTGAGTTTGGGCGAGGGTGCCGGTTTTATTCTGCTCATGAGCCAGGGAAGAGCCAAGCAGGAAGGCAGAACTATCCTGGGAGAGATCGCCGGTTGGGCAGTAGAGGGCGATGCCAATCATATGACAGGGCCTGTACGCGATGGCAGTGGTTTAAGCCGGGCCATTCAGGAGGCTTTGGCAAAGGCGGACGTATCGCATGATGATGTGGGGTGTATTTCCAGTCATGGGACGGGGACTCTCTACAATGACTCCATGGAGATGAAAGCCTATCAAAGTGTTTTTCCAGATCATCCCGTCCCGCTTTATTCCCTAAAAGGGGCGGTGGGACATACGATGGGCGCTGCCGGCTTGATCGAGACGGTTACAGCGCTTCAGGTTTTACGGGAGCGCATTATCCCTCCAACAGTAGGAATGCGTGATGTTGATCCCGAGGCTAAGGATTGGGTTTCTTGGGAAAAGAAAGTATTGGAGAAAGACGTTGTTCTGGTTAACAACTCTGGTTTTGGTGGGGTAAACGTCGCATTAGTATTGAAACACTAAACAACGGAGGCCTATATGGCTAGGTTTGTAAAACTGTGTTTTTTAATAGTTCTTGTGGTTACTGCTTCCGGTTGTGCTTTGAATCGTTCTTATATTGATGCGCAGATGCGCACCGGGGCCATAGTCAATCCAAATGGCAAACAAGTATATATACGATCTATTGTTGATAACCGTCAATTTCAGGACAGTCCTTCAACTCCCGATATCCCATCGTTAGGTTTTGGCGATTTAAAGAACGCGACCCCCGAGCTCAAAAGCAGAGCGGTTGGACGAAAGCGAAATGGCATGGGAAAGGCTTTGGGTGACATTATGCTCGGCGAAGGCCAGAGTGTTCAAAAGACTGTCTATGAGGCAACAAGGAATGCCTGGTATTCCTTGGGCTATGCTGTGGTTGACAAGCAAGAAGATGCAAAACCTGATGCGATAATAATGGATATCTCCATCGATAAATTCTGGAATTACCTCTCGGTGAGTTTTTGGGCCCTTACGCTAAAAAGCGAAATAACTACAACAAACACAATAAGTGTATCACCAAAAGATAATCCGGTAGTTATTATGGCCACAGCAGAGGAAAGCTTTCAGGTTGCAGGTGATAGCGCATGGGAAAAAATGTTGGGGTCGGTAATTGATAATTTTACAGCAGCAGCAAAGACTAAACTAAAGGGGTTTGAGCAGGCCCCTGGATCGAGTGTCTAAGTGATCAAAGGACGTGGCTGGATCAAAGATGGTGAGGAGGGTGCGAGCGAGAAGAAGGGACTTCAGTGGAAGTGCTCGAATTTGTTGTCGTTATATGCGCAGCTGCTTAAAGATGCCATCTTTGCATATCCGGTCAAGAACTTAGCTCGGTTTGATGAGGCGTCACGTCTGACAACTCTTTCGGTTGCGTTAGCTCTGCATGATGCAGGCATTGCTTATGCTGATGGGAAAAAACAGGCTATTGGGATATTGGGGGCAAGCCAGGATGGGGCTTTAGCTTCTAACCTTGCTTACTTTAGAGACTATGCAGAACATGGTAGGAAACTTGCCAGGGGAAATCTCTTTATTTATACCCTGCCAACGAGCCCTCTCGCAGAGGCAGCAATTCACTTTGGCTTGCAGGGGCCGCTTCTATACTTGAGGGATCCAGAAAAACCGGAAGAGCGTTTACTGGCGCATGCGGAACTAATGATCAGAAATAAAGAAGCTCATATTTTGCTCGCAGTTATTTATGATTCAAAAAAAGCCACCTGTTATGTGGTTTCAGGGGACGACTTGTGAAAATTAAGCTCATCTATCCAAAGTGGCCCAAACTGAAAAATCAGCCGGAATTCAATCTGCCCCCGCATGGGCCTGTTGTGTTCGCCGCCGCATTGCCAAGTGACGTCGAGATCTCTTTTTGTGACGAGAACGTCGAGGAACTTTGTTTTGACGAAGAGGCGGATTTAATCGCCTTATCCGTCATGCTCACCTGTCAAATGCCGAGAGCATGGGAGATCGCAGACACATTTAGGGCGAAGGGGAAGGCCGTCCTTTTTGGCGGCATAGCAACTGTTTTACATGCTGAAGAAACGATGTTGCATGCGGACTCTGTTTTTTTGGGTGAAGCAGAGGGACGGATCGGACAGGTGTTGTCTGATTATAAACGTGGGCAATTAAAAAAAATCTATGACCACCGGTTTGATTTTCCGGATTTGAGTTTGGTGGGTCCTGCCCGTCGAAGTATTCTTAAAAGGGAATTGTACAATTTTCGTGGAGTTCAGATGGTGGATTTGGTCCATGCGTCGAGGGGGTGCCGTTTTGATTGCTTTCCCTGCTGTGTCGGATATTTGGGAGGGAATAAGTTCCGGCCAAGGCCCATTCAGCGTGTTGTTGAGGAGCTTTCCACGATCGATAACAATCGTCTTTTCTTTGTTGATAATTCGTTGGCCCAGGATGATGAGTGGGAAAAGGAGCTCTTTAGGGCGATTGCGCCGCTTAAGAAAAAGTGGGTATCACATCCGATCAAGGATAACGACGAGATCCTAGACTTAGCCGTGAAGGCGGGTTGTTGGTATGTCTATCAGGCGATATTCGACACGTCAGACCATATCCGCAGAAAAGTGAAGCGCTTGAAAGAGAGAGGCATTGGGGTTGAAGGGACGATCATTCTAGGGACGGATGATCAGGATGAGGATGCCATCAAACGCCTGGTCGATTTTTTGCTGGAGATCGATCTTGATTTTGCGGAGTTTACTATTATGACCCCTTTCATGCATTCGCCGATCAGAGCAAAACTGGAAACTGAAAATAGAATTCTTCATAACGATTGGCAGCGTTATACGGCAGCTGAGGTTGTGTTTAAGCCTAAAAAGATGAGCGTGGATTCTTTGCAGAGAATGTATGAGTATGCGTGGAAGGCTTTTTATTCGAGTAGCAACATTGAGCTTCGGATGGGGAAGTTGTATCTCGACGTGATAAAGAAGGAAATTGAGGATGGGACCTACCGGCCTGTTAAGTTGAATCGTCGTCACGGATGGGGGCAGGCCAAAGCTCCGGAGTTTCAATCGTGAGGATATTGCTGATCTCCGCCAATGTTGCGACAACGCCTTATCCGGTCTATCCGTTGGGCTTGAGTATGGTAGCCAATGCCCTCCGCACAGCCGGGCACGAAGTTCGCCAATATGATTTTCTTTACAAGGGATTATCTCTCGATGATCTTGCTGAAACCTTGAAGCAATTCGGGCCAAGCCTTATCGGGATTTCAATACGAAATTTAGATAATGTGAATTTATTGAACGAACAACGTTATTTGGATGCTGTCCAATCGATGGTTCAGATGATAAAGCGGCAAACGGATACGCCTGTGGTGCTTGGAGGCGCTGGTTTTTCGATGATGCCGGAGGCTGTTCTGAATTTCATCGGTGGCAATTACGGTATTGTCGGCGAAGCGGAGACTGCCATGGTCGAGTTTGCAGAGGCCGCTTCCCGGGGAAGCTATCCCCAGGAGCGATGCGTGCGTGCTGCTCCCAAGTTGTTTGGTCATGAAATTCCATCAGCCTTTTATGAGCCTGAACTGATGGATTTTTATTTGAAGCGGGGCAATATCATCGGTGTGCAGACGAAGAGAGGCTGTGCACACAATTGTGTTTATTGTACATATCCATTCTTGGAAGGACAGGAGATCCGGTGCCGTGATCCGAAAGCTGTCGTGGAGGACGTCCAAGCTTTAGTGAACACTCACGGAGCGAAATATATCTTCTTCACGGATTCTCTTTTTAATGATGATGAAGGTCGCTATATGGAAGTGGTCCGCGAGATGAAGAACCAGGGCGTGAAAGTGCCCTGGACAGCTTTTTTTAAGCCGGAAGGTCTGACAGATGAAAACTTGGCTCTGATGAAGGAAACAGGTCTTAGCGCTGCTGAGATGGGCTCTGATGCGACTACGGATATAACTTTAAAGGGACTCGGAAAGACGTTTTCATTCAAGGACATCGTTCGTTGTCATAACCTGCTGCAAAACCATAAGATCTCGTCCATTTATTATTATATGTTTGGTGGCCCTGGAGAAACGGAAGAAACGGTGCGCGAGGGAATAAAAAATATCCTGAGCCTTGAAAATGCCATTTCTTTTATCTTTATGGGAATAAGGATCCTTCCCGGGTCGCCCTTGTTCAGCATTGCGCAAAAGGAAGGACTGGTAGCTAAAGGGCAGAGCCTTTTAGAGCCTGCTTATTACTTTGCTTCCGGTATGGATCGGAAATGGCTAGAGGAGACACTAACGAAGGCCTTTGCGGGTCTTCGTCATTGTGTGTTTCCTGCAGATGCGCTGGACAGCAGTCTCCAGCTTCTGCACAACATGGGGTATTCCGGCATGATGTGGGAAATGATTAAGCGAAAAGACTCGAGAGGAAAGAGAGCGGGGCTTAATGCAACCTCATAACTATTCTCCCTCTGAATCAGTCTGGTGCGTGATTCCTGTGTATAACAACCGGAACACGGTCCGTGATGTGGCGCTCGCTTGTCGGAAGTTCTTGGAACATGTGATCGTCGTGGATGACGGGAGCACGGATGTTGATATTGCTTCCCTGTTTGACGGGAGTGATATTACCGTTCTAAAGCATGAGACTAATCTGGGTAAGGGGAGAGCGATTCTAACAGCCTTGGGGCATGTGACCTCAAAAGGTGGTCGCTTTATGATCACCTTGGATGGCGATGGTCAGCATAATCCGAAGGATCTTGGAAAATTTATTCTGCTCTTGCAGGAAGATGAAACTGCGCTTGTCGTCGGATGCCGAGACTTTTCTTATTCGCACATTCCTTCAGGGAGTCGCTTCGGAAGAGCTTTCGCTAATTTCTGGTTGCGTGTGGAAACGGGCGCTTCAGTGGATGATTGCCAGAGCGGCTTTCGTGCTTATCCCGTTCGGTATCTGAGCGCTCTGAAATTAACCGGGGCTCATTATGATTTTGAAACGGAGGTTTTAGCGAAGGCTTTGTGGGCCGGCTTAACGATAAAGACGGTCGCCATTGATGTTTGGTATCCCAAAGAAGGGAAGCGCGTCTCGCATTTCAAGCCCTTTGTGGATAACTTTCGAATCTCATGCATGCATACTTATTTGGTTATGCGATGCCTTCTTCCTTGGCCGCATAGAAAGCTTGTTCAGGATCCGTCAAAGCGTTTTAGCTTTGATGTGTTTCGACATCCCGTAACATTCATAAAAATGTTGCTGAAAGAAAACACAACGCCGGAAGGCCTGGCGGCATCGGCCGGAGTAGGGATCCTGCTTGCCACGCTTCCGCTTTTGTTCGTTCATACGATAGTAATCATCTACGTAACCGCACGATTGCATTTGAATAAGATCATGGCTGTAAGCATACAGAATCTGTGCAATCCTCCTTTCGTTCCACTCGTCTGCATTGAATTGGGGCACTATATGAAATACGGGCGTTGGCTAACCGAGGTGTCCAAGGAAGACGTTTTTGGGCAGATCTCTGTTTGGTTGTCAGATTGGTTGCTAGGCTCGCTTATCGTTGGCCCGGTCCTCGCGGTGTTTGTGGGCATAGGCGTGTTTTTTATTGCGCGGGCTGTCCACGAGAAGAAGTCGACGACCATTTTAAGCAATGGAAGTTTAGTGAACGAGATCAATCCATAATGGCTGAGTTGTCGACTGAGAATGAACGCAAGATTAATGTTAAACGTCGAGGCAATGCTGTCGGGATAGGGTTTTTTGAAGTATTCTTTCGAATGTTTGGATTGCGTGGGGTTTACAGCTTGTTGTATGTTGTATGCCTGCATTATTTGCTATTTGATAGGGGTGCTGTCCAGGCAGCGCTCGCATATGTCGAAAAGAGATTCAGAGGCGAAAGCAAGGCGAAGCAATATCTGCATGTTTATCGGTTATTTCTGAATCAAGGCAGGCATTTGATCGACCGGTATGTGGTAACGCGAAAGCCGGAGTTGTTCTACTATCAGGCTCGTGGTTACGAGAAGTTCCAATCATTAGTTCGGGATGCGTCCCATGGCATTATTTTGCTTACGGCTCATGTTGGTAATTGGCAAGTTGGGCTGAATTTTTTGGGGCGTCTTGGGAAAAAGGTTTATCTTGTGATGAGGCCGGAGGATAATCAGGCCATTCGTAACGCCTTGAAGATTGGAGATGTAAAGGATTATGTCGAGATCATTTCTCCCGAACAGTATCTAGGAGGAGTGCTTGAGATTATGAAAGTTCTCGAAGAGGGAAACGTGGTCTCCATGATGGGGGATCGAAGTTATACGTTTGACACCGTTAATGTCCCTTTCTTGAGGGCTGAGGCCCATTTCCCTTTCGGGGCTTTTAGCATTGCTGCAGCAGCAGGATGCCCAGTGGTCGTGCTCTTGGCTCAAAAGGAGTCAGACCGCGAGTATGTCGTGGATATGTCGAATGTCATTTATCCATGTTATGCGAAAGATAAGGATAAAAAAGCGCAGCTGCGACAATGGGTCGGGGAGTACGCGGCTATGCTGGAGGCTTTTGTGAACAAGTTCCCGTATCAATGTTTTATGTTTCATAACGTATGGTCCAAAGAAAAGGAGTCGAGGGATGACAATAAGTAAAGGCGAGGATCTCGAAACGATACGCAAAAAGCTGAAGGAATTACTCGTCAGCAATCTAGCTTTTTTAAGCGAGCTGGATCCCCTGACGATAAAAGACGATGAGATCCTTTTTGGAGATGGCCTTGGCCTCGATTCCCTTGACGCTGTGGAGATTGTCGTCATTCTTCAGAGGAACTTCGGACTGGACGTCAGAGACATGAAACGAGGGCGAGAGATATTTTATTCTATCGATACCCTTTCGCGTTTTGTTTTCGATAATACCAGGAACTAAAGCCATGAAGGTTGGTATCACAGGGCTTGGCGTTTTGTCTGCGGCGGGCAGAAACATGCATGAAACGCTAAAGGCGTTTCAACATGGAAAGCGAAATGCGGGCCCCGTCACGTTGTTTCCCACCAGTCTTAGTAAGCCTGTTTTTGAAGCAAAAACATTCTCCCAGGCAAAAGATCAAAATCAAATGAGATCGCTGGGACTTTGTTTGTGTGCTGTTGAAGAGGCGTTGCGGTCAGCCGGATTTGGGGATGATCTTGCCTCCCGGCGTGTTGGGGTGTGTCTTGGGACGACGGTTGCAAGTCAGCTTAATGATATTGAATTTTACAGAACATATCGTGAATCAGGGAAGGTTCTCATGGATCCGGTTGACCGTTATTTGAATGGCAATCTTGCCGGGGCTGTAGCTTCTACTCTTAAGATACAAGGCCCCTCACTTACTGTGGTGAATGCATGCACATCCGGCGCAGATGCGATAGGCGTAGCTTTGTCATGGTTGCGGGCTGGTTTGTGCGATGTAGCCATTGCAGGCGGAGCTGATGAATTGAATCGCGTGCCCTTGTGCGGGTTTGGATCACTTGGAATTCTCAGCGATTCTTTGTGTGCGCCGTTTGACAAAGACCGGAATGGTCTGAATTTAGGAGAAGGGGCAGGGATTTTGGTGATCGAGACAGAGAAAAGCTCTCAGGCGAGAAAGAAAAAAGTGTCCTTATGGCTTTGCGGATACGGCGCAGCTAATGACGCTTATCATTTGACGGCTCCGGCGCCGGAAGGCGCGGGTTTGGAAAAAGCCATTCGTTCAGCTTTATCAGAAGCGGGGATTGACGCTAAAGATGTTTCTTTTGTGAATGCTCATGGCACTGCGACGCAAGACAATGATCGCGTGGAAGGAGCCGTGCTTTCAAGAGTTTTTGGGACGGGAGTTCCGTTCTATTCCACGAAAGGATTTACGGGGCACACGCTTGGTGCAGCAGGAGGTTTGGAAGCTGCCTTTTGTGCGGCAGCTCTTTATGAAGGATGGATCCCGCAATGCGCGGGTTTTCAATCACTCGATGATGGCATTGCCATTGCGCCCACGCGCACGAAAACGATGGTGGCAGGTCATTATGCGGTCTCAACATCTTTAGGTTTTGGCGGGAATAATGCGGCTCTTGTTATTGAGTGTGTAAAGTCTGGTGGAGAAGCTCCATGGGGTCCATGAACATCGCCGGCATCGGAGTTCTATGCTCTCTGGGGCGGGGACTCTCACGATTTGAGCAAGCGCTTAAGGAAAACGTCGCATCTTCGGATGTATTAGGTTCCTGTCACCGTATACCTCCAGATGCTCTTGAGGACAGAGATGTTTTATGGGATATCCGGCGGGCCGATCGGTTTAGCAAAATCGCAGTACTGGCCGCTTACGATGCTATTCGTGACGGGGGATGTTCGAACGGTTCAATGGGGGTCATTGTTTGCACAGGGTTGGGGCCTCACGCGACCACATTTCGTTTTTTAGATGATATTCTTAATTACAGCGATTCGAGTGTTTCTCCGACGATATTTTCGCATTCAATTCACAACGCTGCGGCTTCTTATGTTGCAAAAGTTTTAAAGTGTACCGGTCCGACACTCACAGTGACTCAGTTCCACTTTTCTTTCCAGCAAGCTCTTCTTCTTGCGGGGGCTTGGCTGTCAGAAGGCCGTTGTGGCCACGTTTTAGTTGGATGTGTGGAAGAATGCGGTTCGGTGATGGAATCAATTTATAGTGAGAAACTTAAGGCTGAAACCGGCAGTAAAATGAATCCTTCTGGGTGTGGCAATAAGCATTCGCCTGGGCTCGGCGAAGGGAGCGTGTTTTTTCTATTAACGTCCGATCCTGCTCGAAGAAAGTACGGCACATTTTCAGGGGTGTCTTTTGATAGTGCCTCTTGTGCTGAAGAACGGCCAGATATATGCATCATGGAAAACGAGAGCGTGCCTATTGATCACGGGATCTCTGTTGCCGGATACGCTTCGATTTTCGGGGATATGATGACTGGGAGCGGTTTTCAATGCGTTGCGGCGGCACTGATGCTTCGAAATCAGGTTGCTTATGGGGCGAGGGTCATTGCGGACACAAAGCCTATGGAAATTCATGAGATCCATTGCGTTAAGTACGACTGTAAGCATCAGCGATGCCGTGTGAAATTAAAAAAATAACGCTGGGAGCAACGACCACGAAGCGTTAAAACGTTTCTAGTAAACAAGTAAACCGGGGAGGATGCATGAAAAAATCAGCGAAGCTTAATGCTGTCTTGAAAGTGTGGGGTTTAGTTCTCGTTGTTATCTCGACGACAGGATGTGCAGCGCACAGCCCATTCATTCTTGTGAACACAACGGACGTTAGCGCCCTTTCTGAAAAGAAATTACCAGCGAATAAAGGAAAAGTATTTTTAACTGAGGAATCGCTGCCAAAAGAGTTTGGCTATGAATCTCTTGCCCAGATCGAGGTGGGAAAAGTGTGGTATGGGAGCGATGAGAAGGTGTATACGACATTTGCTGAAGAAGCGAGAAAGATCGGAGCGGATGCTGTTATTGAAATTGGAACATGGCATCACCCCGCTGGCTGGTCCTGGGCTTCGCCACAGGGAACGGGAAAGGCTATCAAATTTAACAATCCCTCCGCCGTTGATCTCTCGAAAATTAAGGGGGAATGGAAATAATTTTTCAGGCTGCGCAGGAGTGGAGTGTAAACACGGAAATGGTTCGATTGTGAGGATCAGCCATATAAGCCTGATGCTGATTTTCCTTTCGGCAAGTTTGTTTTTGGGAGGATGTTCCACAACGATTCACGAAAAGAAGGCCACAGACTCTGATACCGGGGACATAACACAGCTTAAGTTTACAGGGCAAAATCTGAAAGTCGTGCACGATTTCTAGAGAAACAAAACCCAATCTCATCGAATTGCAATAGGTTACTTATGATGAATAAGAATACAGTAACCTTGCCCGATAAAATATAATGACACCCCAATATTAATCCGTGATAGTTTATCTGCAAGATGCCCCCATCAACCATCGATTGCAATTATGCTGAAAACATCCATCGAGCGCAGAACGCATGGTGGCGGCGTTTTCTTAATGTTCAATTGCCATACGCCTGGAATTTGCGTCGTTTAAGGCTTGGTTTTTGTCTGGATATTGGATGCGGTGTTGGCAGGAACTTGAAACACTTGCAAGGAAACGGCGTTGGCATTGATCATAATTTGGTTGCAGTACAGTATGCTCGCCGCGAGGGTCTGAGCGCGTTTACTCCCGAAGAGTTTCAGAAGTCGGCTTTCAATGTGCCTGACCGTTTCGACTCCCTATTGTTTTCTCACGTGGCTGAGCATATGTCTCTGAAAGAAGCGTGCGAATTGCTGCGTAGATATGTTGGACTTATCAAACCACGAGGACAGCTTGTTGTCATTGCCCCGCAGGAGGCAGGATTCAAGAAAGATCCAACGCATATTGAGCCCATGGATTTTGAAAAGATGAGGGGAATTGCTCAAACGCTTGGATTTGAGGTTTTTAAGGAATTTTCTTTTCCATTGCCGCGGTTTTTTGGGAAGTGTTTTTATTTTAACGAGTTTGTGAGTATTGCCCGTAGACCTTTGAAAGATTGAGGCGGGTTTTTACGGCATATCCCGCCCGGGGACATAATCCCCGGGCCTTTTTTTTTCTCAACTATGGCCGATAAATACTAGCAAATCCCATTTTTCAAAGAAAGGCGGCGAGATGGACAAGAATGCAGAAATGGCCAAAGGGCTGCCGAATCGGCCCGAGTATCGGTGGGAGGCGATCTTCGATGCGATCAACCAGCCGATTTTTATCCAGGACGAGAACTTCGTCATCATCCGGATGAACAAGGCCTTTGCCGAAGCTTTCAAAATGGCTCCCTCCGACATTGTTGGAAAGAAATGCTACGAGGTCCTTCACAGACGGAATTCGCCGTGGCCGACCTGCCCCTTCGAAAAAACGCAGTGCGATCAGTGCCTTCACGTCGAGGAAGTCGATGATCCGAATATCGGTGTTCCCCTTCAGGTCACCACCTCGCCATTGTTTGACCGTAACAAGCGGTTGATCGGCAGCGTGCATATCGCCAGGGATATTTCCGACATGCGGAAAAAGGATGAAGCGGTCAGCCGCCTCGCAGCGCTCGTCAACTCCTCGGCGGAGGGGATTATCGGCGTCAGCCTTGACGGCAAGATTACGAGCTGGAATCTCGGAGCTAAGGAAATGTACGGTTACGACGAGGAGGAGGTGATCGGAGTTCCTGTCTCGAGGCTGGTTCCTCAGGAACGAGCGGAGGAAACGAGAGGGATTCTTGAAACCGTTCTCCGCGGCGAAAGCGTCAAGAGCCTGGAAACCAAGAGGCTCCGCAAAGACGGGCAGGCGATCGACGCCATGCTCTCTGTGTCACCGGTCAAGGGCGCCGACGGGGGGATCGTCGGCATCGTTTCCGTGTCCCATGACATCACTTCTCGAAAAAAAGCGGAGGAGGCCCTCGCCCAAAAAATGGCCTCCCTGGAACGGTTCCAGAAAGTGACCGTCGACCGGGAAATGCGCATGAAGGAGCTCAAGACGAAAATCGCGGATCTCGAAGCGCGGCTTCATCAGGTTGGCCCGCAGAATCCGTCCTAGGGAAATTCTATGAAAAGCACTGAGGTTTCAACACAAAAGATGACGACGATCCGGAGCAAGATCCTCGGGGCCATGATCCTGGTCAGCGTCGGGACGGTATTCCTGATGGCTGTCCTGACATCGGTTTGGGTCTATCACCTCGTGGTCAAGGTCATCAGCGATGACCGGGAAAGGATCACCGAGATGCTGGCCACTTCGATGAGTACCCTTCTCAAGGAGAAAGAGCAGGCTTTGGAAGGGTATGTGACCGGGCCGGTTTTGCGAAGCGCCATTCGTGAGGCGAATGAGCGCCAGGCAGCTCTGGATGCGGGCGTGCTGATGGACGACATTCTCCGGAAGGATAAGCTTTGGATCGCCGCCGGTCCGACCGATGCCATGGTCTGCAGTTATCTTGAAAATCCCCTCAGTGACCGCCTGAATAGCCTCGAAAAAACGGACCCGACGCTTGCGGAAATCTTTGTGACGGATCGCTACGGCGGCTTGGCCGGTGCTTCGCGTAAAACCTCGGATTTCTATCAGGCCGACGAGGAATGGTGGCAAAAGGTCAAGGCCCAGAAAGGGTCGGGTATTTATGTCGGGGACGCGGAGGTCGACGAATCGAGCGGGGTTTATGCGCTGCCCTTGGGGATTCCCGTCTTTGATGATCAGCATGAAATGATTGGCGTCGCGAAGGCCGCGATCGATATCAGAGCTTTTTTCAATCCTCTCAAGTCGCTTCGAATGGGGCAAACGCAGCGTGTCCTGGTGGTGGATGAAAAGGATCATGTGGTCTTCGAAATGGGATTACATCCGGAGGATGTTGAATTTTTGAGCGCAAAAGAGTTTTCGAAATGGAAGGGAACAGGACTGCGGACTTTCCGGGTCCGCGCGCCTGCGGGAACCGGAAAGAAACGCATCGTCTACTTCTGGTCTCAGGTCCGTTCGCCGCTTTTGAGTGAGAACGGGATGGATTGGCACGTCTGCATGCTCCAGGATTTTGACGAGGTTTTTTCGCCGGCGTTTGTTCTGCTTTGCGGCTTGGGAGCCGTTCTGGCATTTGCGTTGGTGATCTCGGTTGGCATGGGCGTCCTTCTGGGCAACAGGCTGTCCTTACCGATCCGCGAATTGCAGGCCGCGACACAAAGAATCCTGAAGGGAGATTGGAATTTCGAGTTCCACTTCAAAACGGGCGACGAGATCGAAGTGCTGGCGAATACCTTCCGCACCATGGCCCAGTCGCTCAAGACGAAACAGATGGAACTCTTGTCCGCCAACCGGGAGGTCGCGGCGTTTTCGAAGGATTTGGAGAAAACAGTCGATGAACGCACGCTGGAGCTGAGCCGCTCTTACGAGGCCACCCTGAATATCCTCGAGGATCTGACGGAGGCCAAGAAGAAGCTGGAATCGGCCCTGGCGATCAAATCCAGCTTTACGTCGATGGTTTCGCATGAGTTGCGGACGCCCTTGGGTCCGATCCGCGAGGGAGCGGGGATCATCCTGGATGGCCTCACCGGGCCCGTGACTGCTCAGCAAAAGGAACTCCTCGAGATGGTCCGGCGGAACGCGGACCGGTTGAATCGCTTGATCAATGACGTGCTGGATTTTCAGAAGCTCGATTCGGGGCTCGTCGAATTCAAAATGCTGGAAGACGACCTCGGGGGGGTGATCCGGGATGTCGCAGAAACCATGGGGATTATGGCCCGGGAAAAAAAGCTGAATCTCCTCGTCGAGATCGCGCCCGATATCCCCCGGATCGTCTTTGACCACGACAAGATGATCCAGGTCATGACCAACCTCGCCAACAACGCGATCAAATTCACGGATCACGGCTCGGTCAAATTCAAAGCCTATGCCGAGGCCAATACGGTCCACGTCGTCGTGGAGGATACGGGGCCCGGCATCCGGGCTGAAGACATGCCGCGGCTGTTCCAGAGCTTTCAGCAGCTCGAGACGACGAGGCACAAAAGGGTCGGGAGTACCGGCCTTGGGCTCGCAATCTCTAAAGAGATCGTCCTTCGGCATCACGGTAAGATTTGGGCGGAATCGGAATTCGGGAAGGGGGCGTCCTTCCATGTCGTCCTTCCCTTGGTCGATCGCAGGGGGAGGAATGCCTAAGAAAATTTTGATCATTGACGATGAAATCGACGTCATGCTGACGGTCGTGTATCGACTCAAAGCAAGAGGCTATGAGATTGTGACGGCCGAAGACGGCAAATCGGGCGTCGAAACATGCCGGACCCAGAAACCTGACCTTGTTATACTCGATTATCATCTGCCGGATATGTCTGCGAAGGAGGTGGCCGCCCTTTTGCGCGAGGACCCGACCCTTTCGGCCATTCCCGTGGTTCTCATGACGGCCAGCGTTCAATCCCTCGGGGAGAAAGCCGGCGAATGCCGGGCGGTCGATTCTCTGCCCAAGCCTTTTGACTCGGAAGCTCTCTACGCGGTCATCGATAAGCACATCGGCAAAGCGTAATTCCTCCCGCGCTTTGTCCTAAACTCAAATATGGTATAATGTCGACCCATGAATAAAAAAGACTATTACCGCACCCTGGGTGTTTCTGAGACTGCGTCGGCCGATGAGATCAAAAAGGTCTATCGCAAACTTGCCGTAAAATATCATCCCGACAAGAATCCCGGCAATGTCAAAGCCTCCGAGGCCAAATTCAAAGAAGTGTCGGAAGCTTATTTTGTACTCAGCGATGCCAAGCGCCGTCAGCAATACGATCAGATGAGAAAGTACGGCGGCGGCGACTCCGCGAATTTTGCGGGAGCGCAGGGCTTCGACTTCGAAGACCTTCTGCGGCAGTTTTCCTCGAGGGGGGGCGGGCACGGCAGCCGGCGTTATTCGGCTTTTAGCGATATCTTCGAAGATATTTTAGGCGGTGTGGGCAACGGGGGTGGTTACGCGCAAACGCCGTACGGATACCAAGAAGTCCATGCGGGGCCCCAGGCACAGGCGGAAGTCAATGCCGACACGATCGTCAGTCTGAGGATCGGGCGAGAGAAGGCCGAGAAGGGCGGAAAAGCGGCCTTTACCACGCCTGAGGGAAAATCGATTTCCGTGCGCATTCCTGCGGGAACCCGGGAGGGGCAGATGCTCCGCCTGACGCGCCAAGGGAAGCTGTGCCCGGCTTGCGGGCACGAGGGAGATCTTCTCCTCAAAATCAGGATCCAAGGCGGATAAGATGCCCGAATTTGCTTTTCCCCACAGGAAATACAAGACGCGAAGCGAGGCCCTCGACCTTTTGATTCATGAGCTTATCGAGAAAGCCGGAGGGTCTCCGAATGCGGATCTGCTCGAAGAGATCATCGTTTCCACGCTCCGGATGCGCGAGGACAATATTGACCGGGGCGACATCAAAATCCTGAATACCGCCCTCAAGGAACTCCGCTACGCGCTTTCCGTCTATACGCCATACCGGCAGATCCGGAAAGTCGCAATTTTTGGTTCTGCCCGGACTCCGGCCACTTCGCCCGAATATAAACTGGCCCGCGAATTTGCGCGCTACATGGTCCGAAGCGGCTGGATGGTGATCACCGGAGCGGCCTCCGGGATCATGCATGCCGGCAACGAGGGGGCGGGGCGCGCCGCAAGTTTCGGCGCCAACATCCGCTTGCCCTTCGAGCAGCACGCTAATCCGCACATCGACAACGACCCGAAGCTCGTCAACTTCAAATACTTCTTCACCCGGAAGCTCGTTTTCATCAAGGAGTCCGACGCAACGGTCCTATTCCCGGGAGGCTTCGGGACGCACGACGAAGGTTTTGAATCCCTCACGCTGGTCCAGACAGGAAAAGCCGACCCTCGACCGGTGGTTCTGATGGACTCGCCGCGAAGCAAGTATTGGAGCTCCTGGCTTCGGTTCATCCGCAACCACCTGGAGAAAGGGAAGATGATCGACCGCGCCGACATGGGTCTGATTCATCACACGCATGACCCCCGCGAGGCGGTCCGCATCATTGCGGATTTTTACCGGAACTATCACTCGATCCGGTATATCCGTGACCGGCTGGTTTTGCGGATCAAAAATCCTTTGTCGCCGAAAAAACTAGTCCGGCTCAACAAGGATTTCAAAGACATCATATCCTCCGGATCGATCGAGCAGCACCTGAAGCCTTTCGAAGAGGAGGCCAACGAACCGCTGACGGCGAATTTGATCCGTTTGTCGTTCCATTTCGACCGGCACGGGGTGGCGCGCATGCATGAATTGATTCGGGAAATTAATAAGGGGCAGTAGGGGCGTGTAGCTCAGCTGGTTAGAGCACTTCCTTTACACGGAAGGGGTCTCAGGTTCGAATCCTGACATGCCCAGTTTTTTTCAAGCTCGAGTCAGGATTCGAAGGGAGCCTCGCAAACGCGACGTTTAGGAGCGTTGATATGCGAGGCGGGTGGCTACCCGGAGCGTAGCGTAGGGAGCCGAATCCTGACATGCCCACGTACCCCCAATCACTCGAACGGAGTTATTGAGGGGTACGCACCAACCCCGACCGGGTTGGTGCCGAGGAAAAGCTGGGCTCTTCTCCAAATAACGGGGCAACAAGAATCCGCAGTTGTTTTGAAGTAGTGAATTTAAGCACATAAAGCTCTGACCCTCAATCGATAGTTTTGGAAATTTCTGAATCCGTAAGCCCTC
>JBAYKV010000005.1:0-34109 GCA_041664405.1 Syntrophales bacterium
GGCTGCATGGGAAAGAGAACGAAATAACAGCACGAAAAATATTGTCTGGCAATTTACGACATCGGACGCTCGGATCAAACTGAAGCGTCTTTATCCGAACTTGTAAAAGTTACATGGTACTAGACTTGTTCCTGCTAAACTGTGGCTGGAAGGAGTGGCAGAAGAAATCACTGATAGAAAGCAGGCGGAGGATGCGCTGCGTGAGAGTGAGGGAAAATACCGTTTGATGGCGGAAAACATGGCCGACGTCATATCGGTCATGGATACGGATCTGCGCTTTACCTATATCAGCCCGTCTATCATGCGTGTCCTTGGATTCACAGTTGCAGAAGCCATGGAGCAGACCCTTGACCAGATTATGACTCCTGAATCTTTGCAGATCGTTCTTGCGGTCTTTGAAGAAGAGATGAAATTGGAAGTCAGCGGAACGGCATGTCCCGATAGAATCCGTGTCATGGAGCTTGAAGAATACAAGAAGAACGGGGCTACCGTCTGGTTGGAGACCAGCTTATCCTTTCTGCGCGGCAAGGACTACAGGCCTACAGCGATACTTGCTGTGAGCCGGAACATCACCGCGCGTCGGCAGGCCGAGGAGACGCTAAGAGAAACCCAGAGGAGACTGGCGGACATCATTGAATTTCTTCCGGACGCGACCCTGGTAATTGACAGGGCTGGTAAGGTGATGGTCTGGAACCGCGCCATCGAATCCATGACCGGGGTCAGATCGGAAGAGATGCTGGGCAAGGGCAATTATGAGTACGCACATCCTTTCTACGGGGAGAGGAGGCCCATTCTCATCGATTTTGCCCTTCATCCGGATCTGGAAAAAGAGAAGTCATATACGTCCATTCAGAGAACGGGCGATATTATTATCGGAGAAGCCTACACGCCGGCGCTGGCGCCCGGGAATGTCCATTTGTCCGCAACTGCATCCGTACTGAGGGATTCCGGGGGCGAGATCATCGCCGCTATCGAGTGTATTCGCAACAACACCGATCGTAAGAAAATGGAGGAACGCCTGCAGCGTTCAGAGAAGATGGAATCTTTGGGGGTGCTGGCTGGTGGTGTGGCTCATGATCTGAATAATGTATTAGGCGTTATGGTTGGATATTCCGAATTACTTTTGCGAGAATTACCGGAGGGAAGTCGCTCCGGCAAATACGCCAAGAACATTCTACAGGGAAGTGAAAGGGCGGCGGCCATCATCCAGGATCTGCTTACCATGGCCCGCCGGGGTGTTTCGGTATCGGAAACGGTAAACCTCAACCGGATCGTGACCGATTTCCTCAAGGCGCCTGAATTCGAACTCGTTAAACTTCAGCACCCCGACGTTTTGTTTCGGAGTCAATTGGAGACAGATCTGTTCAACATCAAGGGATCGCCCGTTCATCTCTTCAAGACGATCATGAATCTGCTGTCGAATGCCGCGGAGTCGATACAAGGCGTTGGTGAGGTCACAGTCACAACAGAGAGTCGCTATGTGGACGCACCAATCCCGGGCTACGAAAACACGCAGGAAGGGGAGTACGTGGTTTTGACGATATCGGATACGGGTTCGGGGATTTCACAAATAGATCTGGGACGGATCTTTGAGCCGTTTTACACGAAGAAAGTCATGGGGCGGCGGAGCGGAACAGGCCTCGGTCTGGCGGTGGTCTGGGGAACCATAAAGGACCACGGCGGGTATATAGATGTGAGCAGTGAGGAGAATAAGGGCAGTACATTTACCCTATATTTTCCGGTGGTACGAGATGCCTTGTCAAAAGTGGATCAGGGTCTGTCTCATGGTACATACAACGGTCGGGGAGAAATCATTCTGGTTGTGGATGATATAAAGGAGCAACGTTTGCTGGCTGCCGCAATTCTGGAGGACCTGAATTACCGGGTGACAACGGTAGCGAGTGGCGAGGTTGCCGTGGAATATCTTAGAGCAAACAAGCCAGATCTGATCGTCTTGGACATGATCATGGATCCCGGCATCGACGGTCTGGAAACATACCGCCGGATACTGGAAATTCATCCGCAGCAGAAGGCGATAATCGTCAGCGGCTTCGCCAAGACCGATCGGGTCGGAACAGCCCAAGCACTCGGAGCGGGTGAATACGTAAAGAAGCCCTATGTAATCGAGAAGCTCGGCGTAGCCATTCGCAAGGAACTTGATAGAGAATAGGCACCTGTACTTCCACCAGAACAAGAGGAAGCTATACGTATCAACAGGATGAACCTCTTTTATGTAACCTTCTTTTCCTTACCTTTTAACAAGAGAAACGTCGCTGAGACACGGCAGATATTCTTTCCTTTATCATCTGTGACCAAACAATCTCCGATAACCAGACTGCTGCCCTTTTTAAACACGCTTGCTGTAGCAATAAGCTCTCCCGAACTTACCGCTGCCAGAAAGTTGCTTTTGAGTTCAATCGTGGTCAATCCTTCATCGGGGGTCAATGTGGAAACCATGGCGTGGGCAATGGCTTCATCCGCCAGCGCAACGATCAAGCCACCCTGCATTTTGCCTGCACCCTGTAAATATTCAGGACGGACAGGCATACGAAACTGAGCATAACCTTCTTTTAATTCGACAGGCTCAATGCCAATGAAATCCATAAAAGGATTCAACCCCTTTTGCCCTGCTTTAATTTTTTCCAGATATTTACTGTAGTTAGGAATAATCAGCCTCCGTTTAATAACAAAAGTCATGAACCCCAAAGGTTCATTCTGGGGACACCATATTTATCTCCTGATCTTCCGGCCCATCTCCCTGTTTTCAGCATCCGTTGCCAATGACGCTTCCAGCCGGGAAATTATCTCTACAAGTTGCCTGTGTTGCTTATCGATAAAATCGACGCCAATGTCCTACCCGGCCTTCCACTCCATCATTTTCTCCTTTCATATTACTTAAGCGCTATATATGATCAATAATAATGCGTACCCACGGTAACCGGCACCATAAGATGAGGAACTTGTTCCGGGCACTGAAGTCAATAATTCTGGCGATCATGGTTGTCTGGGCTCCGGACTACTTTTGTACTTTTCGTCAGCTTCCGCTTATATGACCTTCAGGATTACCGGGTCATGCCGTTCCGAGGCGGCCGGGACCTCCGTCGGGTAGCCGACGATGATCGGCGCGACGATTTCACAGTCCCCAGGAATTCCCATTTCCTTCAGGACTTCGGGAGTGCGGACAGGGGTCCCCATACCGATCCAGCAGGTCCCCAAGCCCCGCGCCGTAGCGGCAAACATGAAATACGCCGCCGTCAATCCCGTATCGACATCCAGTGAGCCGACGCCTTTGGGACCGATAAAATAAACCACACAGGGGGCGTTATAGAAGATATTGAATTGCTCATCCTTCAGCATGGCCTCATATTTTTTCAGCGGCGAGACGGGATTCTTGGCAACATCGGCAAGGAAGTTGTTCTTGCTTTCCGTGGAGAGTCTTTTCATGAATCCCCGGTCCCGGATAATGATAAACTGGCAGGGCTGGCCGTTGCTCGCCGTCGGGGCCAGGCAGGTCTCCTGAAGCATCTCTTTCAGCACGGACAGGGGAACTTCCCGGTCCTGAAAATCACGAATGGCGCGTCTGTTCTTCAAAAGGGCTTGATAATCCATATTCTTCCTCCTTTTTTATTCTCTATCCGGCAATGATTATGACATTGATCCGGGGGGGGCCATCCGTCATTTAAAACATGAAAACATAAAAGTGGTCGGTTTATTAAGCAATTAATTCAAATTGTTAAGTAGGGTCGATGCATCGAACTTTTTTCCGCGCCGCTTAAAAAACTGCCATTGTCGGTGACACAGCTATTTTGATCATCATGTTGAATTCATCTTCATTTTCGGCTGCGCAGCCAGTCGCTAGATTGTGCAACAGATCTTCCCCCTACTCCATTTCAGCGGTCATTAACTTTCATCTCTTTCATCTTGTGTTCTTATGGATCAATGAATGTTATGAGCTAAGCTAGTATGCGGTCTGGGGTAAAATGGGAGGAGCGAATCTGTAGTTCATCTAATGCCCATGAGCATGGTTTGTAGAGTAGATCCTCCCCCCACTGCTTTGTTCAGTAACTCGAACGGTATCATAAACCTTCTCAAAAGGGAATGAGTTTGCACTTGCAAGATTGATTCGAACGAAGCTTTTTTACTGAAGATTGTAGTTATCATTAGGAGAGGTGGTTTGTTATGTCCTTATCAGTTGTTCTTGGGATAGATATCGCGAAACAGAAATTCGATGCTGCACTTCTTGTCGATGGGAAGACCAAACATAAGACCTGCAAAAACTCAGCGGAAGGTTTTGAGACACTGACGCTCTGGCTTGAGAGACAGGGGGTTGAAAAGGTTCACGTCTGCATGGAAGCGACTGGCAGTTATGGAGAGGATTTAGCGGTTTATCTTCATGAAGCCGGTCACATGGTAAGTGTTGTCAACCCCGCCCGTATCAAGGGGTTTGCTCAGAGTGAGCTGATTCGTACCAAGACGGATAAGATGGATGCCGCCCTGATTGCCCGGTTCTGTCTGGCTATGAAGCCGAGGGAATGGATTCCGCCTTTACCGGAGATTAGATCCTTGAAAGCCCTGGTCAGACGGGTTGATAGCTTGATCGATATGCGCACCCAGGAGAAGAATCGTATCGGCACGGCGCATGAATCTGTAACTTTTTTTATCAAAGATCATATCGTTTATCTGGATCAGGAAATTGCAAAAATCAGGCGACAAATTGCCGACTTGATAGGACAAAATCCACATCTCAAAGAGAAGGAGGAATTGCTGAATTCTATCCCTTCTCTGGGCAAGGCAACTATCCCTCGACTCCTGGCAGAATTAGATGATCTGGAAAAATTCAACCATGTTCGTGAAATAGTAGCCTTCATCGGACTCGCACCGCGGGAAAAGCTCTCAGGATCATCGATTAAGGGAAAACCCAGGTTATCCAAAATCGGACATGCGCGGCTCAGAAAAGCCCTTTACATGCCAGCATTGGTTTCTATTCAATGCAATCCTGTAATGATCGCTTTTTATAAACACCTAAAAGATAAAGGTAAAAATGGAAAAGTTATCGTCTGTGCGATTATGCGGAAACTGGTTCACGTTATCTTTGGAGTCCTAAAATCCGGGAAAAAATATGACCCAAACTTTAATCAAGTTCTCGCTTGACAAGAACAGTATCTACAAGTCCTCAATCTATCTTGATTTACAATGATGCGCATTATGGAAAGAAAGATTGATAGGGAAAGTCGATCTATTTTCTTTCAAGCTACATTTTCGATGGTTGTATAGGCTTCGAGCAATTCACAGATATCACATCAATACAGTAGTTCTTATCCGGCTTAGTTGCTTCGAGCTTTGCGTTCATTTCGTCAATTGAGCTAAACTTTTTAGGTTGTTGCCAATCTGCGCCTTTGTACCATAATACGAGATAGATCCCATGACGCGTCTGCTCTGCGTCCATATAGGCAGGCAGTTGCTTTGAGATTCCGCTCTCCAATCCTTCGCCGTGAGCATTCTTCACTTCAATGCAGACCTTCAGCACATCGTCTCGCTTCGTGGTGCACGAGCAGAAGAAATCGACTGCGCCGTTGGCCACTCGCACCTCTCGCGATACCCTGATACCTTTCATCTCCAAAACTGTTCTTAAATAGGAATTTATGAGTGGATGAGCGTGTGGCTCCAACTTCGGATATTTTGGGTCTCCTTCCCAGAGGTACTCCCAACATGAATGCCACTCTACATACTCTTTCACGGTTAACTCGACTACTTTATAAACAAAGTCCCGAAACGACTCATTTGTCCTTATGACGAAATTATCGACCAACGCTTTGATGCTCACCTGTTTATCGCGGCGGTACAATTCACCGATCTGATCACTATACCTGCTGTGAGCCCGAAGCAGCGCATCCCTGCTCGTCAAGAGATATGCTTTTCGGTGCATGATTAGCTTTCTGTATTCTTTTCGCCGATAGTCGACGATCAAATTACTGAAAGCGTCGATGTTAAGATGTTCCAATTTGCACTCAATCGGGAATTCGGGAGGCGCTTCTCGGTAGAGAGCCCGTAAGAGACTTACTGCTAATTCCTTGTGAGGAAAGTAAAGACCTCCTCTGACAGCTTTCTCGTCTTCAAGGGGTTTCTCTTCAATAACCCCATCGCCTGTCACGTCAAAATCCAGCGTGGCGCACCCGTCGAGTTGGATTAGCACAAGGGTGGACCCCGTCTTTGTGTCTGGGTTTACATCAGACAAGAAATCGCTTGGCAACCCATTAATCCTTTCACCCCCGATATTCGCTAAATAGACTATCATCGGGTCTTCGTAACTCGATTTGATTCTCATAAATAGGATTTGGAAATGAGATCCATTAGGAAAGCTAATGGATCTATTCTCCTCTGCCAATTTATCGTGCATCCCAAACGGGAGGACGAACTGGATTTCAGTATAAAGTTCCCGTGGATCTATGCCGCGGAACGAGGCATTCGCCAATTGTATAATGACGCCCCGGACGTCCCCGTCATTTGGATCTCCTGCATATTCAATCGCCCGATCCAATTCCTCTAATTGTGTCGCGTCAAGTGCGTCCCTGTATGAGTCGATTTTCTCGCGCATGGCTTCTGCTGTGGCCAGCATAGCGCGATGATTAGCGACAACTGCTGAATGGAACGCGCCGGTGAGGATCACGCTTTGCCTTCGGATTGCATTCAATACATCATCAAAAAACGGCATAACAGCGCTGAGCATACCCATACGTAGATATAGATCGCGCTCTGTATCTACGTAAAGACGGTGCAAGGCGATTAGAATTGGGCCATTCCTTGCCAATCTTGGTCGGCGAAATAATTCAGCGGATTTTCGATAATTTCTAATACTAGAGCACGCCGAATATTGCAGAAAGATATACCACGGTCCAATGATTCAACTGGCAGATCGGCAATCACTGACCAGCGCAAAATCCGATTTTCAACATTGAGGAGGCTCAACTTCACGTAATAATGTATAGTTGAGTCTCGAAGATAGCGATTGAGAGTGTCGAGTAATAGGCAAAGTGCCGATGGATCGCGTTGCATTATGAGTGGCTGAATCAACTGAGACAGAAGGCTCTCGGGATTAGCGGGGAGGTGAATCTTGAACAACGCTCCGGTCTCGGTCGATGTAATATGCTTATCTATTGGCTCATTAATGGTCAAACTACATAGCTGAATGTATGCCCCAATACATGCTGACGTTGCAACTGAATCAATTGGACCACCAGCAGCAGTAGCCTCGAAATACTTCACAATTTCTTCCAGGAATTTCGTCCTTGGATCTTCGATGTTATCTGCAATAATCCCGTTGCCCGCGTCCGGCCATGTGCTGTCCAGGAGTGACAGTGCGTATTCCCCCCGCCACGTTTTGACGACGCAATCAATTATTTTGGGCCTTGTCTTGTCCTGATTTAGCCCAGCGTCGTGATGCGCTTGTAGCCGTACCCGATATTCCTCTGCTTCTTTTTCTGTAGGGAAGATCACAAATTTCATATCAATCCTTGGCCCATCATCTCCAATGAAAAGTTAAATGATTTTAGAATCGTTTGGACAGAGCCGCCAACTAAATTCAAGACGCCGCCAGGAAAGTTCCCCGTATCTTCCTTGCCTGCAACAAAAAACCCCGACCTTCTTCAAAAGATACGGGGTAATTATTGGCGATTCCATGCGTCCCTCACGAATGATTAAACGGGATGGATCTTATTCATATGCTTTTTTTCACATCTCAATTATCACGATTTGCATTCGAAATCTACCATGTTAATAAAAATATTCTATTCACCGCTTTCAGGAAGGACCCCGCCGAAATCGCTGCAACCATGAGCCTAATACTTTTCACTGTCTTATGGGTTATCCTTACATGGATGCTCATCACCCAAATATTGCCGCCTCCGAAAGATGTATAAAAGAAGATATCCTTTTCATCCTGGCATTTCGGTGATTCTTCAGCTACCCATCCGCATGTCAGATCGACATGAAAGAACGTCACTGGTGACAGCATCACTCATGATTTGCTTTGCGATTCTGCTTTCATACGATAATCAATCAACATTAATGTGTCTGCTGCCGTTAAGCGGCCAATCGGTCCAGTACTATAAACGGCGTCATCAATGTTGCCATCCGGTCTGATGATGAAGGCTGTTGCATGGATAAACCCCTTCTTATCAGCGAAAAAGGCCCCGGTCATACCAGCAAATTCTTTTGCATCCATGCCGTACGCCAATGAGAAGTTCAGTTTATGTCGGTCAACCATCTTTTGCGCATCTTCCAGGTTGTCAACAGAGGCTCCAATGATCTTGATACCTTTTTGACTAAATTCATTAAGACGTTCTTGAAAATCAGCTAACTGCTGATGGCAAAATGGTCACCAGCGCCCTCGGTAGACCAGCAGGACACACCAGATTCCATCATTCTTCTCGGGTAGCGTCAATGTTGTGCCGTTGGTAATCTTAAATTCCATTTTTGGAAAAAGGTCGCCACTGTCAAGCTTCTTCACTACCGTCTGAGTCATAATTCCCTCCTTGATTTTCTTGACATCTGATGATGGCCATTTTGTTTCTTACCACAACATATCTCAATTTCCTCCGGTCAAAAACCCTTAAGGAACGGTAGGTCAGAGAGGGATTCTATTTCCACATCCGGTTGAGAAGGTGCTCCCTCCCTGCAATGGCCACAGCAATTCAAGAATTCCGTTCGAACTCTTGCATTGTTCTCGAAATTCGTCAATCATTGAGTACAGGAAGGCTTCCGCAGTCATCAAGGTGATAAAATGATCCGCCAAGCCCCCGTATGCTTCAACCCGTAAGTTGCATCAATCGGGTGAGTCTTTCATTTATAGGCAGAGCCTCTCCATTCAATGGTCTTGATCCACACAGTCTCTTGCGCATTATCGATCTCGTAGATGATACGTAGATCACCCATTCGGAAACGATGCATGTGCTTGAGGTCCCCCTTCAACTTCTTGATATGGCTATCAAGGTGGGGATTTTTGGCAATGACATCAATGGCATCCGCGATCCTTTCCTTCAAGGCGTCGTCAGCCTTCCGGTAGAATTTGACGGCGTTTCGATGAAAAAGAATCTTATGCATTTTTCAGATCATCCCAGGCAACAAAGGCACCTTTCTTACCGGCTGCCCTGTCCAGATCTGCCTGCCGGATCTGTCCCATCAGCGTGCCATCCGCCATGATCTCGAAGGTTTCCCGCCAAACTTCCATATCTTCGGAGATCGCTTCATGGATGATACCCTTAAGTTCATCCACCGTCATATCCGTTACTTTACGTTTTACGGCTCTCATAATCTCTTCCTCACAAAACTATATGTGAAAAGCCTAAGAAAAATAGACATATCTGTCAAGAGAAATCACCTGATCAATCAATACCGTTTGAACTCTTCAGATCTTTCCTGAAAGCATGTCCAATGTTTTCTGGTTGAAAAACGCATATTTGGCCTTAGGATAACACCTTACGGATGGTCTGACAACAATTTATGAACCCCAAAGACCTCAACGTTCCAATTGGTTATGTTGAACGGTCCCATTTTCCGTGAAGATTGTCCATCCAGCGGATCGCCTCTGAATCACTGATCTTGCCGAGATAGATCTGGGTCGTCATTCAAGTCCTGATGTCTCAAGATTACTTTCGATACTACTTCAAGAGGGACACCGTTTCTGCTGGCATAAGTCGCTGAATATCTACGGAGATCATGGGGTGAAACATAGACTTTCACTTTGGCACCCAATCCTTTGACAAGAGATCTTACCGTCGAATAGCATATTGGAAATACTCGGTCTTCCCCTTGAAGGGCTTTATCCTTGATGTATTCTGCCAATTTTCTTGATACGTTCTCAGGCATATATGCTCTTTCCGCCTCTTTGCCAGATTTGGGCTCCCACAGGGTAATCGTTCTGTCTGAAACATCCGCCATCTTGATCTTCAGCAACTCACCAATCCGCAACCCGCAGCGCGCCTGAAGCTCCAATATCAACCGGTCCTGCAATCTTTTCGTATTGTAGATCATTTCATCCACAGTTTCCCGGTCGAGAATCTTGCGGGGAATCTGTTTCGGTGCCTTGAATGACTTACTCAGCAACGATGCATTACAGGAATTTCTCATGTTTAGGGAACATCGGTCGATAATGAAATTGTAAAAGGCTTTCAACTGGGCATATCGGAGTCTTCGTGTTGATTTGGCAAGGTTCTTCGTCATGCTTTCCAGAAAATGGAAAATTTCATCGGGAGCGATGGCATCTAATTCTCTCTGAGCATGAATCGATCCAAACCTTTCCAGCAGGTGGCTATAGCTCTCTATAGTCCTTCGTTTATGGTTTGATTGAAGATAATATTTGAACAGAGTTATCGCTTCTTTTGTGGTCATGGCTCACCTCCATATTCTTTGCTTGTGAGGTCTTTTGGGAATGATAATTATAGGATTTTAATCGATGAAAGGAAAATTGATTTATAGAATATTATGGCTATATCATTCGATGAATTGGCAAAAGCCACCTACAAAGGTGCACCACATTACTATCGGGAAAAGTATTTCTTTTCGATTGAAAGACACATTTAACGAAAACATGCTTAAATGCCTGCTTACGAGCGCGAATCAGAAGGCTGAAACAAAGCCCTTCCGTAAGAAAGGCGGCAATAAGAACATTTGTATCAAATACCGCCCTCACGATATTTCCTTGAAAACATCGTCATCCGTAACAAAGCCCGCTGCTTTAGCTTTGGGGCTCAGACGTTTCTTCATTCGGATGAATCTCTTCTCCCACAAAAATTCCCCCAAGGACTCTTTCACAATGTCGCTTTTATTCCTTCCTGTTTCCTTGGCAATGATGTCCAGTTCAGCAGCCATTTTCTCCGGCAAACTAACAGATAGAACACTTCTCATAGGGCACCTCCTGTACTACAATACACTACAGCAACAAAAGATTCAATCTGAAACATTAACGGTAACAA
The DNA here is from genome assembly GCA_041664405.1 of Syntrophales bacterium. Classification (GTDB taxonomy): domain Bacteria; phylum Desulfobacterota; class Syntrophia; order Syntrophales; family UBA8958; genus UBA8958. The sequence continues at coordinate 10,971 of JBAYKV010000005.1, forward strand.
GCCGACACCGTTCATATTTATATGTCTGGCCTTTTTGTGAATAACAGGAGGATATTTTATCGAAAGCACTTTACGCTTTTAAATAAAGGAGGTCCTGGCCCGTTTCCAATCTCCTGATATTTTCAGTTACCGCCCTAACGATACCTCGTATGGAGACGTCCGTTACACCGCCAATGTGCGGGGTCGCCATTACATTGTATCTGAATATGGGATCATCGGGATCGGGCGGTTCTTCCCAAAATACATCCAGGCCGGCGCCGCCGATCTTCCCTGCGGTCAGGGCATCCTCCAAGGCGCCCCGGTCAACCAGTCCCCCTCTGGAAAGATTGATCAGAATTGAATCTCCTTTCATCATGTCAAAAGTATGCCGCTCCATCATATTCCTGCTTTCGGTTGTCAGGGGAAGACAGAGGACGACATAGTCGGACCTGCCAAGAAGTTCTTTCATATCTTCCGGGGTTCCGACCCACTCCAAACCGAGTTCCGCTTTAGCCTTTTGAGGATCTTGGCGTTTGATGCCGATTAAGTGAACGTCAAATGCTTTGAGACGTCTTGCCAGGGCACGGCCGATACCGCCAAGGCCGATAATGCCCACTGTTTTCCCACTCAGGGCGCGCCCCTGAGGAACCCCCATCTGTCTGTTGGCAAGACATAATGCCATTTTTCGGGGATCTCTTGATAAGCCGATCATCATGTAGATGCCCAACTCGGCCACGGAATCGGCATTGCCGGATATATCGGTGGGGACGTTGGCGACCCGGATGTTCATTTCCGCGGCGGCTTGCAGGTCAACAGCCTCCAGACCGGCGCCGCACTGCTGAATTAGCCGCAGCCGATCGCTGCCGGCAAGATGCTCCCTGTTCACGGCGCTCATGGTGGGAATCAATACATCAAATCCTTTTAAGGTCTCGAATCCAAATCGTCCGCTGGCAGCAAATTCATGCTGAGGAAGCCCGTTTTTTAGCAACCCGAGGAATCCACCCCAGGCATTTTCATGGGCGGCAAAGAGTATTTTCATTTTCCCTCTCCATTCGGCAGCCTTAAAACACTGCGTAAGAAAGATTGCATAAATGAGGCTCGAATAAATGCGATTGATGCCGTAGTTTGGTGATAGAAAAAATACTGCTTTACTAAGACAGATCCCCGATCCACCGCACCCAGTTCAGCTCGGCCTTCACGCTGTTGAACAGTCTTTCATCCGCAGTGACGAGTTCACGACTTTCCCGTTCGGCTAGGGCAAGATAACTGCCATCGTGGGCAGAACGGGTATAGGCATGGCAATAGTGGATAATTCTGTCGTAATGCCCCGCCGGGCCAAGAAGGGAAATCCTCAGGGATTTAAACCCTTCGAGAGCGGTCATGACTGCGCCTGCATCGAGACGTCCCCGCTTCCCCGCCATTATCAGCGCATTCAGGAGTTCGTACTCCAGCAGCGTCGGCGCCACAATATCCAACGTCCCGAGTATGAATTTTTCCAATAAATCGAGGGCTTTTTTACCGTATAACTCATCGGGAAGATACCACTTGAGGACCACGCTGGCATCAAGGACGACCCGATTCATTTTCTTTCCTCCAACTGCTTCCGGGATTCCTCATAAATCTCGCTGGCGTTTATCCCTGTTTTTATATACATTTCACGGACTTCCATTATTTTCCGGTAGCCGTCCATTCTCATGGTCCGATTGTATTCCTCATAAGGGACGATAACGGCCACTGGTTGTCCCCGTCGTGTCACGATGATACTTTCCTGCTTATCCTGGGTATCCTGGATGAGACGGCTGAAACCTTTTTTCCCTTCGGCAATGCTGACCGTTGATGTGTTCATTGGACCCTCCCTGATGACTATCTTACATGACCATCTATAAGGTCATTATGCGTGAATATCGAGAATATTTAGGATAGGTCAATCTAACGTCCCGGTCCCTTCAGGGGCTTGACACCCTTTAACTGGGCCTCGGAATCGATGAGGAAGGCGGCGGAAGCGGCAATCTTTTCTTCGCCCTTCAGGCCCCGCTTTCCAAAGAAGGGAAAGGTCTGGGAAGCGGATAAGATCCACTGGGCATCCAGGCTGTCTTCGTACCGTTATTGGGTAAGTCCCTCATTCTGATAGCCCACGGAGAGCAGGGGATCGGGCATCCCTTTTGCCTGCTGGATCCGGTACCCGCCGCAATCACACGCGCCTCGGCAGCAAGAACCTCCCGGTTGTTCTTCAGGGCCTCGGCGATCAGGGGCTTCAGGTCCAGCTCATCGGCTGCCCAAGCTGTTGCCAGAAGGGACAGAAAGGCGAGAACGACCATCATCAGCCGTCTGATACTGGAAGTCATGGGCACTAATCCCTCCTTTCCAAGTTTACCCCTTGAAAAACCGCGGTCTGACTATAATGCTGTTGCGTTTACTCCGACCCTACCGGGCGTCGATGCTGAATTTCGTGGACACCGCCTTTCCCTGGCGATTGATCTTCACCGTGACGTTCCACGATCCCGACATGGAAAGATTCATGACGGCATGGTACGTGTTCCCGTGGAGCATGGCGTTTGCCTTGTAGTTCATCGCCGGCATCCCCGGCATGGCGGGCATCCCGTAATCAACTGCTACCTTGGCGTCCGTTACGTCCTTGCCGGACGCATCTTTGATGCCGACTACCATGTTGTTGTTGCCGACAACGGGGGGATTCTTGTCCATCTTAATATCAACGGTCAGATCACCGGCCTTCTTAGTCAGGGTAAAATCCTTGGCCCAGGCGGTACCCGCCACCAGCAGCACAACCATCATCATCCATATTGCCTTTTTCATAAATAAAACCCCCCCTTACCATTTGAAGACAAATTTAACATTTTAGCCCGGCAGTGTCTATTTAAAAAAATATCTCATTTGATCCTTGACAAAACTCTTGCCGTTAATTATATTCTGATCCAACTGATGAATCTGATTATATGGCATGCATCTGAATAATCAACTTGAGGTGAAAGAAATGGTTAAAACAGATCAGAAGAAGGAATCCTGTTGTGTATCCGCAAGCGGGGTTACGAGTTGTTGCCGCATCGAAGCACTGATCAGCGTCGATGAGCGGGGGCAAATGGTGCTCCCCAAGGAATTGCGGGAGCGAGGGAACATTAAGGCCGGAGATAAGCTGGCCCTGATCAGTTGGGAAAAAGAGGGCGAGGTCTGCTGCTTGACGTTAATCAAGGCTGACAATCTTGCCGAGCGGGTCAGGGAATTTCTTGGCCCCATCATGGGCAACTTAGGAGGAATAGGAAAATGAAAGCAGAAGAAATCAGGAAGGCCGTGCGGGACCGTTACGGCAATATTGCTACGAAAGCGGGGACATGCTGTCTGCCGTCTGCTGGGTGTTGCGGTGGTGAAAGCCTTGTGAAAAATATCAGTTTAGGCGTCGGCTACCGCCCCGAAGACCTCCAGGCCGTGCCCGACGGGGCGAATCTTGGTCTGGGCTGCGGAAATCCCGTGGCTTTAGCCTCTCTGCGGGCGGGAGAAACGGTCGTTGATCTGGGGGCAGGGGCGGGCTTCGATTGCTTCCTCGCTGCCAGGGAAGTTGGGGCGGCGGGCCGGGTCATCGGTGTGGATATGACCTCCGAAATGCTCGACCGGGCGCGGGCGAACGCCCGAAAAGGCGGGTATCAGAACGTAGAGTTCCGCTTAGGGGAGATCGAAAATCTCCCCGTAGCCGATAACACGGCGGACATTGTCATTTCCAACTGCGTCATCAACCTTTCCCCGGATAAGGGACGGGTTTTCCGGGAGGCCTTCCGGGTTCTCAAGCCGGGCGGCCGTCTGATGGTGTCCGATATTGTCTTGCTGAAAGAACTGCCGGCGGCATTGCAAGAGTCTGTTGCCGCCTACACCGGCTGTGTTGCCGGGGCGCTGAGGAAAGACGACTACCTGCAAAAGATCGCGGCAGCAGGTTTTGGGGGTGTGCAAATCATCGCCGAGACCCTGTTCCCCATGCAGGAACTGGTCAATTATCCGGCGGTGCAGGAGGCCATCGGCGATGGCGAAACCCTGAAAGCAATGGCGGACCAATTGGCAACATCCATCGCCAGCATCAAGGTTGCCGCCGTCAAGGCATAGGCAGACAAAGGAACTACATTATGAGGTGGATATATGACGAGTGACGATCTTAAGAAATATTGCGGAAAAGGAGTGGCGATAGGATTCACCCATGCCCAACCGATTCTCCCCTCCAGCGTGGTTACCGCGTCCTGGGTCCGATTGAAATGCCAGTTCGGTTGTGCCGGTTACGGCTTGAGCCACTGCTGCCCTCCGAACACGCCAACGCCCGAAGAGACGCGCAAGGTCCTTGACAGCTACGGGCAGGCTATCCTCTTTCATCTCGAAGCGCCGAAAACTCCCGACCGCGGAAAACATACTCATAAATTGATGACATCGCTGGTCGAACTGGAAGGGGAGATTTTCAAAGAAGGGTATTACAAGGCCTTTGTCTATATCGCCGGCCCCTGCGGTTTATGCAAGGAATGCGCAGAACTAAAAGGAGTCACCTGCAATTTCGGGCAAAAGGCGCGGCCTTCTATGGAATCGTGCGGGATCGATGTTTACCAGACGGCGCGGAATAACAGGCTTCCCATCCAGGCGCTGAAAGAAAAGACGGAAACGCAAAACATATACTGCCTGATGTTGGTGGAGTGATCAAACTCTAGAAAAGCGCCTGTCCATCGTCGCCAGCATCAAGGTTGCCGCTGTCAAGGCATAGGCAGACAGCCGTTATTGTAATCACCAAGACGGCGCGGTTTGCTGTCTGACTTTGATTAAAGCCGACAATCTTGCCGGGCGGGTCAGGTAGTTTCTCGGCCCGGTCATGAGAAATATGATGTGAGGTAAATCGATAATGAAAGCATGTGCAAATGATTCGTCAAACAAGCAGGTCCTGCTACCTATGGCGCCCCCTGCCGCCCGCGCGGCTTCGGGCAGCGAGATCCCGCTGAGCCCGCCCCGTCTGGATCAGGCGTTTGTAACCGGTTCGGTGGCAGGTCCTTCGGGAAGGATTCCCCAGGTTTCGTCAGCACTGACATGGTGCGACCAATGGGGGTCGATCAAGGCGCGCTGGGGAGTCGGCAGGATGCACTATGCCGTCGATCCGGGCCTCTACGCCCTCGGATCACCCGATGAGTCTTCACCCGTCCTCGTTACGGCCAACTACAAGATGACCTTCGACTGCCTCCGGGAGGCCCTGCCTGGTCGGAATGTCTGGATCCTCGTCCTCGATACGGATGGAATCAACGTCTGGTGTGCCGCCGGTAAGGGAACCTTCGGGACGGAGGAACTCATCCGCCGGATCACGGCCAGCGGCTTGAAAGATGTGGTGAAGCACCGCAATCTGATCCTGCCTCAACTTGGCGCTCCCGGCGTAGCCGCCCATCTGGTCAGAAAACAGTCGGGCTTCAAGGTCCATTACGGACCGATCCTCGCCCGGGATGTCGCCGCCTATCTCGACGCCGGCCTCAAGGCTACAGCCGCAATGCGACGGAAAGCCTTTCCTCTGCGGGAGCGCGCCGTCCTCATTCCCATTGAGATAATCGCCGTCCTGAAGCCCGCCATGATCATCATCCCCATCCTGCTGCTCATCGGTGGTCTCGGCGGGGCAGGGGGATTTGTACAAAGTATGACCCATGACGGTATATTTTCGATGATCGCTTTTTTATGCGCCATTTTTTCCGGCGCGGTCTTGACCCCCCTGCTGCTCCCCTATCTGCCGGGACGGGCCTTTACAACAAAAGGTATCTCCATCGGACTGCCGGTAGCCGTCGCCCTGCTCTATGCATGGGGAGGTGATCTCCGGAGTTGGCGGGAGATCCTGCTCGGAGGAGCATGGCTGCTTATGATTCCGGCACTTTCCGCCTATCTGGCCATGAACTTCACCGGCGCCTCCACGTATACGTCTCTTTCCGGGGTGAAGCGGGAAATGCGCTGGGCCTTGCCTCTGGAAATCGGCGCCGGTCTTTCCGGGTTTGCCATGTTTGTGGTCTCTCGTTTTTTTTAAGGAGGATGAAATGAAGGATTTGATCTATTTGAAGGATGTAGTCACCTTAAGGGTTGACAGTGATAAATGCACCGGTTGCGGTATGTGCCTGGAGGTCTGCCCCCATGGGGTGCTGGCGATCGATGAAAAACGTGTCCGGATCCGGACACGCGATGCCTGCATGGAATGCGGGGCCTGTAGTCTCAATTGTCCAGTCGGCGCCGTGTCCGTTGAGGCCGGGGTTGGATGCGCTGCGGCGGTAATTAACGGGATGCTGAACCGGGAAAGCGCTTCCTGCGGTTGCTTCGTCGATCCGAAAACTCCGTCCGCGGGCAAGGCAGGGGGAACCTGTTGTTCTTGATCGATATGGCATTCAATTTCCCCGGTCATTAACCAGCAAGAAATTATTTTTTCCGTGTATCTTTTGAGGGCTTCTTCTCGTCTATAGAGTTAAATCGGCACAAAAAACCTAAGGAGGTACGAAATGGAAAAGATGTTTGGTTCAATGATGCAGGGATTCTTTAACGGCATGCCGGAGGAGGACAAGGAGAAGATGAAGGCCTGCTGTGAGAAGATGGCGGCGATGTGCCCATGCAGTAACATGAAGGATATGCCTGAAAAAGATAAGTCGGCAATAATGGAAAAGATGCAGTCTTTCTGCGGCGACAAAATGGGAATGCTGTCCGCTTTTGTCCAGGGTGGGGGAGCGTCGAAATAGTATTGCCGATTACCCCGTAAAAAAATTGATCGAACCGGAAAGGGGAAGGGAAAGCTATGTGCGGGTGGTGTGGAGGGTCGTGGCCCGTTTGGGCATGGTGGTGGGTAGTGCCGCTCGTCGGTATTGCCTTATGCATAATGATGTGCATGTTTTTCAAGTCGAGAATGGGCAACAGGCGTTTCTGCTGCTTCGGTGGAGTCGGTTCCACCGAACTTGATGAGATGAAAAAAGAGATCGGTGATCTGAAGATAGATATAGAAAAAATGAAGGGAAAACAAGGAGAATGAATATGGATGATCGAACGAAGAAATTGCTGGCAGTGGGAGCGTCCGTAGGGGCAAATTGCCACCCCTGCCTGGAATATCACGTTGGCAGGGCGCTGGAATCCGGCATTGAACATAGCGAGATCATGGCGGCGGTGGAAGTCGCCAAAGGGGTCCGGAGGGGAGCGGCAGCCAGTATGGACAAACTCGCCCTGAGCCTCCTTGGTAATGATCTTCCTCAACAAGCATGCGATAGCCGCGAAGCCTCCTGCTGTTGCTCATAGCAATGGAATGATATAGTAAAAATGCGGCTGTGAGGATTATTATGGAGAGTGGGGAAATACGATTTCAGCAGGTTTATGACGCGTACCAAGGAAAGATCTTCCGCTATCTGACTCGTATGGTCGGAGAGAACGAAGCGGAAGACCTGACTCAGGAGGTATTTGTAAAAATCGGTCTGGCATTGGAAGCATTTCGAGGTGAATCCAGCTTGTCCACCTGGATCTATCAGATTGCGACCAATGCCGCCCTCGATAAACTTCGTCATCCATTTAATTGTCACGCCGGGGGAAAGCTCCTGCCCGTGGAGGCCATCACGGAAACTAAAGAAGATGAAAACATCTGGACAGGTGAGGTGATGGCCTCCACGGAGCAGCGGGTCATCCGTCAGGAAATGAACGGCTGCATCCGGGAAATCATCCAAACGCTACCAGAGACATACCGATCCGTCATCGTCCTTAGTGAACTTGAAGGTCTGAGCGACTCGGAGATCGCCGATATCCTCGGGTTAACCCTCCCGGCGGCGAAAATAAGGCTGCACCGCGCCCGGGCAAGGCTTAGAAAAGAACTGACGACTGCTTGTATCTTCTACCGTGATGATCGCCAAGAGTTTGCCTGCGACCGGAAGTGATTCAGATTGAGGGACGTCATCAACACGAACCATGAGTTCCGCTCTTCGACAGGCATATGTGGATAACCATTTGATATGCGTTAATAATTACTGGGAACAGATAATTTCTTTATTATATTAGGCACTAAGGCTATTGGTTTATAAATACATACACTTAAGCCTTGTTGATCGTCAATAATTTCAAAATTTCCCCATGAAGATCAAGAACGTCTGTCATAATTTGCCAGCCTCTGCAGTTGTCCTTCCGGAATCTCAGAGATCTCAAGACCGGGCATTGATTCGCCGAGATTTCTTAATCGCGGCAATCATGGCCGGGGCAGGAATTAGCTTATTTTTTTGATGTTTCGTGAATTACTCAATGTATTCGAATACTTTACTTGTATGAATTATTCATATTTTTTTGGATGTGTAATTTGTCAAGCTTGCTGCACTTCCTGATTTGACATAACCCAAAGAAAAGTATAGAAACTTCATCAAAACTCCTTAAAGTCCTAACGACTTTGCGCACGTTTCCCAACCTTAGGCCATTTTGAAAAAGGGGCGCCATGGCGATTAAGAAATCTGAACTCTATTCTTCCCTCTGGCAATCCTGCGATGAGTTGCGCGGCGGCATGGATGCCTCGCAGTATAAGGATTACGTGCTGGTGCTGCTGTTCGTCAAATACGTCAGCGACAAATACGCCGGCGTGCCTTACGCGCCGATCACGATTCCCGAAGGCGCCGGCTTCAAGGACATGGTCGCCCTCAAGGGAAAGCCCGACATCGGCGACCAGATCAATAAGAAGATCATTGGACCGCTGGCCACGGCCAACAAACTGTCGAACATGCCGGATTTCAATGATCCGAGCAAGCTGGGCAGCGGCCAGGAGATCGTGGAGCGCCTCACCAACCTGATTGCCATCTTTGAAAACAAGGCCCTCGACTTCAGCAAGAACCGCGCCGAGGGCGATGACATCCTGGGCGATGCTTATGAATACCTGATGCGCCACTTCGCCACGGAAAGCGGCAAGAGCAAAGGCCAGTTTTACACGCCTGCCGAGGTCAGCCGCATCATGGCGCAGATCATCGGCATTCGCGAGGCCCACACGACAAACGACACCACCGTTTATGACCCGACCTGCGGGTCGGGATCGCTGCTGCTGAAAGTAGGCGAAGCCGCCCGCGCCAAGGTCACGCTCTACGGGCAGGAGAAGGACGCCGCCACCTCCGGCCTGGCACGCATGAATATGATCCTGCATGACAATCCCACGGCCCTGATCAAGCAGGGAAACACGCTGGCCAATCCGCTTTTTACCAGCGATGACGGCCAGATCAAAACCTTCGACTACGTGGTTGCCAATCCACCCTTCAGCGATAAACGCTGGAGTACAGGCATCGATCCGCTAAACGACCCGCACGAGCGCTTCCGCCATTTCGGCACGCCGCCGGCCAAACAGGGCGATTACGCCTATCTCCTGCACATTGTGCGATCCCTCAAAAGCATGGGGAAAGGTGCCTGCATTCTGCCCCATGGTGTGCTCTTTCGCGGCAATGCCGAGGCCGACATCCGCAAGAATCTCATCCGCAAAGGATACATCAAGGGGATCATCGGCCTGCCTGCCAACCTCTTCTACGGCACTGGCATTCCCGCCTGCATCATTGTCATCGATAAGGAAAACGCCCATACCCGCAAGGCCATCTTCATGATCGACGCCAGCAGCGGCTACCTCAAAGACGGCAACAAAAACCGCCTGCGCGACTGCGACCTCCACCAGATAGTCGATGTTTTCAACAAGCGCCTGGAGATTCCCAAGTGCTCACGCATGGTCAGCATCGCGGAGATCGAAAGGAACGACTTCAACCTCAACATCCCGCGCTACATCGACAGCCAACAGGCCGAAGACATTCAGGACATTGAAGGACACCTGAAGGGCGGCATCCCCATGGCCGATGTGGATGCCTTGCAACCCTATTGGGACGTTTGCCCCCAACTGCGGCAGACCCTGTTCAAAGCCAACCGCCCCGGATACCTGGATCTGGCGGTAGCCAAGCAAGCCATCAAGCCCACGATTTACGGGCATCCGGAATTTGTTGCCTTCATCGAGTGCATGAAGGCCCTCTTTGCCGACTGGCGGGAGCGGAGCACCGCAACGCTGAAGGGCCTCCAAGCGAACTGCCACCCCAAGATCGTCATCGCGGAGCTGGCGGAAGACCTCCTCGCCCACTATGCGGAAAAGCCGCTGATTGCCAAATACGACGTCTATCAGCATCTCCTGGACTACTGGGCCGCAACCATGCAGGACGATTGCTACCTGATTGCCGCCGATGGCTGGAAGGCTGAGACCTACCGCATCATCGAAACCAACAAAAAAGGCAAAGAGGTGGACAAGGGCTGGGCCTGCGACCTGGCACCCAAGCCGCTCATCGTAGACCGCTACTTCGCGCCGCAGCAGACGGCCATCCGCGAGCAGGAGGCAATGCTGGAAAGTGTGACCGTCCGGATGACCGAACTGGAAGAGGAACAGGGCGGGGAGGAGGGCGCCTTTTCGGAGCTGGAGAAGGTGAACAAGGCTAATGTGACAGCCCGGCTGAAAGAGCTCCAGGCCGAGCAGAATGGGGCTGACAAGGCCCGTGCCATGTCCGTTTTGTCATTCCCGCAAATGTCCGATTCGTCATTCCCGCGCAGGCGGGAATCCAGTTCGCTCCCGAAGGCAGCGGAAGCCCTCGCGCCCTACGGTGACGAAGGCGTCTCCGAAATACAGATACTATTGCTGTGGCTTAGCCTCAACACCGAGGAGGCCGATCTCAAGAAGCGCCTCAAGGAAGCCGAGGCCGCCCTCGACGCGCTGGCCTATGCCCAATACCCCACGCTCACCGAGACGGAAATCAAGACTCTGGTCGTCGATGACAAATGGATGACCGCCATCGCCGCCGCCATTCACGGCGAGATGGACCGGATCAGCCAGGCCCTCACCCAGCGGGTTAAGGAGTTGGCCGAACGTTACGAAACACCCCTGCCGCAGGCGGCCCTGAAGGTTGCCGAGCTGGAGGCGAAGGTGAACCGGCACCTGGCAAAAATGGGGTTTTGTCCATAGGGATAATTCATGGTGGCGTAGGGGCAATTCATGAATTGCCCCATGTGGACCGGATAATTGTGCAACGCACCGTTGCACAAATTGGTCAGCAGGCTGCTGACCAATTGCAGTAGACAAAGGCTTTTGCATTATGATTCGCTACAACCCGGACATTCACCATCGCCGTTCAATCCGTCTGAACGGATATGATTATTCGCAAGCCGGGGCTTATTTCGTCACGATTTGCGTTCATGAAAGGGAATGTTTGTTGGGTGAGATCGTAGACGAAGAGATGCAGCTGAATCAATCCGGGCGAATTGTTGCGGCAGAATGGATTCGCTTGGGAGAACTCCGTAAGGAAATTGAATTGGGCGAATCGGTGGTGATGCCGAACCATTTTCATGGCGTCGTGATTTTCAACGAATACATCGGTGTAGGGGCAATTCATGTAAGGGCAATTCATGAATTGCCCCTGCACCAACACGAATCGTTCCCACCCATCCGCCAACAACGCCGAAAAATGGCGTTGCCTACAATCATTGGCCGTTTCAAAATGATCACCGCAAAGCGGATAAACATAGATCGGGACACTCCCGGCGTGCCGGTATGGCAACGAAATTATCATGAACACATTATTCGCAATGAGACCGATTACAACCGTATTGCCGAATACATTGCCTCCAACCCGCAACGGTGGATTGAGGACAAATTGCACCCGGAAAATATTGTCGGGGCGGCAGAGAACAATGCACGGTGTAACATTGTAGGGGCAATTCATGAATTGCCCCTACGTGAATTGCCCCTACGACGGAACATGACGAAATCGGGAGGTTCGGATGATTGACATTCCGAACGGCTACAAACAGACCGAGGTTGGGGTGATCCCGGAGGATTGGGAGGCTGTCGAGTTAGGCGGTCACTCCGAAATTACTAAGTTAGCAGGATTTGAATACAGCAGTCACTTTAACAGCTACAAAGATGGTGGCGACATTATCGTCATTCGCGGAACAAATATCACGCATAACTCTCTGGATCTTTCAGATGTAAAAACGATTCCAAGGTCAACCTCTGACAAATTACCACGAAGCAAATTAAAGGTTGGGGATCTGGTATTCGCCTATGTTGGCACCATTGGGCCGGTATTTCTGATTGACAAAAACAACAGCTATCATCTGGGTCCAAATACGGCACGAATAACTTGCAAGGTCGGCCTATTTCCTGACTTTCTCTTCTGCTATTTCCGTAGTGACCTAATACGCAAAGAAATAACAGAAAGAATAAGTACAGGTGCTCAGCCCAGTCTTTCAATGACTAAAATCAGAGCCTTTCGAATATTAAAACCCACCAAGGCCGAACAAGAAGCCATCGCCGAGGCGTTGAGCGATGTGGATGCCCTCATCGAATCTCTGGAGCAACTCATTGCCAAAAAACGCCACGTCAAACAAGGCGCCATGCAGGAATTGCTCACCGGCAAAAAACGCCTGCCGGGGTTCGAGACCGTAGGGGCAATTCATGAATTGCCCCTACCGAACGTGCCACATGGGTGGGTGGTGAAACGGTTGGGGGACATTGGTGAATCTCTGATAGGCCTTACTTACAAGCCGAGCGATGTTAGATCCGACGGAGTACTTGTGCTTCGTTCCTCAAATGTGTTCGATGGCAGGCTCCGATTTGATGATAACGTTTTTGTCGAAACTGAAATTCCTGAAAGAATCATGGTCAGAGCTGGCGACATCCTTATCTGCGTTAGGAACGGCAGTCGTGATTTGATAGGCAAGTGTGCCAAGATTGATGAACAAACCCAAGGAATGACCTTTGGAGCCTTCATGGCAGTTTTCAGGACGTCCTTTCACAACTTCGTTTATCACCAATTCCAGTCTGATGTGATCAAGCGTCAGATTCATGAGCATCTTGGAGCGACCATTAATCAGATCACAAACAAGAGTCTAAATTCATTCCAGATTCCATTTCCACTGGATGCGACCGAACAAACCGCCATCGCCGCCATCCTCTCCGACATGGACGCCGAGATCGCCGCACTCGAAACGAAACTCGCCAAAACCAGATCGCTCAAACAGGGCATGATGCACAACCTGCTCACCGGGAGGCTTCGGCTAGTAGATACAAGGGAGGTAAGTGAATGAGCATTCTAATTGATGTAGTCAGAATTAATGGATTCCGTGGGCTTATTGATTTTGAAATCACTTTGCCCCGTGTCACAGTATTAATTGGTCCCAACAATTCGGGCAAGACATCTGTGATCAAAGCGATTCAGTTAGCATTAGGTGATTACACTCGCTATGTCAGTGATGAGGACTTTCACATTTCAGTTACTGGAATCAAATCGAAAGAGATTCTCATAGACATGAGAATTATCCCTGTTGACAAGGGGGATAATAGAGCTAATACATTTAGCCAGGAGTGGCAAGAAGAATTCGGCGCTAAGATTCAGGCAGAAGCAGATGGAAAACAGTATGTCGCATTGCGAACTCGTGCGCAGGAGAATATCACCAAGGGGGGGGTTGATTCTATCCGCTATTCCTTGTCATCCTGGCCAGACCGCAAAAATTGGCTCACACAAAAGGTTAAGGAGAATAAATTCACGGGAAGAATTCAAAGCATGCCATTTATTGGAATTGAAGCACAGAGGGACCTGCACCAGGAGCTTCGGGATAAGTCATCATTTGCCGGGAAAATCCTTTCCGCCATTCAATACGATACAGATGTTGTGGCAAAGCTGGAGGAGCAGATTGATGCAATAAACAGTGACGCTGTCGGCAAGAGTCTGGAGCTGAGCTCTTTGAAGGCTCATCTTGATAAGTTAAACATGTCATTCGGTTGTGCCGGCAATACTGAAATCACGCCGTTTCCAAAGAAGATCCGTGACTTATCAAAAAACTTTACTGTACACTTTGGCGAAGATGAAAAAAATACCTTTTCAATGGAATATCACGGTATGGGTACCCGCAGTTGGGCATCCATGTTGACCGTTAAAGCTTTTATAGAGCTGTCTGCCCAACGACATAAAAGCGAAGTAGAACCCTTTTTCCCAGTGATGGCCGCAGAAGAGCCGGAAGCCCATTTGCACCCAAATGCACAGAAAACACTCTTTAAGCAGCTTGCTGATACCCAAGGACAAGTAATTCTCAGTACGCACTCACCGTACCTCGCTGCGATGGCGAATCCCCTACATTTGCGATCTCTAAAGAAAGAACTGAATGGCTGCCAGCCAGCCCAGTTGTCTTCGCTTAATGATGAAGAAATGCGGAAAATAAAACGTCAAGTGATTCATTCCAGGGGAGACATCCTATTTTCAAAAGCAATCATTCTTTGTGAAGGCGAAACTGAAGAACAGGCTTTGCCGCTACTTTTTGAAAAATTGTTCTCTAACGCTGCACATGAACTTGATGTCTCATTTGTAGGCGTTGGAGGATCAGGCAGTCGATATAGGCCTTTCCTTATCATGGCGCGCGACTTTTCCATTCCTATATTTGTATTCAGTGATGGAGATGCAAAAGCTCAAAAAGAGTTAAAGAAGGCATGGAAACAAGTATTTTTAAAAGATGTTGATCTAAAAAACAGCGATAGAGTTACTGTACTTGACGATACCGATTTTGAAGGCTATTTGTTAAAAAATGGTTTTTCTGACTTAGTGGAGAGGGCGATCGAAGACGTGGAGGAAAAAAAATCGCTATTTGTTCAAGAGTGGATTGATGGCAAGAATGGCACCTCTGCTGGTCGGCGAGAAACGGCGGCACCTCCTTGCAGCACATGCAAGCAGTCAATTTATGAGGATATTATTAGAGATTACGTTTCTGTGAATGGAAGAGAACGTGCAATTCATGACATCCTTCATACTGGAAAGACAAAATATGCACCTTCAATCGCAAATCAATTGTGCTTGCTGAATGAGGACCAGCTACCTCTAAAATTCGCCGAGTTTTTCGGGAAAGTGAGAAAGGAGCTCCACTATGCTTAAGTTGTCACAGGGTCAAATGGCAATTGTGCATGCTGAAATTGGAGCACCAATTCAAGTTCTCGCCTCCGCCGGATCAGGAAAAACACGAGTCTTGACCGAACGAATTCGCTACATCCTCCAATCGACGAAAAAAGAAGGTATTATTGCTATTACCTTCACAAATAAAGCCGCAGAAGAGATAAAGGCAAGGCTTGCAGATGTTGAAGATCTTGGAGAAAGATGCTGGTTGGCAACCATTCACTCCCTTGCCCAACGAATCCTTGACCAGTATGGCCACACAATAGGACTTCCAAGCGAACTCCATATTTATGATCGTGATAAAGATCGCTCAGCAGTGTTTCTGCAGTCTCTTCGTGACGAAAGCATTGATGTTGATGACTTTCTGAATGTGGATGATGTAAAAGTAAAGAAAAAGCGTGAGAGAATCATTCAAGATCTGTTGGAAGCATTCTCAAGTGTGAAAAGAAATCTTCTCTCTGAGGAGGAAATTAAGAAGAAGTACAGTGACGATGGAAAGTTCCTCCAATACTACCAAGCTTATCAGAAGGCGCTCTTAGAGGCCCAAGCAATTGACTATGATGATATGCTTTTCTTCGCAAGGCGAATACTAATCGAACAAGCTTGGTGTGGTGATGTTTACAGAGCAAAATACCGGCATATCCTTGTAGATGAGGCCCAGGATCTCAACAAAGCACAGTATGAATTCATTAAAGCGCTTTGCGGCGATTCTATTAAGAGCATTCTGATGGTTGGTGATCCTAATCAGATGATTTATGGATTCAACGACTCAAGTGAAAAGTACCTGACAGAACATTTTGTAAACGACTTCAATCCAACAGCCCACCGTTTGACTGAGAATTATCGTAGTACGATAACAGTTATCCAGGCAGCAAATAAGCTGAAGCCAGGGGCTCATTATGAAGAAAATATTGTATTACCAGGAATATGTGAAATCACATCACACGCCAACGAAGAAGATGAGGCATCATGGATTTGTGATACTGTTCAGAAATTCATAGGTACAACTTCGGAGGAACTCGAAGACACAATAGGCCTTGAAAAGTTTGTCGTCATCGCCCGGAACAGATTTGTTTTTTCCGCACTGGAAGATGAACTTAAGAAGCGCCAGATACCTTTTGCATTCAAAAAGGGTGAGAGAAGTGCCGAACCGATTACTCAAATCGGCAAGGTTCTCGATTACGCAATTCGGTATAAGTTGAATCCTAAAGATTGGGTCGATGGCAAAAAACTATGTGACGCCATCAATGTGGGATATCCAACCGATTGGTCTGACTCAGATCAATTGATTGAATTCGCTCAAAAGCAAGATGCTGACATCATTAGGCGATTGCTGATTACGATAAATGAACTCGATTTGGATGAGCCAAACATTCCGAAACTCTGTAAATCAATATTGCAAGCGCTTGATGAGACTTCATTGGGTATGACCGATGAAGAGCGAGAGATGTCGATTAAGGAAATTGATAATTATCTTGCATTGTGGACCAATTTCAAACGTAAGGGTCTCGGTAACTCGTTGGCAGCATTCCGGAATGCTCTTTCCCTCGGACAACTTTCAGAAGAGATGATAAACAACGGCATAACGCTGAGTACTGTCCATACTATGAAAGGCTTGGAGCACGATATTGTTTTTCTGATGGGTATGTGTGAAGGTGTCTTCCCAGATTACCGAGCAACAACTGCAAAGCAAATAGAGGAAGAACGAAATAATGCCTATGTTGCTGTCACACGGGCTAGACGGTGGCTCTTGATCTCATATCCACGAGTAAGAAAGATGCCATGGGGGGATTACAAGCAGCAAACACCATCTCGCTTTTTAGAAGCAATGAAATCATAACTTTGTGTCATTCTATAGAATTCATTTAGGATTGTTCTTAATGGTGTTGCTGGCAACGGTCTGCGGTATTCGCAAATGCAAATTGATGCCCTTGCCCGGGAGGCTTTAACATGAGCACCATTGGTCAACCGGAGCGCGCTACACAAAACCGCATCATCACTTCGTTCCGGGACGAACTCGGCTATCGCTACCCTGGCGATTGGACCGACTACATAGACAACAGCAATAACACAGAAAACTGGCTGCTTTCGGTCTACCTATGCAAGATGCCATCATTTTCCCCGGCAAGGACAACGAAAGTAGCCGCCCTCGAAACGAAGCTCGCCAAAACCCGATCGCTCAAACAGGGTATGATGCACAACCTGCTCACCAGGAGGATACGACTGGTATGAAAGAAAACCAGAACATCGAATGGAAGCAATCATGGCGCGATGAGTACCTGAAATGGATCTGCGGTTTTGCTAATGCCCAGGGCGGTACGTTGGTAATCGGCAAGACTGACAAAGGCGTGGTGTCGGGCATCGCTAATGCGCCGAAGTTGCTGGAGGATATACCCAACAAGGTGCGGGACGTCCTGGGCATTATGGTGGATGTGAATCTGGTCCAAGAGAGCGGCCGGGATTTGATCGAAATCCGGGTTGAACCTTATCCCAGCCCGATCAGCTACAAGGGTGCATTTCACTATCGCAGCGGCAGTACCAAACAGGAACTGAAAGGTGTGGCGCTGGAGCGCTTCATGCTGAAAAAACGGGGACGCCGTTGGGATGGGGTCCCCGAGCCGGCCTTTCGTGCCGATGCTTGCAGTGCCGATGCGTTCCGCCTGTTTGCTCAGAAGGCAGTCCGTAGCGGACGTATGGAAGAAGCCGTGTTGCAGGATAGCCGAGAGGCCATTCTGGAAAATCTGGAATTGGTCGATGGTTCCTATCTGAAGCGGGCGGCGTGTCTCTTGTTCTCCGACAGGCCGGAGCGATACGTCAGCGGCGCCTGGATCAAAATTGGTTTCTTCGTCACGGACGACGATCTGCGCTATCAGGACGAGATTCATGGCAACCTGTTCGAGCAGGTTAATAAAACGCTCGATATTTTGCGTTTAAAGTTTTTGAAGGCCTATATCAGTTATGAGGGGCTTCAACGATTGGAAACCTTTCTGTTTCCCTTTGGCGCGCTGCGCGAAGCGTTGTTGAATGCAATCGTTCACAAGGATTACAGCAGCGGCATTCCAATCCAGATCAGCGTTTACGAACATCAGATTGTTTTCTGGAATGCCGGAGAGCTGCCGCAGGACTGGACGCTGGAACGGCTCCTGGGCAAGCATCCCTCAAAACCCTTCAACCCATTGATTGCCAGTGCTTTCTTTCGTGCAGGTTATATCGAATCCTGGGGGCGCGGCATCGAAAAGATCGACCGGGAGTGCCGGGAGCATGGCATTGACCCGCCTGCGTATGACGCCGGCATGTCCGGTCTGATGCTGACCTTTAAGGCAAATCCGCAACACCTGGCCGCAGCCCTCGGTGGACAAGAAACCAAGCACAGGTTGGTGGGTGAATCCCAAAAAACTTCGGTGAAAACTTCGGTGAAAACTTCGGTGAAAATCCTCCAGCTCTTAGAAGCAGATCCGTCCATGACGCTTGCCGAGGTTGCTGCCGAGATTGAAAAGTCGCTGCGTGCGGTGGAACTAGCCAGTTCCAAGCTGGTTAAAGAAGGTCGTTTGAGGTATGTCGGCCCGCAAAAGGGCGGTCACTGGGAGATATTGAAATGAGCACCATCGGCCAGCCGGAACGTGCCACACAGAACCGCGTCATCGCCCTCTTTCGGGATGAACTCGGCTATCGCTACCTTGGCGACTGGACCGACCGCCCGGACAACAGCAACATCGAGGAAGGGATACTTACAGCCTACCTGCGAAACTGCGGTTACAGTCCGGCTCAGATCAGCCGGGCCCTCGACCGGCTGCGCACCGAGGCCGGGAACCCCAACCGCAGCCTCTACGACAACAACAAGGCAGTTTACAGCCTGCTGCGCTACGGTGTGCAGGTGCAGGCCGCGGCGGGCGAGAACACCGAGACTATTTGGCTGATCAACTGGGAAACCCCGACGCAAAATGATTTCGCCATTGCCGAGGAAGTCACCCTCCGGGGCAACCACGAGCGGCGGCCCGATCTGGTGCTATACATAAACGGCATCGCCGTGGCCGTCCTGGAGCTGAAGAATAGCCGAGTTTCCCTTGGCGACGGCATCCGGCAGAACATCTCCAATCAGCAGCCGGCGTTCAACGAGTGGTTTTTCAGCACGGTGCAATTCATCTTCGCCGGCAACGATTCCGAAGGCATGCAATACGGAACCATCAAGACGGAAGAGAAGTATTTCCTGAAATGGAAAGAAGACGAGGCGGACGACAGCCGCTTCAAACTGGATAAATACCTGCTCAAGATGTGTAACAAAGCGCGGATGATCGAGCTGATGCACGACTTCGTCTTGTTCGATGGCGGCATAAAGAAACTGCCCCGGGCGCACCAGTATTTTGGCATCATGGCGGCTCAGGCGCATGTTCACCGCCGCGAAGGCGGCATCATCTGGCATACCCAGGGCAGCGGCAAAAGCATCGTTATGGTGCTCCTGGCCAAATGGATTCTGGAGAACAAGCCCAATGCCCGCGTGGTGATTGTCACCGACCGCGACGAACTGGACAAACAGATCGAAGGCGTTTTCGTCGCCGCCAGTCATCCCATGACCCGTGCCGCAAGCGGCCGCGACCTCATGACCAAGCTCGGCCAGGGCACACCGCGCCTGCTCTGCTCGCTGGTACACAAGTTCGGCAGGAAGGGCGTGGAGGATTTCGAGCAGTTCATCAAGGAACTGGAGGCGCAACCCTGTCAGACGGTGGGCGAGATTTTTGCGTTCGTGGACGAATGCCACCGCACCCAGAGCGGCAAACTACACCGCACAATGAAGGCGCTCATGCCCAATACGGTCTTTATCGGCTTCACCGGCACGCCGCTCCTCAAGGAGGATAAAGCCACCAGCCTGGAAGTTTTCGGCGGCTACATCCATACTTACAAGTTCAGCGAAGGCGTGGAGGACGGGGTGATTCTTGATCTCGTTTACGAGGCCCGCGACATTGACCAGCACCTCGGCGCGGAAGGCAAGATCGACGCCTGGTTCGATGCCAAGACCAAGGGACTGAACGATTGGCAGAAGGCCGCCCTGCGGGAGCAGTGGGGTACGATGCAGCACGTGCTCAGCTCAAAATCACGCATGGATCGGGTGGTGGCCGATATCCTCTTTGACTTCGGCGTGAAGCCGCGCCTCTCCAACCAGCGCGGTAACGCCATCCTTGTGGCTTCCAGCATCTACGAGGCGTGCAAGTATTTCGAGCTGTTCCGGAAGACGCCCTTCAAAGGCAAGTGTGCCGTCGTCACCTCCTACAACCCGCAGGCGCAAGACATCACCCTGGAAGACACGGGTGCGAACACGGAGACGGACAAGGAGTTCATTTACAACATCTATACGGCGTTGCTGCAAAATGTGGAAGCCCTGCCGGGCAAGTCCAAAACCGAGACCTATGAGGATCGCGCCAAGAAGTTGTTCAAGGAGCAGCCGGCCAACATGAAACTGCTGGTCGTAGTGGACAAGCTGCTGACCGGCTTCGATGCGCCGAGCTGCACCTACCTTTATATCGACAAGTCCATGCAGGATCACGGGCTGTTCCAGGCCATCTGCCGCACCAACCGCCTCGACGGCGAGGACAAGGACTTCGGCTACATCGTGGACTACAAGGACCTCTTCAAAAAAGTTGAGAACGCCATCGCGGTTTATACCTCCGAGCTGGATCATAGCGCGGGCGGCGCCGATCCCGAGATTCTGCTGCAAGACCGCCTGACCAAAGGCAGGGAACGGCTGGACAATGCGCTGGAAGCCGTCGCGCTCCTCTGCGAGCCCGTGGAGCCTCCCCAGGGGGAGCTGGAGCACATCCATTATTTCTGTGGCAACACCGAAATCCCGGAGGACTTGAAGGCGCACGAAACGCAGCGCGCCGCCCTTTACAAGGCAGCGGTCGCCCTGGTGCGCGCCTACGCCAATATTGCGGACGAACTGGGCAAAGCCGGTTACAGCGATGCCGACATCCAGCGCATCAGTCAGGCGCTTGACCGCTACCTGAAACTGCGCGAGATCATCCGCAACGCCAGTGGAGAAAACATCGACCTAAAAGCCTACGAGGCCGACATGCGCCATCTCATCGACACTTACATCGAAGCCGATGAGCCCAGAAAGATTTCACCCTTTGACAATATGACGTTGCTGGAGCTGATCGTGAAAACCGGTATCGCGGCAGCCATCAACAGCCTGCCGAACGGACTCAAGGCGAACAAGGAGGCCGTTGCCGAAACCATCGAAAACAACGTCCGCAGCAAGATCATCAAGGAACACCTGAACGACCCGGCCTATTACGAAAAGATGTCGGCACTGCTGGACGAGATCATTGCTGCCCGGAAGGCGAAGGCCATCGAGTATGAGGAATACCTGAAAAGGATCGCTGCGCTGGCGAAGCAGGTAGCGGCCGGCCAAGCAGCAGACACACCGGAGTCACTCAATACGCCGGGACGCCGTGCCCTCTACAACAACCTCATGCAGAGGGGCGCTTCTGGTGGCACGAGCGGTGTGGCGGAGCCTTCCGCACCCTATGGAAAGACGACAAACAATGAGGATGTGCTTGCTCTGGCGATCAGGATCGACGAAACCGTCAAGCATACCCGGCAAGATGGATGGCGAGGCATTAAGCCCAAGGAGAATCTCATCAAAGGGGCATTATATAAGATTTTGCAGGACATGGCCGAGGTGGAGCGCATCTTCCTCATCATAGAGAAGCAGAGGGAATATTGATGGTTGCGCAGATCATGCTTGGTGAGATCACCGTCGATGTGGTGCAAAAGGACATCAAAAACATCCATCTGAGCGTGTATCCACCGGCCGGCAGGGTGCGCATCTCCGCGCCGCTCCGGATGAACCTCGACAACATACGCGTGTTTGCCATCACCAAGCTTGGCTGGATCAAGAGCCAACAACAAAAGCTGCGCGAGCAAGAACGTGAAACGGCGCGCGAATACCTCGATCGCGAAAGCCATTACATTTGGGGAAAGCGCTACCTGCTGGAGGTGACCGAAAGCGACCAACCGCCGCAGGTGCAGCTTAAGCACAGCAAAATGCTGCTCCAGGTGCGGCCTGGGGCCGATGAAGAGAAAAAGCAGGCTATTGTAGAGGCCTGGTACCGGGACCAGCTCAGGCAAGCCATTCCGTCATTGATCGCGAAATGGGAAGCTGCCATGCAGGTGAAAGTGGACCGGTTTTTCGTGCAGCGGATGAAGACCAAATGGGGCAGTTGCAGTTCCGCTCGCCGCAGCATCCGACTGAACAGCGAGCTGGCGAAGAAACCGCACGAGTGCCTCGAATACCTTGTTGTTCATGAAATGGTGCACCTTCTCGAACCTACGCACAATAACCGTTTCACGGCGTTCATGGATCAATTTATGCCGAAGTGGCAGTTTTATCGGGAAATACTGAACCGGCTGCCCGTCCATCATGAGCGATGGAAATACTGAAATGCATCTTGCCGAGCATGCAAGAGCATAAAAACATGAATCATTTTTTGAAGCTTCTTCCCTTCCAGATCATATAAATTGCCGGATAAATGACCAGTTCGAGAATCGTGGAGGTGATGACGCCGCCGACCATGGGGGCGGCGATGCGTTTCATGACGTCGGCACCCGTCCCGTGGCTGAACATGATAGGGATAAGTCCCGCCAGGATAACGCTCACCGTCATGATCTTGGGGCGGATCCGTTTCACGGCCCCGTACATGACGCTTTCCCTGAGGTCGGCCAGGGTATGCATCTTTCCCTCTTTCTTCCACTTTTCATAGGCCAGATCAAGGTACAGGAGCATAACCACGCCCGTCTCCGCATCGAGTCCGGCCAGGGCGATAATTCCCACCCAGACGGCGATGCTCATGTTATAATTAAGGAAATAGAGGAACCAGAAGGAACCCACCAGGGAAAAAGGCACGGCGAGCAGGACAATCATCGTTTTTACCGTTGATTGCGTGTTCAGGTAGATAAGAACGAAGATGACGAAGAGGGTCAGAGGGATAACCATTTTCAGCCGCTCATGGGTTTTGACCAGATTTTCATATTCCCCGCTCCAGGTGAGTCGGTAGCCTTCGGGGATCTTCAGCGTCGCCGCTTTTTTCTTCGCCTCTTCCACGTAGCCGCCCATATCCCGGCCGGTAAAGTCGACGAAGACATAAGCGGTAAGAAGTCCTTCTTCGCTTTTGATGGCGGTGGGACCCTTGACGACCTTGAAATCCGCCAC
>JBAYKV010000006.1:0-31812 GCA_041664405.1 Syntrophales bacterium
CCGCTCCGCTACCTCATCAGCCCACGAATCGCCGCATCGATCATCAGCTTTCCCATCCTCACGGCGGTGTTCGACATCGTCGGAATCATCGGCGGCTACATATCGGGGGTACTGCTCCTGGGGGCGAATGCCGGCACCTACGTGTATCGTGTCCAGACCAGTATGGACATGAAAGATGTCATGGACGGTTTCATCAAATCGATCGTTTTCGCCGTCGTCGTCTCCACTGTCTGCTGCTACCAGGGCTATTTCGCCCACATGCGCACGGACAGCCATGGCGCCAAGGCCGTCGGCCTGTCTACAACGTCGGCCGTCGTGATCTCCTGCGTGCTCATCCTGGTTTCAGACTATGTGGTGACATCGCTGCTCATTCGAGGATGACCCCATGGATACCCCGTTGATCGAATTCAAGAATGTCACCAAGCGTTTCGGTTCCCGGACGATCCTTGAGCAAATTAATCTAAAAATCTACGAGGGACAGGTCACAACCATTATCGGCCTCAGCGGTTCGGGTAAGAGTGTACTTCTCAAGCATATCATCGGGCTCCTCAATCCGGATGAGGGGACGATACTCTTCCAGGGCGAACCCCTCCTCAAAATGACAAAATCGGAGCGAATAGCCAAACTCGCGCGAATAAGCTACATGTTTCAGGATAATGCCCTCTTCGATTCCATGACGGTATACGAAAATATCGCCCTCCCTCTCCGGGAAACGACGAACCTGGGGAATACTGAAATCGACAGCCGGGTGATGGCCAGAATCGAACAGACAGAACTTAAGGATGCGGCCCACAAGTACCCCTCGGAACTCTCCGGAGGCATGCAGAAGCGCGCCGCCCTGGCCCGCGCTTTGGTAACGGATCCCCGCATTGTCCTCTTCGATGAACCGACGTCCGGCCAGGATCCCGTCCGGAAGAACGCCATCCTGGGCATGATTGCCCAGTACCAGAGGAAGTTCGGGTTTACGGCGATCATGGTCAGCCACGAGATACCGGATGTCTATTTTATCTCCAACCGCATTCTGGCGCTCTATGACCGGGCCATCGTTTTTCAAGGCTCGCCGGAAGAACTGGAAAATTTCGACCACCCCTTCAAGGATGAAGTCATCCGCAGCCTGGAGGGGCTTCAGCAGGAATTAACGGGACTGTATTCCAAGCGGCAGTTCAAGGTCATGCACCATGCTCAACTGACCCAGAGGACACAAGGAGAAACATATTCCATGGTTGTTTTTACACTGGACGATCTGGATGTCATCATGACCAACTCCAGCCATGAAGCAACGAAGAAGACCATCCGAAGCATGGGAAGATATATCGATAAGCACTTCGGCGCCATCGGGGGCTTTTCCACGCGACGTAACACCAATCAGTTTGTTACGGTGCTCCCCTATTCGGACCTGACGGAAGCGCAAAACATCCTTAATGATTTCGCCCATGATTTCCAGGAACGAGGCCTGCAAGACAATTATGAGGGCCAGGAAAGGCGGAAAGCATCGGGGAGTTGCATCGAACTCGTCATCAGGGCGGGAATAGCCCAGGGCCAGCCATTTGCTGAAATAGAGGCCGTCATCGATGAGGCAAAATCCAATCAAAAAGAAATCGCCCGCCTGCGGTGCGATGTAAGGGGGTAGGTTTATGAAAAAATACACCATGGAAACCACAGTTGGCATTTTTCTCGTCTTCGGGCTCCTCTGCATTGGGTATATGACGGTGAAACTTGGTCATATTTCCATCCTTGGCGACAACGCCTATTCGCTGTTTGCCCGCTTCACGACCGTAACCGGACTGAGGGCCGGGAGCATAGTCTATATTTCAGGCATTGAGGTCGGGCGTGTGGAGCGGCTCACCATGGACCAGGAAAATCAGAAGGCCCTAGTGGAGCTTCGCATCAAGAAAGATGTCAAGATTTATGATGATGCCATGGCCTCCATTAAAACGGAGGGATTGATCGGCGACATGTATCTCAGCATCGACCCCGGCGGCGGCGGCACGCCCCTTAAGCCCGGAGGAACCATTACGGAAACGCAACCCCCCCTGGATATCGCCGGCCTCGTCAGCAAATATGCCTTTGGCGACGTGAAGAAACCGGATGATACTAACGAAACCAAGAAAGGAAAACCATGAGGAGACCTCTTACCTTTGCAATAACGATTCTGATGATCTTGCTGTTCACTATGGCGGCGTACGCCGGCGTGCCCACGGATACGGTCCAGGCCAACGTGAACAAGGTGTTGGATGTGTTGCGCGATCCGAAGCTCAAGGGCGAATCGGCCAAAGAGATCAAAAAGAAAAAACTTCGCGTCATCTATGAACAAATGTTCAATGATGTCGAACTCGGGAAGCGGACCCTGGCCAGGAACTGGAACAGCCTGAGCGTAGCCCAGCGTCAGGAATTCGTCATCCTCTTCCGGCAGGTGCTGGAGAAGGCCTACATTGACAGAATCCTTGCCTACACCAACGAAAAAATTGTTTATGAGCGGGAAACCATGATCTCGGGAAACTTGGCGGAGGTACAAACGAAAGTCATCATGGCCTCAAAGGAAATACCTATTACTTACAAGGTGATCCTGAAAGACGGCTCCTGGAAGGTATATGACGTGAATGTCGAGAACGTGAGCCTGGTACTGAATTATCGCACCCAGTTCAGTGACATCCTGGCAAAAAATAAACCCGAACAGCTCCTTGAGATCCTGCGGAAGAAAGTGAAGGGGCAATAGTGCCACAAAAAGCAGTCCCGTCCATGAAATCTTACCTGTTTGGGGTTACGCTTCTTTGTGTTGTCCTCGCGGCGGGATGCGCCCACAAGCCCGCCGTTGTCTCCGACCCTGCATCATCCGCTGCCGCCCCTCCGGCCCAGCAGGTTATGGCGGCCCCCAAAGCAGAGCCGAGCCCGCCGCCATCCCCGGAGGTGTCCGTCAAGGCGGTCAGCGGCAACCTTGATGATTATCAGGACATCGAAGATCCCGACAAGGGGAAAGAGGTAGAAAAGGTCACCATTGCCGATCCCCTGGAACCTTTCAACCGGGCCATGTTCCAGTTCAACGACAAGCTGTACTTCTGGTTCCTCAAGCCCGTCGCCCAAGGGTATAGCAAGGTGGTTCCCGAGCCGGCACGGGTCGGCGTCAGCAACTTCTATACTAATCTCAGTTTTCCGATCCGTTTTGTCAATTCCCTGCTCCAGGCAAACTTTGCGGGGGCGGCTTCCGAACTTGGCCGCTTCATCATCAATACCGTGTGGGGCATCGGGGGGCTCCTCGATCCTGCCGCGAGCAAGGAGATCGATCTTAAGAAACAAAGGGCGGATTTCGGTCAAACCCTGGGTGTTTACGGCGTGGGCCAGGGATTCTATATCCATTGGCCTCTATTGGGACCCTCCAGTCCCCGCGATACCGTGGGGATAGTTGGCGACATATTCCTGTATCCCTCCATCTATTTAGGGCCCTGGGAAGTCTGGGCAGGCGCCCGGGTATACGAAAGGTTTAACGATACCTCCCTGCGGATCGGCGACTATGAATCTCTGAAAGAGGCCGCCATTGATCCCTATGTGGCGGTCCGTGACGCCTATGTCCAGTATCGGCTGAATATGATCAAACATAAAGGCGGTCCACCTCCTCCGGGGGTCAAGGGATTGCTGGAAAATAATTGAAACGGAAGGGAGCCATGCATACAAAAACTCTTAAGGTCATGGTAATCTCCATAATCATCATGCTAACAATTCAGGGAACAGCCGCCGCGAGCGGACCGTTCGGACCGCCCCAACCCGTTTCGAGACCGGCGGGAGGCCTGCATACTGGCTTTGGTTACTGGCTTCAGGAGGATAAACTCAAGGATAATAATGAAGAATACATCAGCCGGCAGCAGCAGATTTATTCCGAGCTGGGCTACGGCTTTCAAAAAAACTGGGACCTCTACGCCAGGGTCGGGTTATCGGGTTTGAAGCTTTTCGATGCCTTCAGTCCGACAACAACGGCGACAACGACATCCAAGAATGATTTTTCAGAGAACTGGAAATTTTTCACCACCCTGGGGGCAAAAGGCTTTTATCCTGTCCATCCGGCCTTCGGCATCGGCGCTTTTGTCCAGGGGAGCTATTATTTCAGTGACTTCACGGACAACACCACGGGAACCCGGAACGGCGCCCCCTTTACGATCGAACTCGGCCTGAAGAACCTTTGGGACGTCAGTGCCGGGATCGGCTTTCAGGCCACTATCCCCTGGGGCATCAACCTGTATGTCGGTCCCTATGTCTACTATACGGAAACAAAGGTAGCGCCGTCGGCAAATATCACAGGTCTGGCCCTCACCGCGGGGGAGACGACCCTGAAAAACAATACCGTCTTCGGCGGCTTTGCCGGCATCGACGCGCCGCTGTCCAGGGGGTTTCGTCTGCAAATAGAAGGAAAATATGCCGATAGGCTATCCGGCGGCGCAGCGATTACCTATTCCTACTAAAATCCATGCCCGCAGGCGGGCATAACGAATCATTACCCCCCCCTTTTTATCAATCGAGGTCATCGGTCCGTCCGGTTTGTTTTTTCACCTCCCCCTGGACTTCGAGAACGGCCATCTCCAGAAGAGGCGGTAATTCCTTGCGGTTCTTTCTCCATGATTTTCCGGCGAATGAGGATTTCCATGCCCTCAGTTATGATTTTCAGCCGTTCGTTACCCCATCTTGATTAACTCGCTTCGATGAAACAAGATTTTTTTGAACTCTTCCCGGCGCCCTCCAACATATTTCGTGGTTCATCCGGTTC
The DNA here is from genome assembly GCA_041664405.1 of Syntrophales bacterium. Lineage (GTDB taxonomy): Bacteria > Desulfobacterota > Syntrophia > Syntrophales > UBA8958 > UBA8958. The sequence continues at coordinate 4,754 of JBAYKV010000006.1, forward strand.
ATGCGTACCTTTGATTTGATCAATCTTTTGAATTGAGCTTCGACTGACTTTCGACCGGGTCTTCAATTGTAAGCAGCTACCCATTTTATTGAATTGTGGATGAAACGTGCAGATTTTTGAACGTGATTTTTTCAGTGAGAGGTGGTATTATCTTCCTCCTGTAATCGAGCATCCAATAATATTGACTTAGATCCAACCTTTCGAACATTATTCGATATCTGATAAACTTTCCTTTTGACAACTAATAGAATATCCAGTAAATCTCGTAGATCTCAATCAACTAAACAAATACTGTCCATTATTGTTTCTACCATGCGCTGTTGTTAATGGCATAGGAGCATTTCGATGCACGATCCATCCAGGAAGAATCAAGAACTGATTGATGAGAATTACGCCTTAAAACAGAGAATTAAGGAACTGGAGCAATCGGATGCCGAGCGCAAGCGGACTGAGGAGGCGCTGCAGGCGAGTGAGAATCGATTGCGTGAGATCGCAACTCAGATTCCCGGCGTGGTCTACCAGTATTATGTCATGCCAAATGGAGCTACAGGATTTTATTATATTAGCGATAGGTCGGAACAGGTCATTGGACTGAAACCTGACTTAGAGGGGTACTTCGAACGTTTCTCAGCGGTAGTTATTCCAGAACATAGGGATAGTTTTATAAAATCAATTGAGAAGTCAGTTAAGGAAGCAAGTGAATGGAAATACGAAGGGATGCTCCAAAAGCCTTCAGGTGAGATAATCTGGTTTTCTGGTAATTCCACTCCATCACTACGGGAAGATGAAATTGTTTTTAACGGAATAGTGATAGACATTTCCGCCCGTAAGAGGGCTGAGGAGAGGTTTCGACTCCTAGTGAAGAACTCTTCCGATATCACGGGAATCGTTGATCCAGACGGCAAACAGCGTTATGTCAGCGATTCGGCGGAGAGAATCACGGGATTCCCCGCCAGTGAGTTGGCATCCAAGAACCTTTCCGAAGTCATCCACCCAGATGACCTTCTCATGGTTTTAGAAGCATTCCAAGGCTGCCTTGCCCATCCCGACAAGCTCCTGAGAGCTGAATACCGTCATATTCACAAGACAGAAGGTTGGGTTTATGTTGAAGCTATCGGCCAGAGCTTCATCGACGACCCAAACATCCGCGGAGTTATTACGAATGTCCGCGACATCACCGAACGCAAGCGGGTGGAAGAGCGGCTGCAACAGGCGCACGATAAACTGGAACAGCGTGTGGCGGAGCGGACGGAGGAGTTGAGGCAGGCCAATGAGAAGCTACTGACGGACATCACCGAGCGTAAGCAGATGGAAGAGGCGCTACGGATACAAAACAAGACATTCTCGCAAGTATTAAACAGCCTTGATGCCCTCGTTTACGTGGTTGACATGAAAACCTATGAGATCGTTTTCATCAACACATATGGGCAAAATATATGGGGTGATATAACGGGTAAAATCTGTTGGCAGACGATCCAGACAGGCCAGGCCGCCCCCTGTGAGTTCTGCACAAACAGTAAGCTCATTGGGCCTGACGGGAACCCGACAGAAGGTGTTGTCTGGGAGTTTCAGAACACTGTAAACAAACAGTGGTACGCTTGTCGGGACAGGGCCATTCATTGGCCTGATGGACGTATTGTTCGAATGGAAATTGCTACTGACTTCACCTTCCGCAAACAGGCGGAAGAGGCTCTTGAAAAGGAACGCAGACGACTCCAGCAGCTTCTGGATGAGGTTAGGACGTTACGCGGTATCGTTCCCATCTGTGCAAACTGCAAGAAGATCCGCGATGATGAGGGGTTTTGGAACCAGGTGGAAAAGTATGTCAGTGACCGTACGGAAGCAGAGTTCAGCCATGGGATATGTCCAGAATGTGCACAAAAACTGTATCCGGATATTAACAAAAAGACCAAGATAAAAGTCACGGGAAGACCAGTAGTTCTCCTTGTTGATGACGAAGAAGACTTCCGCATGATTTTTATCCGGCAAATTAAGCAAATCCTTAAAGATCAAGAGTTGGAATTTATTGAAGCAAGTGATGGGGAAGAGGCTTTGGAGCTGCTTAAAGGGGGGGCGAAGCCTTCCATTATTATTCTTGATTATGCGATGCCCAAGATTAATGGAATGGAATTTCTCAGGAGAATAGACCGTGATCATAATGACTTGTACGATGTTCCTCGTATAATGATAAGTGGTTATGCCCAGAAGGAAATAATAAGTGAAGCTCAAAGTTTAAGATGCGTTTTCTTTGAAAAGGACATGGATAATATTTTTTATCAACAGATTTGCCAGTATATGACAAACATACTTGTTGACCTTACACATAAAAAAAAGGGTGTGTAAACAAGTAACCCGAAAACATGAATTACAGATATTGAGAAAATTTTGATCTTTTCTGAAACAGGGCCATATAAAATACAAGCGTTCCTGAAGAGGGCATCCGGTAGTTCAACATAACGGTGTTTTTGAACGATAATCTTCATATATGGGCGTTTATCAATTTCAAGAACTCGTAGATGTCAGCATTGTCCAGCCCACATCGCTATTTCATGATAAATCCTCTCTGATTGCCGCTCGAAAGCTTGCACATAGAAGGAGATTTCATTTTTATCGGCTTCAGGAAGATAGACGTAACACCATCACCCAGAAAAATAATCCCTCCAACGTCGCATGTCTCAAATCGTCATAATCAGAAACTCATAAAAGCCTAAGGGATTATTTCCAGTTCCTCCAATATCTCGAGGATTTCTTTCTTCGACCGCTCCATTTATAAGGGTTAAAAAGAAGAAGGCCCGCAAATATATTTTTGCGGGCCTTCTTTCCAATTATCGGCTTGGTTATCTTTTTTTCGCTTTTTCCTTCTTAACCGACCCTTTTGCCGCTGCCGCCTGTTGTCCCGCAATGCGTCCCATGACGAGACAGTTGGCCAGTGAGGCGCCGCCGATGTAGTCTTCGTAATAGAGACCCCCGGCGCATTCCCCCGACGCGTAAAGACCGGGGATGACCTTACCGTCCGCTTCCTGGGCCTGGGCCTTTCCGGTGGTCTTTATTCCGCCAAAAGTCAAGGTAATCCCCGGAGAGAGGGGGTAAAAGGCGTAGAATTTCGGCTTTTCAATCTTATAGGCGAAGGCGGCCTTGGCGGGTTGGGCGTCCGGAGCCTTGCCGTCCTTTACGGCGGCGTTGAAGTCGGCGATGGTCTTCTCCAGGGCCGTGGCCGGAACGCCGATCTTGGTGGCCAGTTCACTGACGGAATCCGCGGATACAATATCAATCCCCAGGCCCTCAAACTGTTTGACCGAGGCGGCGACGCCGGGTTGCTTCTTGATCTCTTCGTCAAAAATCAGGGCCACCGTCTGGCCGGGCTGTTTCATCGAGGCCTTGCCGTTGGCCACGTATCCGAGGGATTCGTCGACATATCTTTTCCCCTCCTTGTTGATCCCCAGGGTATAGGCGACGGCCATGAAGGGATTGCCGGCCGCCGTATTTTTCGCCGAGACAGCGGCGACATGCACGGACGCCATTCCACCCATGTTAACCCACATTGCTCCGGCTTCCCGGGCCATATTCAGTCCGTCGCCGGTGGCGGTTTTCACCCCCCGCACCATCATTTCATCGGCGTTGGGATCGACGAAGGTCTCCAGCATCTCACGATTGCCTCCGTACCCACCCGAGGCGATAACGACGGCATCACCAAGATAATCCTTAAGTCCGGCGGCGTCCTCCGCCCGGACTCCGACGACGGCGCCATACTCGTTCATGATCAGTTGCTTGGCTTTCGTATCATAAATGATTTTACCGCCCTTTTTGGTCAGATTTGCCCGGAGCGTCTCCAGACCCTTGGGCATCCCTTTGTAGGCCCCGGGCTTGAAGATGACGCACTTGACGCGATAACCGGCCACGGTGATGGGGGGTGTCAAATCGGCCCCCTGAGCTTTCAGCCATTCCACGGCATCGAAGGACTGTTCGGCCAGCACCTTGGTAAGGACGGCATTTCCTTTACCGGAGCTTTTCTTCATGAAGTCGTCAAAATACTCTTTCCGGGCCTCCGGACTGTTTTCACGGGGGATGGCGATGAGACCGCCGGCAAGGGCGGAGTTGCCCCCGACTCCCTTTTCTCCCATCTTTTCCAGGACCGCCACTTTCGCCCCGGCGTTCTGAGCGGCCACGGCGGCCGCCATCCCTGATAGTCCCGTTCCAATGACGATAACGTTAAATTTTTCGCTCCTTTTGGCCTTCGGCAGCAGGGCGGCCTGGGCCATGTCGAGCTTGCCGAGGGTAAGCAATCCCGCGCCCAGCCCCAGGCCCCTGATGAACTGCCTCCTGTTTACGGTACCAAATTTCCCTTTTTCCATACATACCTCCTTATCTTCAAAGAAACGTCAATTTACAGGGGATCTCCCGTAAGGACCGCAGACGGAATGTCCATCCTCACGGATCCCGATTTTCAAGGCATCTTATACTTGAAATCCTGGTGGCAACTGTAACAACTGACTTCCGACGGTTTGTGGATGTGGTGGCATTCTTCACACTTCGGCTGCTCACCCATAGCGATGTGGGGCGAGGCATGGGGGTTCGGGACGGCCTTGCCGCTTCTCTCGAGGAGCTTCTTCAGGTCCCCGTGGCAGGTCATGCACTGCGCACCGGGGACCACGGCCTGGGGCGGCGATTCCTTGTGGCAGCTCTGGCAGGTCAGGCCCGCCTTCTGATGTCTCTCGATACCGGCGGCGGGCGAGGCCGCCTGCCCGGCGTTATGCAGGGACATTACTATCAGGGAACAAATGAATGTGAGAACGACGGATAACGCAATAAAACCTTTTTTTTCTCTTTTGCATTTCATAATCCGTTCCTCCGTTTTGTCTTCTAACATATTGCAAGCTGAAATTCAAGGACGTGTCAAATCAACGGGCATATCCGGAATATCTTCAATTTGATCTAATGACCAGATATTTATTCGATAAAAATTATAATATCAAAGGAAAACCAGGAATGAAAACAGTTAAGAACCTGGCCTTTATCTTGTCTTTAACACCGGCATTTTCGGCCTGTTTCCCTATTCCGTAAAAGGACCGTTCACAATTTCCCGGAAAAACTGCCGGCATGATAATGTTGCGTTATCTCTCAGTAGAGTTTGCGGAGGGTCGCCCCCGGGAAATAGTGGCCGAGGATGTCTTCCATTCCGAAGCCCTGCATGGCCATCATGGCGGCGCCGATCTGGCAGAGGCCGACGCCGTGGCCCCAACCTGCCCCTTGAAGTCGGAAACGAACGACCTTCCCCTGACCATCCCTTTCGGTACGGACAATAAAGGCGCTGCTGTAAAGATGGCTGGAAGACAGCCAGCGCCGGATTTCCAGTTCCTTGCCCACAATGACGGTGCGTTTCGATCCTTCGATCTTCAAGCGGATAATCCGTCCCGAAGGTCCCCTATCCAGGGGGATAAGGGCCTGGAGTTCCCCAAAGTCAATGCCGGATTTCCCTAAAAGTAGTGTCTCCAGCTCTTCCCGGGCATAGGAAACCTCCCACCGGAAAAAGTCCGTCGTCTCCTGATCGAAGGAAGGCAATACCTGGCGAAGGGCTTGGGTGTCATTGGTGTTGCAATAGGCAGCCGGGGAGGAGTTGATCAATTTCTCCGCCCCTTTTTCCGATGTCGCGGGAGGGAAGTCTTCGGGACCGTCAGAAACAGAGACCAAATAAGGGACAGCAACATCTTCCCAGACATTCGCGAAATCTTCCGTCCGTCCGCCGCAGGCTTTGTGATACCGGGCGTCGCAGATTCCGCCGTTGTGAACCAGAAAGAGGCCCCGCGTGAAGTCGATAGCCTGACGGACCTGATCCGTGATGATCTTTGTCACCCCCTGGTAACGCTGGCAATGGTCATCGGCGCAGACATCAAACCGGGCGTGCTCCTCCCGGCCATACCAGCGGCTGATCTCGCCGTCCGACAAAGACATGGGGCTGTTCGGGTGGACAGCCTCTATCTTTTCCAGCATGGCCATCAGCCAGCTTCGGGAGGTGACGGTATGGGCTTTCAGAAACTCCAGCGGGGCGGCGGCGGACATTTCCGAAGAAATGACGCTCCCCAGATAGTCTTCGAGGGCAAGCTCATTGACCGCCGTCAGGGTGTCATCCTCCGCAGCAAGCACCGACAGGGCGCCCTGAAAGGTCTGGGTCTCCTGGCGCTGCCAGTGAAAGTTCACACCAATGGTGACATCGTAAAGGGAAAATGTGGCGTCGCCCTGGGGCCGACAGCAAAACTCCCGCTCCGGCACGGTCCGGACACCCGCCCCGGTAGCGATGCTTATCACGCCTCCGGTGACGGAGAAGCGGAAATCGCCGCTTAACCCTTCTCCGGAAGCGATATGAAAAACTCCCAGAAAACATCCCCGGATCTCCCGGCGGTCAGCCATAATGCCCACCCGAATCGTCGGCTCCCGATCCTGCATTTTTTACTTATCCTTTCTGATAAAAACAGTGTATATTTTCTCCAACAAGAGAATTACATATCCCCGCCCACGGCAGCGGCGGCTTTGATCATCATGCTCCAGAAATTGATGCCGGGGAAGTATAAGAAATGCGGCATTGTATGTCAATGGAATCATGACCGGCAAGAGGAGAGGTATCATGAAAGGAGATCGTGATGGGAACAACACATAAAACCGGCTGCGTCCTCTGCGCCCAGAACTGCGGCCTCGTCGCGGAAGTGGAAGACAATCGGATCGTCAAGGTCCGGGGAGACAAGGACAATGTCCGGAGCGAAGGCTACGTCTGCCGGAAGGGCCTGAATATCGCCTGGCACCAGCATAACGCCGATCGCCTCCAATATCCCCTCAAGCGCACTGCCACGGGCTTTGAAAAGATCTCCTGGGAACAGGCCATTAGCGAGATCGCAGAGAAGCTCAAGGGTATTGTCGGCAAGTACGGACCCCGGTCCTTTGCCTACATGGGCGGCGGGGGGCAGGGTTGCCACTTCGAAGCCGCCTTCGGCGTCCGCCTCATGCGCGCCCTGGGATCGCGGTATCATTACAGCGCCCTGGCCCAGGAACTTACGGGGCTGTTCTGGGTCCACGGCCGGACCCTGGGACGGCAGTATCTCGTCCTGGTTCCCGACGAAATAAATACCGACATGTTGCTCGCCATCGGCTGGAACGGCATGCAGAGCCATCAGATGCCCCAGGCCCCCCGACATTTGAAAAGACTGGCGAAAGACCCGGACAAACTCCTGGTCGTCATTGACCCGCGGGTCTCGGAGACGGCAAAGATCGCCGACATCCATCTAGCGGTCCGTCCGGGTACGGACGCCCTGCTCCTCAAGGCGATAATTGCCGTTATTCTTCAGGAAGGACGGGAAAATAGCGATTATATCGGGAGGCATGTCGCGGGTTACGACGAGATCAGGCCCTGGTTCATGGGATTTGACGCCCGGGCCGCCATCGCCGTATGTGAACTCGACTATGAACAGGTTTACGAGTTTTCCCACCTCCTGACCACCCGGCGCTGGTCCTGCCACTACGACCTCGGCATTATGATGAACCGCCACAGCACCGTGACGTCCTGGCTGGCGATCATCCTGCTGGCCATCTGCGGGCGCATCGGCGTTTCCGGCGGCAATATCCTCCCCGGCCATCTCATGCCTCTGGGGTCCCATTCGGACGAGCGGGACCCCAAGGCCTGGCGAACTGTGGCCACTGATTTCCCGCCCATCATGGGGGTCTATCCCCCCAACGCCATGCCCGAAGAGATCCTCGCCGACCACCCCGACCGCCTCCGGGCCGTCCTGGTTTCCGGCGCCAACCCGCTACGCTCCTTCGCCGACACGACCGCCTACGAAGAGGCCTTCGGGAAACTCGATCTCCTCGTCACCTGCGAGCTGGCCATGACGGAAACGGCGCGACTCTCCCATTATGTCCTGCCTGCCCGCTCGGCCTATGAATCATGGGACGGAACCTTTTTTGCCTGGACCTTTCCCGGCATCTTCTTCCAGATGCGCAGACCCATTGTCGCCCCGGCGGGAGAACCGCTGGAACTAAGCGAGATCATGTTGCGCCTCGCCGACGCCCTGGGCTTCATCCCGCCGATTCCGGACGCCCTTTACGATGCCGCCCGTCAGGACCGGCAGACCTTTGCCGGGAAACTGTTCGAGTATGCCCTGACGGAGCCGCAGGCCCTGAAAATGATGCCCTTCATCCTGGGGAAAACCCTGGGGCAGGCCCTGGGATCGGTCAATCTCGCCGCCCTGTGGGGGATGCTCCAGGTCCTGCCGAAGGATTTTATCAAAAACGCCGAAAGGGCCGGGTTTACGGTCGGGCCGACCTTGGGAGCGGACCTTTTCCAGCAGCTTGTGGAGCGGCCGGAAGGCCTGTGGATCGGCCAGGTTGATCAGGAGAACAATCTGGACAATCTCCGGACGGAAGGCAAGAAAATTGACCTCCAGATCCCGGAGCTTGCGGACTGGCTCCGGGGCATCGACGCTAATTCGGAAACGATCGCCCTGGAGGGAGCGGCGGAATTTCCCCTCGTCCTCATGGCAGGCCGCCACTTCGACAAGAACGCCAACACCCTCATGCGCAATCCCGAATGGAATCGGGGAAAGCGGGACTGTACGCTCCTCATGCACCCGGGGGACGCCGAAGGATTGCAAATAAAAGACGGGGAAAAGGTCCGCATCGTCACTGCGGCGGGAGCGGCGGAGATCGAACTGGAAATAACGGAAACGGCCCGGAAGGGGCATGTCGTCATCCCCCACGGTTTCGGCCTGGTCTATGACGGCAAGGTTTACGGGGTCAACGTAAACCGCCTGACAAAGAACACCCACCGGGACGCCTGGGCGGCAACGCCCCTGCATCGTTACGTCCCCTGCCGGGTGGAAAGTTTATAGGGAGCGGACGAAGAAGAGGGCAAAATAAATCTGTCCCCTTTTTTGCCTTTGCCTAGCGTCATTCCGGCGAGAGTGGGTATCCAGGAAAATACGGGATGCCGGATCAAGACCGGCATGACAAACGTGGTGACAGATATTTCGACACGTATAAATCAGGAGGAAGATTATGAAAAAGAATTCTTTTGTCAAGAGGTCGTTTTTTCTTCTCAGCGCTTTCTGTCTGTGCCTGGTATTTGTCGCGCCGGTTTCCGCTACGACGATCATTGACGAGTGGGGCGCCGTCGTAATCCCGGCAGCGCCACAACTCAAGGAGGTTAAGTTACCGGCGGAAGGAACGGCGCTACTCCTGCTGGATTTCAATAAGCAGGTCTGCAACGACAAGTCGCGTCCCCGGTGCGTCTCCTCCATCCCCGCCGTCAGCCGTCTCCTTGTGGAGGCGAGAAAAGCGAATATCACTGTTGTCTACAGCCTCACAATCGGTTCTTCCGCCGCGGACATAGCTCCGGCCCTGGCCCCCCGTCCCGGTGACCCGATCGTTACCTCCGGACCTGATAAATTCCTGGGTACGGATCTGGAGAAAATCCTGAAAGAACGAAACATAAAAACCGCTATCGTCACGGGTACGGCAGCGCACGGGGCCGTAATCTGCACGGCCAGCGGGGCCGCGCTGAGGGGCATCAAGGTGGTTATTCCTGTGGACGGCATCTCCGCCGAGAGCCTCTACCCGGAGCAGTACACCGTCTGGCACCTCCTCAACGCCCCCCGGGTATCAGCGATGTCAACGGCCACCAGAACAGATATGATCCGGCTAGGGATAAAGTAGCCAGGACCGAGATTTGTGAATTGAGATCAAGCAAAGCAGCCACCAGGGGGAGCCGATAGTATCGGCGGCCCGCTGGATGGACTGTCCAGACATCCGATCATATTGTAATCATGATTCTGGTGGAGGTTGGTTACATATCAGCTTTCAACCGATACTGTTCAGGCAAGATGAAGGAAAATGTCAAGGGTGGCGGTTATCGCTGTCATCTACAATTCAATAGAAATGCAAACCTTAAAAAGGCAACGAATACCGTTTGTAACGGTGAAGAATTGCAAATGAATGATTCTGTGTAAACGATTTTTCGTTTTGGAAATTTAGCAATGTTATTCAACATGCCGTTTCAGCAGTGGCGAGGAGGCAATCCTAAATTCAAAACCGGTAGTTGAGCTCAAGCATGTGAAAATCTGCCCCCATGTTGTGAGGTCCGTAGATTCCTGCATCGGAATAGTGCAGAAACCGGTAGCCCACTCCCAATCGTTTGAAGAGCGGAACACCAACGCCCGCGGTCAGGGCAAATTGAAAGTATCCGCCGTAGTCTTGCGTTCCAAAGCGATGATTGCTAAGCAGAGCCCCACCAGCTCCCATATCTAATGAGAACCTCCCATCTTGACTGCCAATGGTAATTAGGGGAATGAGAGAAATTACTAACGCGGTATCCCCGGCGCCATAAAGAACACCTGCGCTGGTCATCAGCCTTATACCGGTTCCCCAGCCTGATTGGGAATACCACGCCCAAGGCAGCCTGAAGTACGCCGCCACATCATACTCCTGAAACTTTTCCGGCGCCACATCTCCAAGCACGTCAATGCTTGAGACACGTGCCCGTATACTGATGCTTAGCAAACTCAGTTTGTCAGGGACCTGCTTATCGCGTTCACATATATCAAAACTCCTTCCTTCTGTTGCCACTTTTCTTATTATGTAAGATGTTGTGGGGGTGTCGTAACCGGCAGCTGTGGCAAAGCCGTAACAATTGCCGATGTCTCCCTGATTTTTTACCGGGCCGATGTAGACAGTTCTGTCAATGTTCCGGAGATCGAATCTTTCCGGCAATGGCTCCAAATGCGAAGCGGACATGCCGATCAAGGGATAAGTGAGCAGGATGCAAAGGAGGATGAAGCCCAGATATGACTTTCGCAGACGGGATGTATTCAACATAACGCCTCCGGAAGATAAAAAATGTGTTCATAATGAAGGAATCTTCCATCCTACTGCAATGCAGTGGATCAAAAGGATATCTCATTGCTTAATGCCATAAGTAGAACAAAAAAGCCAGTGATCTTAAGCTGGCTACCCGAGAGGCCCTTAACTTTTACATTTCATTGATTATCATTCGAAAGATTCGATATCCGTCAAAATCGCCAGATGCTCGATTTCAGGAAGGTGCCCACACCCGATCATCCGAAAAATCGCCTTCCGAAACGTGCATGTTTCGATCAGAATTGAGCAGATTTAGATGGTGCTTGCCACAAAGACTTCGAAGTCATGATCACCTTTGGTAGCGATGAGTCCGGTATAAATCATCGATTTCGGCTTTGCTATCTTCTTGCATTTCCCTTTATCAATCATGAAATCAGGTTTAGCAGTTTAGCACTATGTGGCATTTAAGGACACTCAAACATCATATATTCCAGACAATTTTATTTTTAATTCACTTGCCGTCTTTATCATCTTCTTGTCTTTGGTAAGAATACAAGCGCTGTGCCTTCGTGCTAAGACTAAATAGAACAAATCATAGGCGGGGTGTTCTGTTTTGATTGCTTCGGAAAATACTTCTCTGCAAAGACTTTTTGTATTTATGTAGTCATCGACAAGATCAAGGCAGTAATCTATTCCTTTTTCGCATTTCTCTATTGGTAAGTCAGAATATGAGCCGTATTTCCAAAATGCATTAGTTATTTCTGACGGGAATGTATCCGGAGCCAATACGAGTTCCGACTGTATCAATAACTCTCTAAAGCGATTACTGTCAGTTCTATTTAGTGCTATTTCGATTGCTGCACTTGCATCCAGAACAATTATCATCTGTCCCGGTCCTCTCTAATCAAAGTTACCGGATCGGGCAATTTGCTTCCATCTATATCAAGGACATTGGTTTTTTCTAACAGTTTCCTTCTTCTGTCCTTATTTCCTAATTTGGATATAATTCCTTCTTTTAGAATTACTATTGTTTCTTGCGACAGGCTTCTATGTTCCTTTTCAGCAAGGTAATTAAGCTGAACGTATACATCTTCCGGCAAATCTCTTACCTGCAATGTTGGCATATTCTCCCCCCTGTCCTTTGCATGCAATATACATGGCATATGCATGCAAGTCAAGTCCTTTCTGGCGGGCTAATCAGTTACGGACGGCGGGCTCATCCTGATGGCGTTGACAGGGCATTCGGAAGCGCAGAAACCGCAACCGATACACCGTTTGTCTTCCTTCAGGAATGGATAGGAGTGCAGCTCCCGGCCCGAGACCGGTTCGGCAGGGGCCAAGCAGTTAACAGGACAGGTCTCGATGCAGATGCCGCAGGGCATGCAGGTTTTCAGGTCAAATTGCGGTTTTTCCCAGGCAGAGCGTTTGATCCGTTCGCAAACTATTCCAAAAGAATCCTTCACCGCCGCTGTCGGGCAGATCCTTCCACAGGCCCCGCACTCGATGCAAAGCAGGGAATCTATCAAGTGGAGGTTTTTCTTCTCTCCCGTAATGGCGCCTACGGGACAGAGTTTAACACAGGCCCCGCAACCGTTGCATGTTTCAGTAATTCGATAGGACATACCGTAACCTCTTTATAATCCCGGGATAAAATGCTGCTCTGTCAAATTGGCCCATCCCCCTTCGAGGGGGATGGTTGGGGTGGTCAATATGAGCCCCTTCTCCCTGTAGCTCCCTCCCCTTCAAGGGGAGGGCCGGGGTGGGGATGGGGTTGCCTCCCCTTCCGGGTGACCGGTCTTTGCATCCCAACCGCACTGGCGCCAGTAATCGCTCCGCATCTTTTCAATATCCATGGTCCGGCCCTTGTTGGCCCCCCGGTTCTGGGGCGGTCTTCCGACCACGCGGTCCACGGCCCGGAAGGAGCGGGGATCGATGCCGTGCTTGATATTGAAGCTTTGTTTCAGGGTCTGAATACGGGCCCCGATAGCCATATATTCCTCCGGCGTCTTGCGCCAGCCCGTGGCGGCGTTTAGCCATTCGAAGGTAGGAATCCGCGCTGCCCCGAGGAAGAGACCGAACATACATAATCCCGCCCCATTGGCGACATTCATGAACCTGCTGCACGCCGCCGCCATGACGGCCTTTTCTTCGTCGGCGACGTACTTCCGGTCCTTATGGTAAACCAGCGGCGGCCGCGGCAGGCCCCGGACTCGCTTCCAGAGCTGGAACATCTCGTAGTAGAGCTGGGCCCCGATGGTATGGCGTCCGGGCGTGGCTTCCACGGAATAATGGACGTTGAAGCCCGGATCATTGCGCCCGTCATGCATGGGCAGTTCCTGGCCTCCGGCGTGCATGGTGTAGGCCTCCGCTCCCTTGCCGATCTTCCTGGCCGCCTGCACGGAACCATCCGCGAGCAGGTCCCCGACGCCCTCACGCCTGATCATCTTCTCGACCAGGGTGATCATGGCGGCGGCATTTCCCCAGGTCAGATCGAGACCGTCCAAGTCTTCCCTGGTCAGGAGCCCCTGCTCGTAGCATTCCATGGCAAAGGCGATGGTTCCGCCGGCGGAGATCGTGTCCATCCCTGCCCGGTTGAGCATCTCGTTCATGGTGAAGATGCTCTCCAGGTCGCCGTTCATACAGAGCCCACCCAGGGCCAGGACCGATTCGTATTCCGGCTTGTGGGCCTCTCCATGGGGTCCCTTCGTCGTACAGACGCCGCCGCAGCCCAGGGGGCAGGAATAACAGTGATACTTCACCTTTTCCCGTGACTTGAAGGCGTCGGGATTGACGGACAGGGATTTACCGATTCCCCAGTCCACATTGCTCCCCTTCCAGTTCTTCACGGGAGCGTCGCCCATCTCGACAGACATCTGGTTCATGCTCACGGTCCCCCACTTTTTCAGGAGGATCTTGTAAACCATGCCTTCCATGGCCATCTGGGTGGGCAGGATGCGCATGAGGGTTCCCACGTAGGCCGCCATCGGCCCGGAGATGAAGGGGGGCTGGAGCTGGACCCATTTATTGCATTGCCGGCTCAGGCGCTGGACCTCTGCACGCTGATAAACGGGAATACGTTTCTTGCCGTTAAGAACCAGGGCCTTGAGACGCTTGGACCCCATGACGGCTCCCAGGCCGGAGCGGGCGGCAATCCGCCCCCGATCATTGCAGATCCCGGAGATGAGGGAAAGGTTTTCTCCCGCCGGACCGATTGCGGCTACCCGGGCGTGACCCCCGGCCTCGGCGATGAGGCATTCCTCCGTCTCCGCCGTGTCCTTTCCCCAGAGATGGCCGGCGTCCTTTAGTTCCGGCCGGCCATGATCGATAAGAAGATACACGGGGTTTTCGCTGACGCCGGTGAAGAAGATCCCGTCGAAGCCGCAGCGTTTGATGGCCGGCGACAGGTTCCCGCCGCAATTGGCATCGCCCCAGCCGCCCGTGAGGGGAGATTTCCCTGCGACCATCCAGCGGCCGGTGAAGAGGGAACCCGTCCCGGTCAGCAGCCCGGAGACGAAGGCGAGGATATTTTCCGGCCCCAGGGGATCGGCCCCGGCGGGGATGCGTTCAGAAAGGAGCCAGGCGGCCAGCCCTGTCCCGGAGAGGTATTTCTCATAGATTTCATCGGGAATCGCTTCTTCCCGGAACTCTTTGGCCGTCAAATCCACCCACAGAATCTTGCCCATGTATCCCCGGTTCATAAAGGCCTCCCTATTTTCTGATGCGATCGGGATCAAGGGCAACCCCTTCCCAAGCCGCCTCCAGGACCATCAAAAAGTCATCGTAGTCCAGATCTTCCGGATTGTAGAAGATGGACCCGTCACCGAGGGCAGTCCGGGCTATATCCGGCAATCTTTCCCTGGCCACGGCGCGTTTCCCTTCGCGATCCAAAACCTCCTTGAAAAAGCGGGCGTGCCTCCCCCCCGAGGCGTCACGGAGATCCTGGTTCATCTGGCGGATATAGGCAATAACCCGGTCCACCCGCTGCTCCTTGGGGGTTCCGGCAAAGACATCGGAGCCTCCCATGGGGAAAAGAAGTTCCCCCATGACGGCTTCCCGTTTATGACGGTTATACTCCAGCCCATAGGGCAAAAGGATGGCCATACAAACCCCGTGGGGAACCCCGCAGACCGAACCGGTGGCGTGCCCCAGGGTATGGACCATGCCCACCATGGAGTTGGAAAAGGCCATGCCGGCCAGGGCAGCGGCGTTGGCCATCGCCAGGCGGGCCTCGCGATCAGAGGGGTTCCGGGTAACCTCGACGAGATTCCCGCTGATCAACCGGATCGCCGCGAGGGCCGTGGCGTCGCTCAGGGGGTTTTTGCTCAAGCCGTAGTAAGCCTCAACGGCATGGGTCATGGCGTCCATCCCCGTGGCGGCCGTGATAGCCGCCGGCAGGCTCAACGTCATGCGGGAATCGAGAATAGATGCGTCAGGAAGGAGAAAATAGCTTACAAAGGCCATTTTCAGATGCCGTTCATGATCCTTGACGACGGCCACAAGGGTGACTTCAGAGCCCGTTCCCGCCGTGGTCGGAACGGCGACGAGGGGCTTCAATGGCCGTTTTAGGGCCCCGGCGCCACTGAATTTCATGAGATCATCGGCACCCTCGGAAACGACGATGTTGATTCCCTTGGCCGTATCCATGACGGACCCCCCGCCCACGGCAATAAGGGCGTCGCAGCCCTGTTCCCGGTAAAGGGCGGCCAGGTGGTTGACAACGCGCAGATCCGAATCGGGAGGGACATCATCGGCGACGGCCCCAATGGTTAGTTGGTCCTTGACGGCCCCCAGCACGATATCGACCAGACCCGCCCCGGCGACGCCTTTGTCCGTTACAATCATCGGTCGTGAGGCATGGAGGTCTTTAAGTACTCCCGGAATCTTCTCCAAGGCATCGTGACCGGCGATGATTTTCACACCGCAGTAGTATTCATAATATCCAGGAAGGTCCATATCATTTCTCCTTGCCTAAAATCTTGTTTCCCACGCCTTCTCCAGGATGTTGCGGATATCCTGGGGGTCGTATTCTCCCCTTACCCCGGCGGCGCTCCCCTGGGTCATAAGGCCCTCCAGCTCCTCCTTTTTAATGCCCAAATCCCTGATGCTTCTTGGAAAATCCACAACAAGGCTCTGGAGTTCTAGTAATATTTCCACGATCCGGTCAACAGCCTTTCTGGAACTCGCCTCCGCCATCGTTCCGGCGAATGCCTCCGGCCCCCCGATAAAGAGATATAAATCATTTCTGGTGGTTATTTCCTTTCTCATCTCCAGGAGCAGAAAGTGGGGAAGGAGCAACCCCATGATCAAACCCGGGTTGGTTTGACAGCTTCGGGATATGGCCATCCCCAGCTCGTAGACCATCCCCGGGGCAAGGTTGTCGAAAGAGGTCTGGGCAAAAAACGCCGCATTGGCCAAGGCAAGCCTTCCCTTCCGCTCGGAGGGATTATTCAGGACGTTAGTAATATTCTCCATGATGAACCTGGCCGCCCCATAGGCATAGGCGTCCGTCAAGGGGCTCCGCGCGGGATGGAGACAGGCCTCGACGGCCTGGGTCATGCTCATCAGGGCCGTGGCCGCCATGGTCTTATGCCCTTCCGCAGGGACGGTGCGGGAATCGATGATCATCAGATCCGGGATCAGGGCGGGAGAAGTCAGGGAGAGGGAACTAAGGGAGGCGTAGCGGGTCATTTCGCAACCGGAGAGATCAAGGTTCAGAATGGCCGCCAGGGGTCGCAGTTTCTTCGTCAAAGGATTACGGTCAGCCAGGCTTTCCAGATCTTCCGGCCTGCCGGAGACGGCAACATTGAGGGCCTTGGCGGTGTCCATCACCGGCCCGCCGCCGAGGGCAATGATCGCATCGTAGCCATTATCACGGTAGAGACCGTATAATTCACGGATAAGCCTCAGATCCGGCTGGGAGGGGACGCCGGCAAAGACACCGATGGTAAGATTCGAATCGCCGAAGGCCGACGCCATGACCTTTTCCATCCCCCGTGCGGAAAGTGCCGGGGTGGTCAGAATGAGGGGTTTGACGGCATTCATACCGTCCAACTCCACCGGCAGATTCTCCAGGGCCTTGTTTCCAGAGAGGACCTTGGTGGGGCTATAAAATGCGTATGCGCTTTGCGGTTGAAACACGGCTCCCTCCTTTTACAATCCTAAGACGGCCCCGGAGTATATCCGGATCCGGTTCCAGATCTTTTCCCCGAAAGACCAGTCGGGATAACGCTTGACGGCGAGCTTCGCGATCGGCTTGGGTAATAGATAAACCTCAACAATGTCGAGGACGCGGACAATAGCGCAGGCCGCAGGTACTTCGCCATCGACGATGAGGCGGTTCCGCGCCGTGGCCAAGGCGGTGCTCTCCTGAAAAGTGAACATCAAAATCGCCCCTTCCAGATTCTTTACCTTCATCCTGAGATCAATCTTTTGTCCTTCCGGATTCCAACCAAGATACCTTACCAGACCTTGGTCATCCTTCCCGACAATCATCGTCGGCCCCTGAGGCATCACGCCCAGGGAAAAGGTGAATCCCGGTGATAAACCGTCAAATTCCGCCTTGACTGCCCCGTCAACCCTGGCCGCCGCCTCGATGGCCCGTCCTACAAACCACAGCATCAGGGCGACGTAGGCCCGCTTTACCGGTTTACTTGACGGCTGTATCTCCCTTAAAATATTCACTTATTTTTACCTCCGCAACCAACTCGCGATCTTGCTGTAAGATTTATTTCTTGGGCGCATATCCCCCTCCCCCTCTCGATCTCCTTCTTGAAGAGGGAGGCAATTTAGGGGTCCTTCCCCTACTTTCCTTTATTTCATTCCGGACTTGATGTGCAGCCTGCCCCGAACCTGATACGGAGGAATCCTTTGTCGACACCTGCCCCATCTTCCTGCTGCCCGCCCCATGTTCCCTGGTGCTTATTGCCTGCTGCCTATGGCCTGCCGGCCCTTCCGCAACGGGGATAGAGGAATTACCGAGGGACGGCAACGGCAGATGCGACTTTTCCTCCATATCCCCCTTATAGAGTACCTGGGCCAGAAACAGGCCCGAAGGCGGGGCGGTAAGCCTGGCAGGCGCCTCGGAATGGGAAGTCAACATGGCCTCCACATCGCCCTTCGTCAGACTCCCGCGACCGACTTCAACAAGGACACCCACCATGCGTCGCACCATCTTCCAGAGGAAATGAGACCCTGCCACCCGAAAGACGATCAAGTCGCCTACCTCCTCCGTGCTAATGGAGTCAATTTGCACTTTCGTCGAGGCATTCCGATCCAGGCGCCGGTCGGCAAAAGAGGCAAAATCGTGGAATCCCTGGAACAACTGGCATGCTTCCTTCATTTTGACCGCATTCAGGGCGTCTTTTACCCACCAGACGTAACGCTTGCCAAAGGCGGTCCGGACCCGGGAAACGACATAGACATAGACCCTCGCTACGGCGTCATGGCGGGCATGAAAATCGGCAGCGACCTGCTCCACCTTGAGGATGTTGATGCCGGCTGGCAGCAGGTCATTCAGTCCCTCCCTGATTTTCCGGGGCTGCTGCCCATTCTTCACGGTGAGATGTGCCACCTGACCCAGGGCATGGACACCGGCATCCGTTCGTCCTGCTCCCTGGACATCCACGTCCTGGCCGAAAAACTTGCCCGCCGCCTGGATAAGCGTCCCTTGCACAGACCGGGCGTTCTGCTGGGTCTGCCATCCCCGATAGCCCGTGCCGTCGTATTCCAGGGTCAGTTTGTATTTTACCCCCGTAATCATTGTTTTTCGGTCCCCCATGGAAAGAGGAAAACAGGTATCGAAATTTCGTTAAATAGTGGACTGATAAAAGGCATCATGGTAAACATCTTACACATTTTGTTTATAGAATCAAGGGGGCTTTATGCTCCGTTTAGCGAGAGTTACAAACATTGACTTATTGAATATTTCATACGAATATCCACTCAGGATAAAAGCTCAGACAGGACTATGCCGTATATCCGGCAACCATCTAAAAGGCTCATTTGAGCTTGTTACCCGTATGTGGTCTCGTACCCGTGTCAAGGATATGATTTGCAGACAACGGGCAGGTATGTTAGCGATTAAAATGAGGTAACTCAAGGGTATAGAGATGTCTATAACCGCGTCAAGATCAACTGAATCAGGTGTTATGAAGATTATTTCCCAGCAGCATGGCTTTATACCCTGATCGAAAGCATGATTGCCATTTTCTTGCGGGTTATTACCATTTTTGTAATTGCCTCGGTTACAACGTCGGTAATCATCTGAAGGACTAATTAATGGCCTTCGTGAGGGGTAATCCGGGGGCCAGCATATCCCGTGCCGCTGTATTCCAAAATCCGTTAATGTTTTGCCGACGATATTAACGTCGTGTCAAATCTCACTCGATCATATCATAATAGCCTTTGGTATCCCCTGAAGGAATATATTTATGGCTATTTTATCAATTCCGGAACGGGATTATTCTTCGAGATCGCGATATCACGGAAACCGTGAGCCCCCGGATTCGGGCAATGGACTTCCGGATTTGGTCCTTGAATGACGATATAAGGCTTTCCGGCCGCCGGACAGACTATCGCAGGATCAATCCTTTTTTTGCCCTGCTGGAGATCATAGGCAAGCTGCCATAGGTTTTTGATACAATTGTCAGTAGCGGCATCGGTCGCATAGGTTCCCATGCGCACCGGTTTCGGTTCCTTAAAGGCCAACAGGAACTGTGGGTACTGATAGGCAACGATTCCCATACAAACAAACAGGATAAGGACCATAACGATCTTCCAGAGCGTAGTTTCCCGCAGCCGCTTTAATTTTGGCGTTTCGATCGCCGCGTCTTTGATATATTCTTCCGCCTTATCGATCTGACACTGGCGGCAATAGACATCACGCTCCCGACCGGGCTCCTCACCGCTGCCGCCAACTATGGGATTGCCGCAACCCTGGCAGTATTTTTCTTGTTTATCCTGATCTTCCATAACCTTTTCTCATCTCCGGTCGGCTTCGTAAAGAGTCATTCCAAACGAGCTCCGCCATTTTTCCAGATGTCCACTCACTGCACACTTTCTTTACTTCTGCACCACACTCAGATTATCAAAAGTCGCCGCTGTGGAGCCCCAGGTCCGGAACCCCCCGGAACCGGAAGCAAAGCTGCTGTCCCTAAAATCCATGATAGGCTGGTTGTCCACTTTTATGACTGTATGGTCCCCGACAACGGTAATGCTGATGTCATGGGACTGGTTGTAAATAGGAAGACTCGCCGGCATGGAGACGGTCTGGAAGGGCGACTGTTCGACGCCGCCGACAACCTTTCTGACCACGAACATGTTTCCGAGCCCGGGATCATATTGGAAAACGTATCCCGTGATGTTGGGGTTTCCATCGGCGCGATAGTAAATGCCGTAACCATTTCCTTCGGTAAGGACGGCGCTGGTTTTGATCTCGTAATCCGTCCAGGCGGTATCGCCGAAGGCGATGCGATTCTCCTGGTCGGGTTTATTGTTCAACGTACCGTTAGCTGTATTCCAATTCCCCATGAGTTTTTTCAGGCCGCTCTGATTGTCAAAACTACTTGCAAACAGTACATTGGCCGTTTCCCCGGCGGGGATGGTGGCGTAATGGATGGAACAACCGAGGATCGGCTGCGGCGTCCGCTGCAACCAGACATAGTTGCCGCCGCTGGGGCAAGTCGGTTCCCGGGTTAGCAGTCCGGCGTTGACGAGGTCGGCGAAGCTCGCGCTGGGCGCGTTTTTCTCCATTATATAGACATGCTCCGCCTTTTCCGTATTATAGCGCATGGAAAGGCAAGTTGTGGTCCGGCCTCTTTCGAGATAAGCGCTCATCAGTGGGGCGCTAATTGCCAGCAGGACAATAATCACCCCAATAACGACGATCATCTCAATCAGGGTAAATCCCCGGTTATCCCTCTTCATCTTCTTTCCCTGTTTCTTTCTCTCAATCAATTCGGCTCAGCGTCTTCCCAGCGCCCTTTTGACCCGCATCAACAAGGCGTCTTTTTTAATCGGTTTCTTCAGGTAATCCAGGGCCCCTAATTCAAGACCCTTTACTTCGTCGTCCTCTTCCAATCTGGCCGTAAGAAACATCACGGGGGCCTTGATCCCCTTCTGGTTAATGATCTCCAAAAATTTGAACCCGTCGAGATTGGGCATATTGATGTCCGACAAGATCAGATCGAATTCTTTTTTTGCCAGCACCATCAGGGCGTCGATGCCGTCGCCGGCTACGGACACATCATAGCCCTGATTGGTCAAGATTCGTGAGATGAGCAACTGGTTATCCGGATCGTCCTCTACCACAAGGATCGAGGCGGCCCCTGCCGGTCGATCGGCTGTCTCTTTTTTGTCCTCTGCAATTTCTTCTTCCTTAGCGGGGCTCCGTATCTCCTCAACCAGGACCTTTTCATAGACATCCTTTACCGGAAAAATGAGGTCCTTCACCTTCTGAACGGCATGGTGACTGATGAGATAGTCTCCCCGGCGATGCAGGAATTCCCTCAGTTCGGAGATAAGCATCCCGGAGCGAATTTTTTCCAGCAACTCCGGATCGAAGGCGATGATCTCGTAGAGTCCTTCCCGGCCGAAATAGCCGTCCCGGCATTGTGGGCAGCCAACGGGATGGGCGACTTGGGCGGGAAGATCGTCGGTAAAGGGACTCAGCATCTCCGCTTCCGCTGACGTTATCGGTTCGATCCGCTTGCAATGGGGACACAACTTTTTTAAAAGCCGCTGGGCGATGATGCCCAGGAGGGCCTCGGCCATGACCTCGCGAACGACGCCGAGGCGTTCGAGGCGGAAAATGGCCGTCGTGGCATTGTTGGTATGGAGGGTCGAAATGGTCATGTGGCCGGTGCTGGCAAAATCGACGGATATCCTCGCCGAGAAGGTGTCACGAATTTCTCCCAGATAGAGGATATCCGGATCCTGACGGACCGACGACTTGAGGAGGGCGTCAAAGGTAACTCCTGCCTTGTCGTTGACCTGCTGCTGATTGGCGCTGGGAATCCGGTATTCCACAGGATCTTCGACGGAGATGAGACTTCGGGACTTCGTATCCACGTGGGACAGAAAACTATAGATCGTTGTTGTCTTTCCGGAACCGGTCGGCCCGACCACCAGAATCAGGCCGTAGCGACGGGTGGAGAAATCGGCCATCGTCTTGGCCTGGATGTCGGTCATGCCGAGCTCGCTCAAGCCCCTGGGTTTGGCAGCAGGTTCGAGGATTCTTATGATCAGGCTTTCCCCGCTCGGCGTTGATGTTGTCGCCAGACGGAGTTTAAAGGTCCTCTTACTGATAATGACTTCCACTGCCCCATCCTGAGGCTTCATTCTTTCCGTAATATCAATCCCGGACAGGGCCTTGAGGCGAGAGATGACCATGGTCCCTGTCTGTTTTTTCAGATGAAAGATGTCCCTAAGGTCGCCGTCGATGCGGTAACGAACGACGGTCTCCTTCTCTTTGGGCTCGATATGAATATCGCTCGCCCGTTCGATAACCGCCGTATAAAGAATATTGTTGGAGACATAGACAATGGGACGCTTTTCTATCTCTGCATCGGTAATCGGCCCGACATTTTCGATCACCTTGGTCATAACGGGAATATCTTCTTCTGCCCCCTCCATCGGGTCCAACGGCTCGCCGCTTCCGTCTGTCGCCGATTTCTTTCTATTCTGAACCGGTTGCTGATCAATGAGGGCGCGGATAAGCTGAGGATCGGTAACGATCAAGCGTAAGAGCTGATCGGCTGGCGTATTTTTTTTCAAAACATCGAGAAGCTCCCAGTCAAAAGGATTGCTGAGAAGAAAGGCGGGTCTGCCTTCTTCGTCAAGAACGGGAACAACGACATTCCATTGGCAGAAGTCGATGGGCAGGATCTGGGATTGAACGTCTTCGTAGTTGAAAATTGTGACGTGGGGCAAGTGGAGAAATTCAGCTATGAGGCTGGCAACATCCCTCTCCTGCATACTCACGATTTTCGCCAGTGCATAAAGACTGTCGATTTTCACCTTCAACAGCCCTTGCCTTTCCTCATCGGAGCGGGCAAAACGCTCCGCCAGGTATTTTTTAAATTTACCAAAATCGGGATTCAGCAACCGTCCGTCAATAATTTTTTGATAAGACAGCGCCTCCTTGGCAGCCTCTTTCCCGGAGAGCGCGAGCATTTGGCGCACTATGGCAAGGAAGCCTTCTCTTGTCGACGTTTCCTCCTCCGTATCAAAACCATTGATAACCCACTTCTCGATGTAACCTTTCCATCCCTTTTCGGCGGTAATATGGACAATAGGCTTTGTCCGCAGGTCGTCATGGCCTTTAAAAACCTCAAGGATATGGCTCCGCTCCATTTCGGAAAAAGAAGTATCTATGAGGATGAGAACCGGGGGTTTATCTCCTGCCCGCTGTAGTGCCGCATGGGGGTTCAAGGCCTCAATTAGCGTCCACGGGGTGCCGAGAAAAATATCCTTTAAGCCATCCCGCATTTCCAGATCAGCAGAAATCACCAAGACGTATTTATTATCTTTTTCTTCGCTCATCGCCATCTCACCTCAGGCCTGGTAAACGACTTCCAGCCGTTCCAGGTATGTTTTTAACGCCTCCATCTGCCTGATTATCTCTTCTCTGTGCTCAATTTTTGCCGACTCTTCTATTTCCCGGCCAATGTTGGTAATCTCATCGAACCCATACCCGCCTCCGGAGCCTTTCATCTTATGTCCGATGGAACGAATCGCTTCGTAATCTCCCTGCGCAATGGATTCGCGAATCGCCGTAATGTCCTTAAGACGATTCTCCAGATACCCAGGGATCAGATCCTGGAGGTCCTCATCCACAATAACCACGATCTTTTCTTCGTGATTGTCATTTGCCTGGGTCGCCATCTGTCTTTCCTCCTTTATGCCCTCTACGGACAGGTTCAGGATATCAAATATCTCTTTCTTTTACAAGGTGATCTAGCCTTAAATTTGCCGCACACCCTGCCCTCAATGTCCACTTCCCGGAGTAAGAAAGGACAGTTGGTCCGCAGGAACGATCAGGGTCATCCCCAGCAGATACCGTGCATACACCCCTTCCGGCGGCTCCATGCCGTTGAATTCCCTCCCGGGATAAAGGGTCGTGATCGCTGCATGACCCACGATTTTCCTGCCCTGTTGTCCCCGCTCGCTCATCGTCCTGACGCTCCAGAAATTATGAAAGACCAGGGGTTCACCGTTTCGGGAGCCAATGTAGAGCATGATGTGTCCCTTCAGCCACAGGAGGGTTAGATAGGGTACCCCCCGGGCAAGGATCAGCTTCTTTTTTTCTGCTACGGAAAGGTTGGAAAGATCGACGTAGAGCCCACCCTCGCTTGCCTGGTCGGCAGAGTGCCTGGGGAGCCAGATACCGAAGGGGGCAAGAAGATCACGGATCATGGAGGAACAATCGCGGTTGTTTCGCAGCCCGCCCCAGCCGTAAGGTTCACGGATCAGCTCGTTGGCCAGGGACGCCAAACGACAGGGGGTCAAGGCGATGGGCCTCGTCACCGCTGTCTCCTTCAGCAGGGCAATCTTACGCATTTCCGCCTGTCCCTGCTCTCCCCGTGCGGGCACGAGGATTTCCACTGTTCCTCCGCCTTCCGCCGCTTTCGGGAACATGGACCCCAAAGAGGCTCGGAAAAGGAAACCTTTATCTTGATCATAAATCGGCGTTTTGTCCCGAATGACAGCAGCATGAGGTCCCTGCTCCCAGCGGTTGATAAACTCGGGTGTAACGACAGCCAGTTCCTTCAAAGGCATCCAGCCCAAGGCATAACCGGTCTCAACCACCGCCCAGGCTTTGTCTCTGGAAACGTGGGAGATATATACGGGCGTGCCGGGGGCAATAGACGAAACCTGGAGCTTATCAAAAGGGCTGTTTTTTTCACCGGCAAGGGCCGTCCGAAAATAAACGGCCTTGGCTACGGGAAGATGACGCAAATGGGCCACACCGGTGGTTATCGCCTTTACGGACGCATTGGGATAAGAGAGGAGTCCGGCATTGGCAGCCATCTTTCCAATCCAGGCCTTACGGCGCCTGCTGTTTTTTTTCCCATCCTGCGCATCATTTTTTAACTTTATCCATGCCTGTTCTACGTCAGTCTTCGAAAAACGCGAAGTTGCCTGGTGCCAGGGCATGAAAAAATTTGTCCGGTACTGCTCATCCATCTTTTTTTGCCAAGTCGGACTCACCAGTGGACGCTCACATTGCGCCTTGTCCACATAAGAAAAGTGATCCTGACTAAATTCCCGGATATCTCTGATGACATCCGGGTTGCTGTTACACCCGGACAACCCGAGAGCCAGACAGACCGCGAAAAACAGGCCGCAGGGAGTTGCTCTGAGCAAGCATAGAAAATATTTCAGATAAATGTACCGGCAATTCTTCAGTCCTACCATAATTAATGGTAAGCTTTTTCCCCGTATTCGGCAATCGATATTATCAAGGGAAGACCATTAATTATTTATAGCATTCTCGAAAGAATCTTGATAATATCATAGCCAAATGAGACTATTTCCAAGGGAGGTGTTCTATGGTTACTGCAAACATGCTGAAAGAATTTATTTTTTTCAAGGATTTCACGAATGAGCAATTGGAGAGACTGTCCTCAATCGCCGCAGAGGAGACCTACGCAGCAGGAAGCCAGATGTATAAAAAGGGCGATCCGGCGCGAAGCCTTTACATCCTCTTGGAGGGGAAAGTGATCATGTCCATCGAGTCCTACCTTGGACCCCATCGGCCGCCAATGCAGGTGACGGTGGATACCATCGCCCGGGGTGAAACCATGGGCTGGTCCGCCGTCGTTGAGCCTTACATCTATACCTTGGGGGCTTTATGCATCGACAACTCCAAATTGATTGCCCTCGATGCGGCAAAGCTGCGGGGGCTTATGGATGAAGACTGTGACCTGGGCTACAAGGTGATGAAGGCTATTTCCAAAATTATTTCCTCCCGCCTCAGCCATACGCGCATTATTCTGGTGGGGGAAAGAGGCCTGTCGCACCTGACGGAGTACTGAAAGGCAGGCGCATAAATGGAAAGCAAGGTACTGATTTACGGCAAAAACGGTTGTCCCTACACGGACCAGGCCCGGTCGGCCTATGGTAACCGGGCTGTCTATGTGGATGTGAAAAAGGATGCCTCCGGGCTTCAGGAGATGTTGAGGCTTTCCGGAGGGAAGCGTCAGGTACCCGTCATCGTGGAGGGGGAAAAGGTAACTGTCGGTTACGGCGGTACGTGAGGCTTATAGAAACCCATCGTTGATGGGCCGCCAACCAACCGGTAACATTTGACCATTCGGGGGGCAATTTGCATGAAAAACAAGAGTCTGGAAGCGATTCTGGGAAAGGCCATCAGAAATGAGGAAGAGGCCTTCCGGTTTTACATGGACCTCTACAACACCGTTGAAGACAAGGTCGCCAAGAATACGCTGGTTTTTTTGGCAGATGAAGAAAAAAAACACCGGGACTATCTAATCAAATACCGGGACGGCGTTTATCCGGAAAATGCCATGACCGTCTCAGAAGAAACGGCAGCCAAAATCAAAGAATTCTCAGGAAAACCGGAAATCAAGAAAACATCGCAGGCCAAGGATGTTTTTCTGGCGGCTGCCGATCGGGAACTCAGCGCCTACAACTTCTACAAGAAACTCGCCGACATCCATCCCTCCGGGGAGGTCAGGGAACTCCTTTTGCGTATGGCCCAGGAGGAACTCAAGCACAAGGAAAAGATGGAATATCTGTACGACAATACGGCGTTCCCCCAAACAGCGGGGGGATGAACAAAATATTTTTCTCTTCATTGACACGACCGGAACAACCTGATAAGCACGGCGTCAATATTACATTGGGCAAAGGAGGGGTTGGCAATGAGAACCCTTGTTCCTAAGAAGGTTTTTTTCACCAAAGGGGTAGGCACTCATAAGGATGAGCTCCATTCCTTTGAACGGGCGCTACGGGATGCGGGCATTGAGAAGTGTAATCTCGTCCAGGTCTCCAGTATCTTTCCCCCGGGATCTAAAATGATCTCCCGGGCTCAGGGGCTAACCATGCTTGTCCCCGGAGCGATCACTTTCTGCGTCATGAGCAGGGCCTGCAGTAACGAACCTAAGCGTCTTCTCGCCGCCTCCGTGGGTTGCGCCATCCCCGCCGACAAGACATCCTATGGCTATATCAGCGAACATCACGCCTTCGGCCAGACGGAAAAG
>JBAYKV010000007.1:0-31481 GCA_041664405.1 Syntrophales bacterium
AACTTCTTGGATCAATTTTTCGAAATCTACTGATTCCAAGGGGCCACTAGGCATAATAATCAATATACTCTCCGCGCGATTTAATTCGTATTTAAGCATTGGCTTTCTCCTGTATTTAATCGGGATAATACTGTTTCAAGGGCTTTACGGCAGACTCCTTATGCCGTCCACTCTTTCTCTTCAACCTTCCATCTCTATTTTTTTGCCAGTTGTCTTGCCCAAAGTGTCAGCCAGATGACGACAAATATCATCATGGCGACGCCAAGCTTATATGCCACCATTGCCCACAGCCAGATAGTGCGGATTTCCTGCCAGGTAACGCTTTCACCCCAAAAGAAAAGCATTACTGAAGGCTGCCTGGGTATAATTAGCAAATAAGCAAACCATTGAATCAGCAGGATACAGTATGCGATTAACACTGTCCACCATCCAGCCACTGCCGCCGCCCGCACTTTTTTTGTAAACAGATCGTCCATGATGATTCCCTTTCTAAGCGCTCAATTCCTATAGTTGCAAAGAGGATGCATTCAAAAGCTATTTTGTAGAGCGCGCATCAACATCTGTGAAAAAATGACCGGATTTATGCCTTTTTCGTTGAATCCAATGTGTCTCGTTATACCACTCTCCCTGTCCGCAATCTTTGAAATTCCATCAATGACAACGATATCTTGATCTTTGATTGAAAGATCCGCATGGAATCCAAGCAACTCGAAAGACTTCTCAATAATCATCATATGCCGGTCCATTATTTGCCTGCCGATGGTTAGGGTTAGACCGGACGTAAAGTTAAACAGATCCCAGATCAAGCCGATAGGAATATCAACCTTTTCTTCCTTCAGTATTTTATAATTCGCATATCCGAGATAGCATGCACATAATGTAAATGTAGGTAGAGTCAATAGATCATAAATTTCTCCGCTTGCTTGAATGTCAGCGGGTATTTTCCCTTTCTTCACAACCTTAATGCCGGAAAGGTGGGATAGCCTCTTACTTTCCGACAGAGACATCTTCGAGCCAAATTCTCCATGCTTTTCATGCGAATGATTATTTTCCATGAGTCCACTTCCCATGTATCAATTGAACACAAAACCCCACTCTCTTTTTGAGAAACGGGGTTTCGATAATCTCTCCATGGCATCACCCTTATTAAAAGGGTTCAAATTGGTTGCGTTAACCGATTGACAGTGCCTTGTTCAATTCTGCTTATTCTGGCCCTAATGAGCCAAGAAGTCAATGAAATACTTTATTGATAACCACTTGAAGGGCATTATTCATTCTGTGTTGAAGCGATATTTCTGGTTCTGACCTTAGATGGGTTTTCAATGATTTTGCTCAACCCCTTCATCACAGCTTCTGCAATAATTCGATGTCCCCTCTCATTTGGATACCTGGGATCTGATAGAACAAGATCCTTATTTCTTAGGGCATGTTCCTCAAGATAACCTGCCCAGTAGTGATGTACTGGAATTAATTCACAATTCATGTCTGAAGCCACAATCTTCAAAGACCTATAAAAAATATTAACAGTATCCATATCACAGGGGTCATCGAAAGTATGCGAAGTAGCCAAAAGAACGATCGGATTGAAACGTACACGTGCCAACCTGATCATCTGAACAAGATTTTCCTGAAACTCAGAGCGGTAGACACACTGGAAGGCATCATCGATACCGAATTGGATGAGCAGAATATCAGGCTGAAAGAAATCAATGTCCTGGTAGAATCTGTCAACACCGTCAAAAGTTGTCTCTCTATATCTCGATCGGTTAATCACTTCGATCCCTTGATTCAAGAGAGATTCCATCATGATATCTACATAATTCTTGGCAACACTGTAACCGGCAGCAATACTTCCTCCACGGATGAGAAGTTTCACGAATTGCCCGTGGGGTGAGACCATTGTATTATGGGTTCTTTCTTCATTTCGACACAATCCCTCAAGTATAAGTTAATCAGATTCTGATATGACATACCAGTATTTTTAGCTAACACTTTGAAATACTCTACGGTTTCCTTATCGAGACGAATGGTAACCTGGGTCTTTAATTCCTTCATATAAGGATTCTTCTGCCTTTTCATTTTGCTGAAATCATATTCTTTTCTCATGTTCTTTCTCTCCAATAATTGTCTTCTTCGCTCTTGGTGGCTTTTCTGGCTGTGATAATCCTTATGACTGAATCTTCTTCTCCGAAACAATGGCATACGATAAGAATTCTGAGCTTATTGCTCAACCCCACCATTAAAAACCTATCATCATCATCCGAGTGGTCAGGATCAAAATACCTGATGGCGTTCTCATCATAAAACACTGTTTTGGCTTCGTCGAATGAAACCCCATGCCTTTTCTTATTGGCATCATTTTTCCTGTTGTCCCATGAAAAGATAATCATAATTACACCATAATTATTTTGTATTTTTTGTCAACGCAAATATTGTAGGAACATTTTATATCGGAACGTCATGGCTCTAATTTATAACCCCAAAGACCTCTGTACTTCTAATGGTAACACTCGGACAATCCTATTTCCCATGCAGAATGTC
Source organism: Syntrophales bacterium (assembly GCA_041664405.1). Classification (GTDB taxonomy): domain Bacteria; phylum Desulfobacterota; class Syntrophia; order Syntrophales; family UBA8958; genus UBA8958. The sequence goes on from JBAYKV010000007.1 coordinate 2,542, forward strand.
CATCCATCGGATCGCTTCGGAATCGCTGATCTTGCCGAGCTAGACCTGCGTGGTTTTTAAATCTTGGTGCCTCAAGATAACCTTCGATACGACTTCCATGGGCACACCATTTCTGCTTGCATAAGTGGCCGAGTATCTCCGGAGATCATGGGGCGAAATACGGACATTTACTTTTGCTCCCCGCCGCCTGACAAGAGTTCTTGCTGTTGAATAACACATTGGAAATGGACGGTCATCAGATTGCAGGGAATTATCCTTGATATACTTTGACAGCTTTTTTGAAACGTTCTCCGGCATATAGGCCAGTTCTGTTTCTTTACCAGATTTCGGATTTCGCAGGGTAATGGTTCTGTCTGAAACATTCGACACTTTTACCTTCAGCAATTCGCCAATCCTTAATCCGCACCTAGACTGAAGTTCCAATATCAGCCGGTCTCTCTGTCCTTTTGTATTTTAGATCATCTCATCCACCGTTTCCCGTTCAAGAATCTTGCGTGATACCTGCTTTGTCGTTCGATAGGATTTTCTGAGCAGTGCCGTATTGCACGGATTCCTCATGTTGAGTGAACATCGGTCGATGATGAAGTTATAAAAGGCTTTTAACTGGGCATATCGGAGTCTTCCAGTGGATTTTGCAAGATCCTGCGTTAGCGCTTCCAGAAAGGTGTAGATTTCATCGGAACCAATGGAATCCAAGTCCCTCTGCGCATCGAAGAAAAAGCAATGCCAAAAGTCGCATGTTTCGACCGGGATTCAATAATCCCTCAGTATCTGGGGTTTATCGATTTGTATTTGTTATACTTAAAATTATCACTAGCCTCAATGCCTTGATAATGGAAAGAAAGCTGAACCGTATTCTACGGAGCTTTTACGGAAATTCAACCCATGGCCCCGGATTGACGTTATTTTCCCATGTCCAATAGTTGAACTGACCCTGCACGATTCTGAACACGACAATAGTCGGGCTGTCCGGTCTTCCGGTCCCGATCGCTTTCAACCAGGAAAATGTCTCATAGAGACGGGTACGTATTGCCATGTCTTCAACGAACTCTATGCGGCCTGAGATTCTTAATATAGAGCCGATATCCGGTGGTGTACCAGGCTGGTGGAACGCTATTTCAACGTTGGGGTTCTTTTCAAGCTGTGATACAAGGGGTTTGACTCGGGATGTGTAGAAACAAATCCCTGTTTCATCAGCAAGCCAGACAGTCATTGGACGGACATGTGGCTTATCCCCGCTTGCTGTTGCAAGAAAGCCGTTGGGGTTTCTTTTCATAAAGTCGATACATTCTTGAAATGTCATCTTGTCTCCTTGCTCATCTTCTGACCCCATACTCTGTCGCTACTTTTAAAGGGTATTCCTCAAACCCAGACAGGAACATGATATGCGGATTTGTTCTTTGTAGTATCAATATCGATATTTATGTCAAGTTTTTTTGCTTGATATAATTTCCTGTTGTTATTGCGAAACATGAGGAGTCGTGGTAGCCTCCATCTTGGGGTTTGAATACATGAAAACAATTGATCCTGAGCAATATGAGCACATCGTTTTTTTCACCGGCGCAGGGATGTCGGCTGAAAGCGGCGTTCCCACTTATCGGGGACACGGCGGCGTCTGGAATCAGTACCGCTGGGAGGAGTATGCCTGCCAGGATGCCTTTGATGGCAATCCGGAGAAAGTCCTAAAATTCCATGAATTGAGACGTGCGGCGGTCCTCGCCTGCAAACCTCACCCCGGACACACGGCAATCGCCACATTGGAGAAGAAACACCCGCGGATGACAGTGGTGACGCAGAATATCGACGGAATGCATCAACGGGCGGGAAGCGGGAACGTCATCGAGCTGCACGGGAGTCTCTGGCGTTTGAGGTGCCCTTACGATGGCATATCAGAGGACATCGGCGAAAAGTATAAAAGCTACAAATGTGAAAAATGCGGGGCCTGGCTGAGACCAGATATCATATGGTTTGGTGACATGCTCGACCAGGGCGTGATGAGCGAGGCCATAGCCGCAATCCGCTGCTGCGACCTCTTCGTGAGTATCGGTACTTCCGGTGTTGTCTATCCGGCGGCGGGTTTCCCACGATTCGCAAAAGAGAACAACGCGCGCTGTATTGAGATCAATCCCGAGGCGAATGAAATGTCTTCCCTTTACGACGAGTCGATCCGGGATACGGCGGGCAAGGCCCTGACGGAACTATTCGGCTGAGGGGCACGCCGATCCTGTTTCTTGACAGAATAAATACCGTCAAGGTATTTTCTTCCCTTCCGCCACCGGTTTCATACGGCGGCTAAGGGCGCGGCGGGCGATGCGCGTTATGACCACGGTGACCGCCACGGTGGCAATCAGGCCGACGGCATAAAGCGCCCATTCAGCAGGCGAGCGGGCGCGTCCGCCCTCCTTCGCCCCCAGCTCCGCCAGACTGCCGGCCAGCGAACCGAGATAGACATACATTACCGTGCCGGGCATCATCCCAATCCAAGAGGCCAGCACATAATCGCGGAGGGACACGCGCGTCAATCCAAAGGCATAGTTGAGGAGGTTGAAAGGAAAGACCGGTGACAGCCGGGTGAGGCCGACGATCTTCCATCCCTCGGAAGCAACGGCCTCATCTATCGAGCTAAACATGGCATTCCCCGCTACCCGGCGGGCTACCAGGTCCCGCGCCAAGTAACGCCCGACCAGGAAAGCAGCCGTTGCTCCAGCCGTGGAGGAAAGTGAGACCAGCAAAGAGCCGTTGATAACCCCGAAGACCGCGCCCGCCCCCAGGCTCAGGATCAATCCGGGCAGCATGAGCACGCAGGCTGCGATATAGAGCCCGAAGAAGACAAGGGGGCCGATGGAGCCGGCCGCATCGATCCACGCCAGAGCGTCACGAAATAGCTGCTGCAAATTGAAGTGCCTGGCCGCCAGGAGGACACCGACGACGATTGCTGCCACGATGATGGCTTTCAAGATCGATCCCATATGTCTATTGGGGACGGAGCTATTCATTTCCTTAGTCATGGCGCCCCCTTGCGTTCGTTGGGCGACCAGTCATAGTCCGGGAACCTGACGGCATAGTCGTCTTATTGTGAAGCCGCAAATAGCTTATTGCTCAATAGGCCAAGGATCTCTACCGGGAGGGCTTCGCCACGAATCTGTTCGTCAAGTCCACAGGAAGCCAACACCGCTTTTATCTCGTCAGCTTCCACACGCAGCCAGGCGGCGCTTCTCAGATTATTCCACAATGTTTTTCTCCGACTGGAAAAGGCCGCTTTGACGATCCTGGTAAAAAACACCTCGTCCAATAAATCCACCCGGGGGCGCTCCCGAAACGTAAGAGAGATGACCGATGATGTTACCCGTGGTCGCGGATAGAAGCATTGGGGAGAGACATCGAAGAGCTTTACCAATCGGGCATGCATGGAGAGCAAAACCGTTGGGACGCCATAGGCCTTTGTTCCGGGTAGACCCGTCAGACGGTCCGCCACTTCCCGCTGGACCATGAGGACAGTTTGTGAAATCATCCGGCGATGAGCCAGCAGATGAAACAGTATCTCCGTCGAGATAGCGTAGGGAATGTTCCCGATGACCTTGAGCTGCTGCCCCGGAAGCCCCTCGCATAATCCGGCAAGATCCATTTTGAGGATGTCCGCAAGGATGACACGAATTTTCCCCTCCTGTCCCTTCACCAGTTCCTTTTCCAGGATTGCAATCATCGCCGGGTCGATATCTACGGCGATCACCTGTCGAACCTCCGGGGCCAATAGTCGGGTAAGAATGCCATGCCCGGCGCCGATTTCAAGAACGATGTCCGTTTTTTGGAGGTCCGCCGCCAGGACGATTTTTCTCGCGACATTGTCATCCCTTAAAAAAGACTGACTGAGACGTTTAAGGGGCTGCACCTGGTATTTCTTCAGGATTTTTCCGGATGAAATCAAGGACGTTTCCTTTCTCTAAGGACTACGACAAAACGACGGGTAAGAAAATAGGCGGTAACGGCAAAGAAGGGGGCCGTAATGATGCCGCCGGTCAGAAGCGGAAAAAGGATATGCCAGCCCAGATTCATCACGCCTTCAAGGGAAAAATCATTCAGCGCCCAGGTGCTTTTTTGCAAACCGAGGATAATACTCCCCAGTTCATATTGGCAGAAATATAACACGGGGATGGTCACCGGATTGGAAATGAGCCATGACCCCAGATAGCCGGCAGTGATATTCTGTTTGAAGAGGACGCCCACGGCAATAATCATGGCCGTATGAAAAGGAATCGTCGGCGTCACGCCGATAAATACGCCGATGGCCATCCCCATGGCAATATTTGCCGGTTCTCCCTTCAGACTGATAAATCGGTGGTAAAATTCCTTGCTTCGCTTTTTTATGATATTCATGACCGGAGTTCTAAAGGCCAGCGCGAAACAGCGTTCAGATCCAGGCCGTCCCGTTTTCCCCTCGTCAGGAGTTGCTCGCCGACGACGGCGATCATCGCGGCGTTGTCCGTACAGAGAACGGGAGGCGGGATGAAGACCTCTATCCCCTTTTCCTTCCCATCCTGATAAAAACGTTCCCGCAGGCGGCTGTTGGCCGCGACGCCGCCGCAGACGACAACCCTTGTTATGGAGGCCCCTTCTGCCGCCTTCATGGTTTTTTGCACCAACACATCGACAATGGCCTCCTGAAAACCGGCAACGACATCTGGCAATTCTGCTTCCGTAAAGAGACGCCCCTGTTTTTTAACCATGTTGAGGAGGGATGTCTTCACACCGCTGAAACTGAAATCGAGACTGTCCCGCATGGCCCGGGGAAAGGCAATGACCCCGGGATTGCCCTGTTTGGCCATACGGTCGATGACCACACCCCCGGGATAACCTATCTCCAGCAGTTTTGCCGCCTTGTCAAAGGCTTCACCGGCGGCGTCGTCTCGGGACTGTCCCAGACAGGTACAGTCCTGGAAATCCCTAAACAGATAGATATTAGTATGACCCCCGGAAACGACCAGAGCCACAAAGGGCAAAGCGGGAGGGGCTGCGAGGAGCAGCGCGGCGGCGATGTGGCCCTCGAGATGATTGACGCCAACTATAGGCAGATCGCTTGCAAAGGCGATAGCCTTGGCCGTCGATAGGCCGACCAGGAGGGAACCGATCAAGCCTGGTCCTCTGGTCACGGCGATTCCTTCAATATCACAAAGACCAACCCCGGCATCTTCCAAAGATTGAAGAATCACCGGTATAATCGCTTCCGTATGTTTTCGCGAGGCGATCTCCGGAACGACCCCGCCATATTTCCCGTGGACTTTAACCTGTGAGGCAATGACATTGGACAGGACCCGGTTTCCATCCCGGACGACCGCTGCCGCTGTCTCATCACAGGATGATTCAATCCCCAAAATCAGCATGAAACCTCCCCATTCATTTCCTTTTACAAAACAACAGAGGAGGTATATAGAAATTCCGCAGAGTTGTAAATACCTTTTGAGGCGATATGTATTATGGAGACTCAAACTGACTTTCTTATCTTAGGCAGCGGCATCGCCGGCCTCAGTTTCGCCATCAAGGCGGCAGAGCTGGGGACGGTGGCCGTAGTGACAAAAAAGGGGAAATTCGAATCGAACACCAACTACGCCCAGGGCGGCATCGCCGCCGTCCAGGACGAGGAAGACAGCTTTGCCTCCCATATTCAGGATACCCTCAGTTGCGGGGCCGATCTCTGTAAGGAAGATGTCGTCCGTTTCGTCGTGGAGGAAGGTCCGGAGCGGGTCAAGGAGCTCGTTCAATGGGGAGTGGAATTCACCAGAGACGAAAGCGGCGGCAACTGTCGCTACGATCTGGGTCGGGAAGGCGGTCACTCCCGGCGCCGGGTACTCCATGCCAAGGACCTGACGGGCCGGGAGATAGAAAGGGCCCTTAATGAACACGCGAGCCGTAAAAAAACCGTCCACATCTATGAAAACTTCATCGCCATCGATCTTATCATGGAATCCTTCGTCACCGGCCGGACCGATATTTCAGCAAACCGGTGCATCGGCGCCTATGTCTTCGATTTCAATAATAATCGTGTTCACACCTTCAAGGCGAAATATGTAATCCTGGCAACCGGTGGCTGCGGCAAGGTATATCTGGTAACCACCAATCCCGATATCGCCACCGGCGACGGGATTGCCATGGCCTATCGGGCCGGCGCTCAAATAGCCAACATGGAATTCATCCAGTTTCATCCCACCTGCCTATTTCATCCCGACGCTAAATCCTTCCTGATCAGCGAGGCCGTCCGTGGCGAAGGAGCGATACTGAGGCTCAAAAACGGCGAATCCTTTATGGAAAGATATCACCCCATGAAGAGTCTTGCCCCCCGGGATGTAGTGGCCAAGGCCATCGATACGGAACTGAAGAAATCGGGAGACGATTATGTCCTCCTGGACATCTCCCATAAGGACCGTGATTTTGTGATGACCCGCTTCCCGAACATATACGAAAAATGCCTCCTTTATGGCATCGATATGGCCACCGATCCCATACCCGTCGTCCCCGCCGCCCATTACCTCTGCGGCGGCGTCATGATCAACGAGCACGGAGAGACGAGCATCGACCGGCTTTTTGCCTTTGGCGAGGTGGCCTGTTCAGGACTGCACGGGGCCAATCGTTTAGCCAGCAATTCCCTTCTGGAGGCGATTGTCTTCGCCCATCGGGCTTTCTTAAGAATTAAGAAAGATTTTGAACAGATTCGGGACGAAGACATCATGATTCCCCCCTGGGACCCCCGGGGGGCTACGGAAAGCGACGAATCAATTGTCGTCTCTCACAACTGGGACGAGATCAGGCTTTGCATGTGGCATTATGTGGGAATCGTCCGCTCCGACAAGCGACTGGAAAGGGCGGACCGGCGGATCGATCTCATTTCCCGGGAGATCGATGATTATTACCGGAATTTCGTCATTACCAGGGATCTGCTGGAACTCCGCAACATCGCTACGGTGGCGGCAATTATTGTCCGCTGTGCCCGGATGCGAAAAGAAAGCAGGGGGCTGCACTACAACATCGATTTTCCCGAACGGGACGATGTTCACTGGCGACGGGACACCATCATCGCGAAATAATCATCATTCCTTACCAAAGACGCGCTTAAAAATGAAATTCACCTTTCCCAGGAAATTATCCGTGCGGAAGATGGCGTCAAGCTCGTCAGGTCCCAAGTAACTCTTCGCCTGGTCATCCTCAGCCAGGAGGGCCTTGAAATCTCTTCCCTCCTCCCATGAACGCATGGCCTGCCTCTGGACCACGGCATATGCGTCTTCCCGGGACATTCCTTTATCAATAAGCTTGAGGAGGACCATCTGCGAAAAAATGACGCCATGGGTCATCTGGAGGTTTTGGAGCATTTTTTCGGGATAGACCACCAGCTTTTCTACCATGCCCGTAAACCGGCTGAGCATGAAATCCAGGAGGATCGTCGCATCGGGGCAGATGACCCGCTCTACGGAGGAATGGCTGATATCACGTTCATGCCAGAGGGGAATGTCCTCCAGGGCCGCCAGGGCGTAGGAGCGCATCAGCCTTGCCAGGCCGGACAGATTCTCTGAAAGGACGGGGTTGCGCTTATGGGGCATGGCGGAAGATCCCTTCTGGCCGGGGGAGAAATATTCCTCCGCCTCCCGAACCTCCGTCCGCTGGAGGAGCCTAATTTCCTGGGAATATTTGTCAAGGGACGAGGCAATAATGGCCAGGGTGCAGAAAAACTCGGCATGACGGTCCCGCTGGACGATCTGTGAAGAAACGGGGGCCGGCTTCAGGCCCAGCTTAGCACATACATATTCCTCTACAAAGGGATCGATGAAGGAGAAGGTCCCCACGGCCCCGGCAATCTTACCGGTACTTACGGTCTCCCTGGCCTTAAGGAGACGCTCCCGGTTTCTCTGCATCTCTCCATACCAGAGGGCCATCTTCAGGCCAAAGGTAATCGGTTCGGCATGTATGCCATGGGAACGGCCGATCATCAAAGTGGATTTATGCTCGTAGGCGCGACGCTTCAGGACCTCAATGAGGGCATCCAGATCTGCAAGCAGGATATCGGCGGCCTCCTGCATCAAGACGGCCAGGGATGTATCCAGAATGTCCGACGAGGTCAGACCCATGTGGATGAACCGTCCATCCTCGCCCACCTTTTCCGTCACCGACGTAAGAAAGGCAATGACATCGTGCTTGGTGGTCCTTTCGATCTCGTCGATCCGGTCCACATCGAAGCCGGCCTTCTCCTTAATCGTCTTCAGAGAGGATTCGGGAATGAGTCCCAGCTTTTCCATGGCCTCGCAGGCGAGGATCTCGATATCGAGCCACTTCTGATAGCGATTCTCGGGGCTCCAGATACGTTCCATCTTTTCTCGGGAATAACGGGGGATCATGATACACGCTCCTCTGAGGATAAATAATGTTAAATTTTACGTAGTATAATTTTTGTGATTACGTCAAGTCCTTTGCCTAGATCATCAAAAGAGCATTTGACATGACCTGCCTGAAAGGATAAATTATCGCTACAGACCATGAATACCAATATCACCATGAATTTCGATATCACCAAAAAACTCGTCTCCTCCGATGAGGTCTTGGAGCGCATCACCCCGGGCATGAGCATCTTTCTGGGCACGGGCGTGGCGGAACCGCGGACCCTCATCAAGGCCCTGATGTCCACTCAAAAAAACAATCTTGCCGACCTGGAACTCATTCAATTGGTCAGTCTTGGCGAGGCCCTTGCCTTTCAGACCAAGGCCGCTCCCGGTAAGTTTCGCCTGAAAACGTTTTATTCCGGATGGTTAGCAGGGGAAGCGATTACCTCCGGTTCCGTGGACCTCATTCCCAGCCGCATCTCCCGCATCCCGGGCCTCATTGAATCGGGGGCCATCCGGGTTGACGTTGTGTTCATTCAGATTTCTCCCTTTGATGAAGCAGGATTCGCAAGCCTGGGGGTCGCCGTGGACGCCGCTAAATACGCCATGGAGAAGGCAACACTTGTAGTGGGAGAAATCAACGACCAGGTCCCCAGAACGATGGGCAATACCTTCGTCCATTTCAATGATTTTGATTGCCTCGTCCGCGCCTCCGAACCCCTCATTTACCTGCCCCGCTTGCCCATTGATGATGTCATGGACAAGGTGGCCGCCCATGTGGCCTCCGTAATCACCGACGGCAGTTGCCTTTCCTTCTATCCCGGAGCCCTCTTCGAGGCACTGGGAAAACACCTGCTCCGCAAGCGGGACTTGGGGGTTCATACCTTTTTCTTTACCGACGCCCTCATGGATCTGGTGAAGAGCGGCGCTGTAACTAACAGGAAAAAAGGATATTTCCGCAATAAATCCTTGACTTCCTATGCCCAGGGGACGCCGGAACTAATGAAATGGCTCCACAACAATCCCCTCATTGAGTTTCAGGGCATCGACATCGTCTCCGACAACTTCCGTATCAGTCTTAACGACCGGATGATGGCAATATTACCGGCGAGGAAAATCGACCTCACTGGTAATATTGCCATGCATACCGGGCGGGGTAATGTGGGCGGGGGGCCGGGGCAGGCGGAGGAATTCTTCGCCGGGGCCATGCACTCCAAGGGAGGCCGCGCCGTCTTTGCCCTGCCCAGTCGCAATCTGCAAGGGGAGGCGAACATCCTGCTTTCCGTGCAGGATTTCCCTAACCAGTTCAGCAACCGCGAGGCCCTGGATCTTATCATCACCGACTACGGAATCGCCTCGATGTCAGGACGTACGGTCCGGGAACGGGCCCAGGCCCTCATTGACATCGCCCATCCCGCCGACCGGCCGGAGCTCGTCCGGCAGGCCAAAGAGGCCCATATCCTTTTCCCCGACCAGATTTATCTTACCGAATCGGGGGCCATGTATCCCTTTGATCTCTCCTTTTCTCAGACCTGGAAAGACGGTCTGACCGTCAACTTTCGCGCCATCAAGCCCTCGGACGAAGAAGAGATGCGGCGCCTTTTTTACCGGTTTTCCGATCATACCGTCTATTACCGTTACTTCAGCGAGATAAAGCAGATGCCCCACGCCAAGATGCAGGAATATGTAAATGTGGACTACCGCAAGGTCATGTCGATCGTCGGGGTGGTCGAGGAGGCGGGGATGGAAAGGATTATCGCCGAAGGAAGGTACGTCCGCCTTGCCGACCAGTCGTACGCCGATACGGCATTTGTTGTGGAAGAAACTTATCAGGGCAAGGGGATCGCGTCCCTGATCCTGCAAATGCTCATGAAAGTCGCCAGGGGGAAAGGTCTCCTGGGGTTCACGGCAGATATTATTGCCAATAACAAGGCTATCTTCAAAGTTTATGAAAAGGCGGGCCTGCCGATCAAGGCAGTCATGGAATACGGAGTCTACCACCTGACCATGCCCTTTAACGACTTGCCCAATAGAAACCCGGAGACGGGGGAAAACCTGATGCGCTGATGGCAGAAACTCTCTTCTTATTAAAAAAAATTGTCTCCCCCCTCTTTCAGCCCTTGTCCATTGTGCTGGTCCTGCTGGTTTCCGGTTTGATCCTCCTGTGGATGACCAGAAGGAAAAGTCTTGGTAAAATCTTCATTACCCTGGGAACGGTCCTGCTCCTCCTGGCAAGCTACGGATTTCTGGCTGACCAGCTCGTAGTATCTCTCGAAAACCGTTACCTCCCTTTGCTCGATGTCCAAAATATTAAGACCTCCAAAGACATCAAATGGATCGTTGTCCTGGGAGGGGGCTCTCTGCCCGATTCACGCCTGCCCCTTTCCAGCCAGCTTGGTCCGAGTTCCCTGATCCGCCTCCTGGAAGGGGTAAGGCTCCACCGTCAGCTTCCCGGTTCCAGGCTTATCCTTTCCGGCGGGGCCGTATTCCAGGATGTCCCGGAGAGTGAAACGCTTGCGAAGACGGCCCTGTTGATGGGCGTTAGTGATAATGACGTGGTGAAAGAAAATAAATCCCTGGATACGGCGGATCAGGCAAAATTGATCGCCCGCGCCGTCGGCCATAACCGTTTCATTCTCGTGACCTCGGCCATCCACATGCCCCGGTCCATAGCCCTGTTTCGCAAATTCGGGATGGACCCGATCCCCGCGCCAACCGATTACATTGTCGTCAAACAGTTGCGCATTCCTCCCCGGGCTTTCTTTCCAGGTTCTGATTCCCTGCGCAAGATGGAAGCGGCCATCCATGAATATCTGGGTCTGATCTGGGTGGGTCTTCAAGTAAGGCATGAAAAACCGTCTTGAATAATAAAAGACGGCATGTTAGTAAGCGCAAATAATTACGATGCAAGGAAATACAATAACGATTAAGGACGAGGGAAAAATATGAATCGATTTCAAAGATATGGATCGAGGCTGCTGATAGCGCTCCTCTTCATGCTCTTGATAACAGTACCCCTGTGGGCAAAGGACAAGAAAAGCGTGGCCGTGCTCCCCTTTGCCCTCAACAGCGCCGATAACATAGATTACGTGCAGCAGGGCATTGTCGACATGCTCTCGTCCCGGATTGCCTCCATCGACAAGATCGAGGTTATCAGCAAGGACAAGGTCCTCGACGCCATGAAAACCGTCAAGGTGAAAGAGATGACCCTCGCCGACATCTACGCCTTGGGAAAGAAGGTGAATGTCGATTACGTTGTCTCGGGGAGTATTACCAAGATCGGCAACAGTGTCAGTATCGACGCAAAACTGGTGGATATCGCCGCTTATAAACAGGCGGTCAGTATCTCGACCCAGTCCCAGGGTATGGATGATGTCATTGTAAAAATAGGCGACTTCGCGCAGCGAATCGATCAGCACATCCTGGGAACAGCCGTACCCGCCGTGGCCGCCCCAACGGCGGCCACAACGCCTGCCCTGCCCCAGATGTCCACTTCCGGATCTTCTGAGCCGCAAAAAGGCCGGGAAGATCTCATTATTGCCGGCATGCGTACAGGTAAGAAGGCAACCTTCACCGGGTCCATCAATCCGGATTTCCTTAGCGGCGGCCAACCCCGCGGCAAGAAGAGCTTCTGGATGAGCCAGAAATACCCGACGAACTACAAAGGGCTCGATGTCGGGGATGTGAACGGCGATGGCTTGAACGAAATTGTGGTTATTGACGAGAACAGCGTTTACTTCTATCAGAGAAAGGGAACTGATTGCCTGCTCCTGCAAAAGATCAGCTACGGCAAATATAACAACTTCGTCGGCGTCGACATCGCCGATCTCAACAACAATGGCGTCAAGGAGATCATCGTTTCCAATGTGGTATCAAAACGGGGGCCGAACAGTGTGTTCAACACCGTCAATTCCTTTATCCTCGAGTGGAAGGACGGAAAGTTTGTAAAAATTGCCGATAATCTCCCCTGGCTTTTCCGGGTAATCGATAGCAAGCCCGGGGGAATTCGGGTTTTGGGACAAAAGATAGGCGTAGGGCGGCCATTTGAAACACTTATTTACGACATGGCATGGAGCGGCGGCAAATACCAGGAAGGCAAGCAACTGAAAATACCCCGCGGGCTCTCTATCTACGGTCTTACCCTCGATAACCTGGGAGATGGTCCGGAAAAGATCATCTCTTTCAGCGACTATGATTATCTGTGTATCTACCAGGAAACGGACAAGCCCCTCTATGCTGTTCAGTCCATGCTGGGAAGCAAGGAATTTATCTATAAGAGCGACGATGTATTCGGCGGTTCTAACAGTTACATAGAGGCCTATGGAGAGGATATGCCGGGAAACGACTTTGACTTCTATAATACCTACCTGAATTCGAGAATTCTGGCATATGACATGAACAAGACCGGGAAGCGGGATTTGATTGTCCTCAAGAATCTGACGGCCAGCCGGATTCTCAAAAACGTCAAGATCTTCACGGCCAGTGAATTCTATAATCTCGGATGGGATTCCATGGGACTGTCGGAAAACTGGCGAACCCGGAAGATGGGCGGTTATGTGGCCGACTACCAGATCAAGGACATCGACAATGACGGTCAGGATGAAATTGTCATGGCCCTGGTGACATCTTCAGGAAGCATAGTGAGTAGAGAGAGCGTCATCGCCGCCTATAAGATTCACGCGGAATAGGAGTTGACAAGAAGGCCGAACTATTATAGGAGCACCCGTTAACCAGAAAGAACACCAAGGCGGTGTAGCTCAGTTGGCCAGAGCATGCGGCTCATATCCGCAGTGTCCCCTGTTCGAATCAGGGCACCGCCACCAATGATTACTAGGGGTTAGCTCAGCAGCTAACCCCTTTTTATTGCCCTTTGGGCTACTTTTTGGGCCAGTCACTTCCAAGCCATCAAGTACACTTACCGCTTTTTCCATGCTTTCCTTCAAAGCGTACATATACTTATTTGTCGTCATCAGATTAGTATGTCCCAGCATCCGACTGACCGTCACAATGTCCGGTTTATTGCCATCCACACCCATAGCGACCATAGACCCGAAGTAGTCCCTCAAATCCTTTGCTGATATGTCAATGCCCGTCAACTCGGACACCCTTTTAAAAACCTTGTCACGCCTCAATATACGGCTTCCATCGGTATGATGGAACAGTAACGGAGAGCCATTTCTAAAAGCCTCCAATTCCTTCAAAGTGGCTACCAACGCCTCACACATGGGCAGCTTCCTTAAAGACTCTTCTGTTTTTGTCCCTCTTATGATGATTTCCCTGTTTTCATAATCCACATCCGACCATTGAGCAGATAGCGCCTCAGTCAATCTTGACCCTGTAAGCTTCAAAAACCTGAAAAAAAGCCTTTCTTCACCTGACAACACTGATTCACATTTTTGTATCTGTTCAGGCGTATGATAACGCTTAATGATCTTTTCAGGCTTTATATGCTTCCTGCTTACCTTCTTCATGGGATTATTTCTTATCACTTCCTCATTAACCGCCCAATTCAACAAGGCATTCAGATCAATCACATAATGATTGATCGTATTTTTTGTTATATCCCTCTTTAATTGCCCATCAATAAAGGCATATATATCATTATGGGTAATGTCCTTAACCTTCTTCCCCGGTCCAAAAAACGGCAGGATAAAGGTTTTAAAGTTAAAATACAAAGCCCTAAGCCTATCCATTGATTTTCCGATCTTAGCGGAATGTTCAAGAAACTTATTGACCGCCTCCACAAGACACATATCCGAGCTTATTATTGTTGCTTCCCTCCGCAACCTGTCCACAAGCTCCGCTTCTTCTTGGATTGCCTCTTCCCTCATTTTGTAAACGAACTTCCTGTACGTAGTTCCACGGAAGTAAAGGCGATAGCCCCATTTCCCGTTTTCTTTCCTTTTTGAAACTGTCATCTTTTCCCCCCTCATCTGCCTCAGGACATGCGTTTATATATGCGATGAAGTCTTTCTTGAATATCCTGAAACGACCCTTTCTGTTGCCTATTCTGACTGTCCTAAGGCCCTTTATGCGGTAAACATAAGAAACGCTAACCTGAAGATATTCAGCGACCTGTTTCACTGTCATCAATTCAGGGTAACTATCCAAGGAATTCATTAAAAAAATAGCTCCTTACTGCTTTCAAATCTTTACCGGTCTGTTCTGCATAGGCCTCAATCTCAGAAAGTGGAATCCATACATATATATCAGATTTTGTAACCAACATTTTCATGCTTAAAGGGACGGTTTTCCATACATCATCGGTAAATTCCATTCTAAATGTTTTAAGACGCCCTTCCCTTTCCAATCTCAATATCTGCGTCTTTGTGACTCCTAACATTTTAGCGGCATGAAACGGCTTAACTAGCTTATTGGCGTAGAACTCAGAGACCTTTTCAAAGTCCTGATAGCTTTTTAGCCAGATCGTGCCCGATTCAATTTGAACCTTTTCTTTTTGGGAGTCCAACCCATCAACGAAGTCCTTGAGGTCTTTCTTTTTCATAGTTCTCACCGGTCCATTATTACCGTTACTCCGGTTACGGTTCACGTCTACGTTAGTTTTTCCGTCTCGTCAAGTTTTTTTTTCAAAAGAATAAAAAAAAATAGATGTTCCTCTTAATCTATATAGATACTTAATAATTTTTAGGTTCATCCGGGGATAATCGTACTTGCTCAATATATATCTTTTCCTTCCGCAGTCTCATTTTTCTCGTTAACATAAAGGCCACACTTACGAGACCGAAAATGATTCTCATGATTACAAAATATTCCCTTGACAAATCAAGTAAACATCGTATGTTTAAGAATATCTTATACGAGGTAAGCGAAAGAAGGAATCAAGAATCTATTATTTTAGTCACCTGTATTTACTTGAAGAGTGATCATGAGTGTAACTTTGAGGGATAACAAATAGCCTCCTAAAAAAAGTGTCCTAAGCACTTTTATGGGGGCTTTCATTTAGAAACTTTTAGGAGCCCGGTTATGAATCTACCATCTACAGATCCAGATAGATCACAAGAAAGAGAAAATTTACATAGGCTACTGGGTGAAATGTTGATCAATATTACGGGCCAAGCATTTATTGATAAAGACATTTATATCGATGGCTATCGGTTCATTAATTGCTATTTTGAAAAGTGCAGATTAAAAACACTGCGCGGCACTTTTGAATTCCACTCTTGTTCTCTAATAATGTGTCAACCTGTGTTTAGCCATGAAGCACTAAAGAGCGTTCAATTTTATTTTATCGGACCCAATCAATATCCAAAAGCTTTAGATGCATTTAAACCCAACAAGTCTGGTAATGACGTCTTTTCAATTGGTATAGGGGCATCATTTTGAATTGGGATTTGAGTAATTTAAAAGCATCGTTAAGCCTTACTGGGCAAATTCAACGTTTCAATATAGCCCTACTGATTATAATGGCAGCACTTTTAATAGGTTTATATTTCTCAGCATATTCAACATTCCCCATAATTCAAATTGTCGGGTCATTTTTGCTTATATTGGCCATCATAGCCATAGCTGTCATGGCTATGATACATTGTTGGAGACAACCGTCTCGGGTCAGCGAGATTACTCCATCTATAGAATGTTTTTCTGATGGCAAGAGGTTCATGCTAACAAATCCCCCCGATAGAATTTATAACCGTGAAGACTTAAGGCAACTATTTAGGAACTTCATGGTTGGTTATGATGACACATTAGTTTCCGATGGTGAGATAGAAGGGAAAGCCGTCGATGGAAAATACAGGCTTTACTCACCCGAAGAAAAGGATCAATGGTGCAAATCACATCGAGAAGAGGTGTCATCAATAAGAAATACTGCTAAAAAATATTTGGAATCTTATCCATCAGAAGAAAAAATGAACTCTGAAACCGACAAATCAATTAATTTGCAACAGGAGACGCCCCCAACTGATTTCATGGAGGCCGATAAACCTTATCCGATTTCTTAGCAGCCATCCTCAAGCCCATAACACATCAAATTTTCTGGATACAACACAGGCATGTCCTTCACCCATTTGAGTGCACTGCGAACACTTGTAAACACCTTTTCAGAACCGTCTGAATCAACAAACGCCCACCTAAAACCATGACCATCCTTAATTTCTGGCCTATACAGCTTCCACCCTTCTATATTTTTCTTCTTTTCTTCTCCCGGAATTCCATATGTTACCTCACCATCTCCATTTATTCTCTTATGCCTCAAATTATATAAACGCCTTCTGAAATACCACAGAAACGCCGCTATTCTTTCAAATTCCTGTTTAAACATCGACACCGCCAAATCAATAGACAGATAATGAGACAAATAACTCGCCAATGCCTCACCCTTAGCGAACTTTGCCACCTTGCCATCTCTATTATGAGCGAACCGCACCCCATTAGGAGCGCACCAACCCCACAATTCTGCTATTTCCTCAAAAGTCGCCACCCACTTTCCATAAAACATAAAATGAACATGGACATACCCTGACTGATGCAGCTCGAAAAACCACGCGATAAAATTCCATCTTTCATTTCTTCTCTTTTTCCTTATCTGCAACCTTTGCAAAAATCTTGTAACCTCACTACCCATAATAGAAGCTATATATTCCCTTTCCCCATAGGCCCAATAATCAGGAACCCTTTGAGCAACAATTGCTGGATCGACCGTCAATATAAAATGCCTTAAGACCTTCAATGATCTTATTTCCTCATTTACACGTTTGCCAACAGCGCCCCCATAATTATAGTCGGTATTCCATCTAGACTTCATAGGACACGTCACAATTTCACCTGCATCATTTATCAACTGAAACACTCTACCATCTACCTTTCTACGCATTTCCCTGAAATCTTCTATAATTTCCGACTCGGAAACTAAACCGCTTATAAAATTTTCCCATCTATTACTCTTCATTGTTATAATTATTACCTACAGCAGCAAGGCCAAAGGGCGCACAAGGCGCGCCCCGGACGACCGATGATTTTTCGATCCCGACACCACACAGGCAGACAACAGGCATCCGAAAAAACGCCGTCGCGCTACGGGCGCCGCTTGCGTCGCTGTTTTATGTTGACTTCTTTTTTCAATCATATATGATCCTTCAAAGTTGGAGCCAATCATGAGCCAACTTAATAAAAATAAGGCCTGAAAAGGCTATTTTGCTAATCTTGCCATTACTTCTATAATGTTAATTTTAAAGGTAATTTCCATTTCTCCTGACTCATTAATTTTGACTTTTAGCCCCTCATATCCGCAGTGTCCCCTGTTCGAATCAGGGCACCGCCACCAATGATTACAAGGGGTTAGCTCAGCAGCTAACCCCTTTTTTACGTCGCTCGGGCTAATTTAACGTTCCAACCTATCCAAAACTCCAACCACCCTTTTCTCATTTCTGTACTCGTTAATTGACTGATTTCGAAAAGTATGCAATATTACAATCAATAAGGAAGATTAACGGTATCATGATCGACTTTGAATGGGACCTTGACAAAGAGAAAAAGAACATACGAAAACATCATGTCGCTTTTAACGAGACTGCCACCGTTTTAAAAGATATAATGGGCATTACGATCTATGATCCGGATCACTCCGATGATGAAGACCGCTTCATAACAATCGGGGCAGCTATAACCGGACGTCTGCAGATGGTTTCTCATACATATAAGAATGATGAAACCCGTATTATCAGTGCTCGTGAACTTACTCGAAAGGAGCGTGAAGCATATGAAAACGAAATCCAAAGACGAAAAAGTTGATGAGCTTCACCAGGAATATGACCTTGCCGCCCTGCTTAAGAAGGGTGTACGAGGCAAATACGCCAAACGTTATGAACAAGGCACGAATCTGGTATTGCTATCACCTGATGTGGCAAGGGATTTCCCAACTGATGAAGCAGTGAACGATGCACTTCGTTTAGTCATTCAACTTAAGAAAATCCCAGGTATCGGGAAGCGAAGGACATCCAGACTGATGTAATGAATATCGCATTGATCTATCTCACAGATTTGCTTACTTTTTGCGTGTTTAACATGGTTCAATGAACAAAGACTTTTCCCCGGGATTTTTTTTCCGCAATCCTCATATCCAGACCCTTTTGGGAAGAAGCAAATTTCGCCTCAGGAAAGAAGAGGCGCTGCGGCAATCGTCAGCGCCGGTCATCCTTGACGGCGGCAATGGCGTTCGCCTCCTTGGTTATCACTCAAGGCAACCGGGAGGTACCAGCCGCGGTCTGATCGCCCTTATTCACGGTTGGGAGGGAAGTGACGATTCTACGTATATTCTCTCCACGGCGTGTTTTTTTTTCCAGAGGGGTTTTGATATTTTCAGGCTCAATCTTCGGGATCATGGAGAATCGCATCACCTGAATGAAGGACTTTTCCACGGCGCCCTGATTCTTGAAACCTTCACCGCCATGCAACACATCGGTAGTTTATGCAGGCAGGGTTATGTTTATATCATCGGCTTTTCCCTGGGCGCAAATTACGCCCTCCGTATTGCCCTGAAACATGCTCGTGAAGGCATCATTCCATCCTTGTCCCATGTCTTCGCCGTCAGTCCGGCCCTTGATCCTTACAAGTCAACATTAGCGATCGATCATGGTCTCGCGATTTATCGCCGGTACTTTCTGAAGAAATGGAAGCGATCTCTGATCAAGAAAGAGATGCTTTTCCCAGATATTTACGATTTCCGAGCCATGATGAAAATCAGTACTTGTATGGAACTTACCGAGGCCATCATGCCTTATTATCCCGACTTCAGCGACTATCGTCAATATTTCAGCCATTATACGCTCACAAATGATGCCTTTGACCGTTTAGCCATCCCCGCCACGATCATTATTTCTCAGGACGATCCCGTCGTCCCCATTGAGGACTTCCATGATCTGAAACATCAACAGAATCTTCATCTTTCTATCCAGCGGCATGGAGGTCACTGCGGTTTCATCGAGATGCCAGGCTTTTCCTGCTGGTATGAAAAAAAGATCTATGACACTATAAACGCCGAATGAATATGGATCCGAACCTTTTACAGCAAAACTATCGACTGCCGTTCATGATCAGAAAAAGCCTTGCCCCCTATGCCGGCGATTTTTCCCACAAGTGGCAAGACATCAGGCATAACAATCATGTCGGCCAGGCCAGCCAACTGGCCGCCGGGGTCCTGCTTCTTTTGTGTCAGCGCGGGGGTCACACATCCGACCCGAGGGAACCGGATGCATGGGTACTGCAATTGATAAAAAGATCTTCCCGGGTTAGTCAGCGAGGTGATATCAGTTGTCCGGGAGGCATGCTTCATCCCCTTATCGACTGGGCATTCAGTCTTTTTTTTATCAGAAGCGGCCTCCTACCCTGCTCGCCCCTATCTTTCGGATCGACCCGTGCCTTGGTCCCTTCGGTAAATAGCAATATTATCTCTTTATTTCTGGCCAATGCCCTCCGCGAATCATGGGAAGAGCTGCATTTGAATCCTCTGCATATATCGCTGCTGGGGTCCTTACCGACTTATTCATTGCATCTTTTTCGAAGGACTATCTTTCCCCTCGTCGCCATCGCAAGGAAAGACTGGACGCCCATTCCCAACCCGGAGGTGGACAAAATCATCGAAATCCCGCTAGCCAACTTCTTCAGGGAAGATTCTTATGGAAGGTATATGATTCAGGCTTCGGAAACACTGCCGACATCCGACCAGGGTCCATGGGAATTCCCTTGTCTGATTCATGATGATGACAACGGCGAAGAAATTCTCTGGGGAGCTACCTTTTATATCATTATGAACTTCCTGCGGATTGTTTTTGATTTTCATCTCCCCGATCTGCATTCACAAAGAATCAGAAATAAGACCCTGAATCCCGACTACCTTTCAGGAAACCGGTAAATGCCTCCCACGAGACCTTCTTATCCGGACTTAAAGGCCTTTGTTTTTGACTTCGATGGGACTATTGCCAGCCTGACCATCGATTTCCCGGAAATGAGAAAGGCCGTTTTGGCTCAGCTCAAATGCTTTGGTATTTCCTGTGAAGGGCTTCGCGACTTTTATATCCTGGAAATGATCTCCGCAGGAAAACAACTCATCGCCGATCGTTTTCCCGGACAGGAAAATACCTATTATCAGCAGGCAGTAGCTCTGGTAAAGGATATCGAAATAAATGCCGCCCGACGTGGCTCTCTCCTCCCTGGGACGAGGGGGATGTTGATCTATCTGCGGGCGCGAAGTATCAAAACCGGCATCGTGACCAGGAACTGCCGGGACGCCGTAAATATCGTTTTCCCCGATGTCCTCTCTTTTGTGGATATTGTTCTGACCCGTGACGAGACACCTCTTGTCAAACCCGATCCGGACCACCTGATAAAGGTTTTGGAGGCATTCGCGTTGCCGGCGGCAAAAATAGCCATGGTAGGTGATCATGAGATGGACATGAAAATGGCGAAAGATGTGGGCGCCTATGCTATCGGCGTCCTTACCGGTCATGCAGGCGCGGCAGAGCTCAGCGGCGCCGGAGCGGATACGATTATCAATAAAGCATCGGAGATCATTTCTTTTTCTCCGAACGGAGACCTGTAAGACGTTGTTCCAGGGAACATCATTGACATAAATCCTCCACTATGATTAGGGGGAGCACAGATAGGAGCTGGCTAATGAATACAGAAGTATTTCGCGAATACGACGTACGTGGTCTTGTTGATAAAGATCTGACTCTCGATTTTGTTTACCTTCTCGGCCGTGCGATTGGGACATATGCCCGTCGCCATGGTGTAAAAACCATGACCGTGGGCAGGGATTGCCGCCTAAGCTCGGAAAGCTATGCCAAGACCATCGGCAGGGGCGTCAGCGACACGGGCATTTCTATAATCGATATCGGCCTCTGCGCAACGCCGATGCTGTACTTTTCCATTCGTCATTTCCAGGTCGACGGTGGGATAATGGTTACGGGAAGCCATAATCCTCCCGATTTTAATGGTTTTAAAATCTGTATAGGGCCGGATACGATTTATGGCGACGACATTCAGGAACTGCGCAGGATTATGGAAAAAGGCAGCTATGATCCTGTCACTGGCGGAGATGTCAGCGCCGGAGACATCACCCTCACCTATCAGGATTATCTTTTCCGGAATGTGGTTATCCGTGAGGGCTTGAACATAGTTGTGGATGCCGGCAACGGTACGGGAGGTCTCTTTGCCCTTCCCATTCTCCGCCGCTTGGGTTGTCGGATTACAGAACTCTACTGTGAACCTGATGGACGTTTCCCCAACCATCATCCCGATCCGACCGTCCCCGAAAACCTAAAGGAACTCATCTCGCTGGTAAAGGAAAAGAAGGCAGATGCGGGCATTGCCTTCGACGGAGACGCAGATCGACTCGGGATAATCACCGATCAGGGCGATATCCTTTGGGGCGACGAGATACTCTTACTTTTCTCGCGATCCATTCTCAAGAAAAATCCCGGCGCGGCGATCATCGGTGAAGTAAAGTGTTCCCAAACACTATATGACGATATCGAGAGGAACGGCGGCAGGGCAATTATGTGGAAAGCGGGCCATTCGCTAATCAAGGGTAAGATGAAGGAGGAACATGCTCTCCTGGCAGGAGAGATGAGCGGGCATCTCTTTTTCGCCGACCGTTATTTCGGCTATGATGATGCTATTTATGCTGCGATTCGTCTCCTGGAGATCTTATCTGATTCGGCAGGTAAGAAGATAAGCGACCTCATGGCAGATGTGCCCAGGACCTTTACTACTCCGGAGATCCGTATTGACTGCCCCGATGATATAAAATTTAGCGTTGTCGAAGCGGTAAAGGATCACTTTCGCAGGGAGTATCCAATTATCGATATTGATGGAGTAAGAATCCCCTTTGAAGATGGATGGGGTCTCCTGCGCTCCTCAAATACACAGCCGGTTCTCGTGCTCAGGTTTGAGGCAATTTCAGATAAACGGTTACATGAAATTCGTGATCTTATTGAAGGCGTGTTAACTAAGGTTATGCATCAGTTTCTTTCCCGGAAATCTTAGTAAGCTATTCCAGAACGATAAGCTGACCCTCCTTGAGAGCAGGGTCTTTCCCCTTCATGTTATTCAGTTCCCGCAGACGAGAAAGTTTCATCTCGTGACTTCTGGCGATGCGAGCGAGGCTATCCCCTTTCTTGACCACATAGCTCTTGTCGTTCTTCTTCCCTTCCGAGGCTGTCTTTGTTGACTTAGTTCCTTTAACCTTTTTTCTTGAACTTTTTACATCCCGTTCAGAGGTTTCTGAATTTTCATTAGCGCTCACGGACTTGTCAATTTTAATGACTTCCCCTGCCTTGATGGTGTTCTTTTTCAACTTGTTGTTTTTTTTTATTGCCCCGACCGTTGTGTTGCTCATTTTCGCAATGGATGCCAGGGTATCGCCCTTCTTTACCTTATAGCTGATGAACTCTTCGCTGCCCGCTTTTTTCTTCCCTTCCTCGGCAGCAATGTTAGAAGAAACCTTCTTCGTCCCTTTGGAGCTGCGGATGGGAATAGAAAGGTACTGCCCTATTTTTACACTGCTTTTTGCGGAAAGGTGATTATAGGTTCTTATCGATTGTGGAGAGGTGCGATACTTCTTCGCTATCGATCCGATAGATTCACCACGTTTGACTCGATGCGCAATAGCAACGGGACTGGATTTGGGCACCGGCAAGGGTCTTTCCCAGCGGGGGATGGTCTCGGCCACACCGGCATATTTTCCGGCCATATCCGTGGGAACTTTCAGGGCATATTCATTCTCCGGGGTTATCTTGTAACGTAGTTCCGGATTGAGTTGGCATAGAGTCTCCTCTGGAATGTTCAGATGCTGGGCAATGTCCTGGAGCCGCATTGATTTATTTGTCTTGACGACTTCATAACCCGGGCCGGATCCTTGCTTATTCATAGGACTTCCCAAATCCATGCCATACTTTTTCGGATCCCGGACAATGTGGAGCGTCGCCAGGAAACGTGGCACATACCGTGCAGTTTCATAGGGCAATTGATGATAGAGATCCCAGAAACGGTCCAGATAGTTTATGTGCTGCCTTGAGATCACCCGGAGGACCCTGTTCTCGCCGCAGTTGTAGCCCGCCAGGACCGTCAGCCAGTCTCCAAACATCCCGTGCAGGTCCCTGAGGTAGGCAATAGCCGCCCGGGTAGATTTTTCGGGATCCATCCGCTCATCGATCCATTGATCCCTTTCGAGACCGTATTTATAACCCGTAGAAGGTATAAACTGCCACAATCCCAGGGCCCGGGCGCTCGACAGGGCGGTGATTTTAAATCCACTTTCCACCAGTGGCAGCCATGACAACTCCTCCGGAAGTCCCAGCCTCTTCAATTCCTTAACTATATCAGGGCGATATAGTCCCGAGCGCTGATAGGAAGAGATAAAAAAGCTGCGTTCTCCCGTCTGGAATGATCTTATCTCTTTCTCCACATCGGCATTAATGATAAGCGGGATTTCACCCCTTTTCCCTTTCGCCGTCGTTTGCATCCCGCTGTATATGGAAAGGATCCGTTTGGAAATGAGGAGGCGAAGATCATCCTTCTGCCTGGCAATCTCTGGATCGCCGTTTGTATCCAGGATCAGGGCATATGCCTGATCGAGCATTTCCAGAGCGCTTTCACTATCTCCCTTGACCCAGTAGCCATGAGATTCAGACAGAAGCCGCAACGCCGCATCCATCATATCCTGTTCCTGCTGGCCCTCTCCGCCTTTGGCTTTGGCTTTGGCCCTGGATTTGGATTCAGACTGGCCTGCCTCGGCAGAACTCTTTTCTTCGGACCCCCCAATATTCCAACCAGCAGAAGAATTTGCCGATTTTTTCTCGTCTTTTTGCCGCTGTTTAGCGACGCCCTCCTGGGAAGGGTCCTTCTCTTTCGTGTCCCCCCCATAAAGATGTGAACCATCGACCAATGGAAAAATCAGGACAAACAGAAGAATCATGAAATAGATGATTGTATGTCTTGCTCCTGTCATGCTTCAGAACTCCTTTCGCACCTCAGTGCTTTATCATGTCCCCTGTATCATAAATACAAATATCAGAAAATGAATTTAATCTGTTCTATGGCCCCATTATCCGACAACCTGTGAATTCGCCAGCAGGTATGCTTCGATGAAGTCATCAATGTCGCCGTCCAGGACCCTCGTGGCATTTCCGACTTCCAGATTTGTCCGGTGGTCCTTGATCATCTTGTAAGGGTGCAGGACATAGGAACGGATCTGACTGCCCCAGGCGATATCTTTCTTTGTCCTGTTGACTTCATCCTTTTTTTCATTCTGTTCCCGAAGTTTCATTTCATAAATCCGCGATTTCAGATACTTCATCGCCATCGATTTATTCTTGTGCTGGGATCTCTCATTCTGGCACTGGACCACAATGCCCGTCGGAAGATGGGTGAGCCTGACCGCAGAGTCTGTTTTATTCACATGCTGCCCGCCGGCCCCCGAGGACCGGTAGGTATCGACCCGCAGATCATTTTCGTCGATATCCACCACGATGCCGTCATCAACTTCCGGGTAGACAAAGACGGATGCGAAAGACGTATGCCTCCGGGCGCCGGCGTCAAAGGGTGAAATGCGGACCAAACGGTGAATGCCCACCTCCGCCTTGGCATAACCGTATGCGTAGTCTCCTTCAATAGTCACAGTAACGCTTTTGACGCCGGCCTCATCCCCGGGAAGATAATCAATGATCGTTGCCTTGAAACCTTTTCTCTCCACCCAGCGGAGATACATCCTCAGGAGTATCTCCGTCCAGTCCTGAGCTTCCGTTCCCCCCGCCCCGGCGTGAATGGACATAATGGCATGCAGACGGTCCTCCGGCGCTCCGAGCATGAGGCGCAACTCCTCTTTGCGGATTACTTTCTCCAGCTTCAGCAGATCCCGCCCGACATCATCACGGGCCTCTTCATCGCCCTCTTCCATCGCCATTTCATAGAGCAGCGCCAGATCATCGTATTGCCGCATCTGGACTTGCCAATGCTCAACCGCGTCTTTGAGTTTTGTCTGCTTTTTAAGAACCTCAGAAGCCTTTTCCGGATCTGCCCAAAAGTCCTCCCGGGAGGCTGTTATGTCCAGTTCTCTGATTGTTTCTTCTTTTGCGGCGATGTCAAAGACATTCCCCGAGATGGTTCAATCGTTTACGCAAATCAACTATGCTTTCATGGATTCCTTCGATCATGACTCTTCCTCCTGATGGTTATTACTGTTGACAATATGATCAATGACATAATGCATATGTACGCAAATACATCTCCGTAAGCTGCATAAAAAGTGCGTCCTTTGTTGATGTGGACGTTACCATCAAGAAAGGCCTTTTTATATAGTGCCGATGTGCTTGTCATTTTTCCTGTAGCATCGATAAAGGCACTGATTCCCGTATTGGCTGCCCGAACCACATCGAGACGATTCTCCACGGCGCGGAAAACCGTCATGGAAAGATGCTGATAGGGCGCTGAGGTTTGGCCAAACCAGGCGTCATTAGTCAGATTGACGAGAAAATCCGCACCATCCTGCTTATAAGTTCTCGCTGCCCCAGGAAAAATGCCTTCATAGCAGATCAGCACCCCGACCCGGTAGGGTCCGAACGTCAGGGGGCGGTAGCCCGGTCCGGTTCCAAAATCCCCTATCCCTTCCACCAGCTTATTGATGAAAGGGAAAAATCGCCGTAGGGGAACATATTCCCCGTAGGGAACCAGATGAACCTTGTCGTACCTCCCCATGATCGTCCCTTCCGGTGAAAGGAGGAAGGCGCTGTTGAACAACGTGATGTTCTTTTCTTGCCGGTCATAGGTCGGGCTGCCGAATAGTAGCCAGGACCTGGATTGTTTTACGAATCCGACAACTACTCGTTGCAGATCGTTGACATCCTGAAAAAAGGCAGGAAACGCCGTTTCCGGCCATACGACCAGATCCGGTGTGGATAGCTTCTCCGGCATGGAAAGGGCGGTGTGGATTTCCACCGTTTCCCGCTGATATTGAGGGTTCCACTTGACGCTCTGGTCGATGTTGCCCTGGGCGATCCTTACAGCGACTTTCGGGGCCGTCGTCATTTGTCTGGAGATCTCCTGGATACGATAGATACCGTAACCGTAAACCATCAAAAAAAGCCCTGCCAAAACCAGAATCTTGGCAAGAATTATCTTTTTTGCACCGGGAACAAACAGGACCTCATAGATCATGGCATTGATCAGAACGATGAAAAAAGTCACGCCATAGACGCCGGCAATGTCGGCAATCTGAATAAGGGGCAGCTGGAGATACTGGGAATATCCAAGGTTTTCCCAGGGGAAACCGGTTAACAGGTGAGATCTGACATATTCCAGGCAGGTCCAGAGTAGCGGCGCCCCTATCCATAAAGGAACTTCTTTCTTTCGTAAATAGACAACGGCGGCGGCAAATAGCCCCGTGTAGAGACTTAGATAAGCCGACAACAGGAGCATCGCGGCAATTCCGACGGGATAGGGCAGATAGCCGTAATTGACGACCACATGGGTGATCCAGTACATAATCCCCACTTGAGCGGTCAAACCGGTAACGAGACCCAGTATCAAACCATGGGTGAGCGTCTTTTTCCCCCGCAGGGCATAAAACAGCGGCACCAGACTCACCCAGGCAAGGAGACCCGTCCCGAATTTCGGAAAGGACAGGATCAGCAGCCATCCTGATCCCAGGGCCAGCATGAGATCATTTATTTCAAGTATCCTGAAATTAATCTTATTCTTCCGGCTCAAGCTGATCCCCTTCGGATGTTTCATTTTTTCTGCGCATCCGCACTTTTTTTATCGTCCGTTCGTCCGCATCAGCAATGACCATTTCAAAATCATCCACCGTCACTGTCTCTCCCGTGGCCGGTATCCTCTTGATCACGTTTAGGATGAGCCCCCCCAGGGTCTCATATTTCCCCTCCCCGAACGTAACGCCGAAGTGCTCCTCAAGCTGTTCAATTTCCACCCTTCCGTATACCAGTGTATATCCGTCCGGCTGATCAACGATCCCCAAATCCTCGGTGTCATGTTCATCGTGAATCTCTCCGACAATCTCCTCAATCAGATCTTCCAGGGTCACCATGCCGGATGTTCCTCCATATTCATCAATGACAATGGCCATATGATACTTTTTCTGTTTGAGCTCATGGAGGAGTTGACTGATATTTTTTGTTTCGGGAATGTAGTAGGGCTTGCGCAATATTGATAGAAAATCTTTTTCCGTAACCGGTTTGGACCAGAATTTGAGAAGATCCTTCACATTGACCACGCCGATGATATGGTCGATGTTTTCCCGATAAACAGGCATGCGGGTGTGGCCGTGTCGGCAAATGAGTTCCATAATTTCCTCAATCTTCGACCCGGCGCTTATTGCCACGATTTGAGTTCTGGGGATCATCACCTCACGGGCGATGGTATCCCTGAATTCAAGGATGCTCTGAATCATCTCCCCTGACTGAGGATCGATCAGGCCTTCCTCTTCGCCGGCGTCAATGATGGCCTGAATATCGTCCTCCAGACGTGAGGCGTCGCGTTCTTTAAACAATTTTTTCATCAGGGATAACAGACTTTTTCCCACTTCCCCCGGCTCCTTAGGCACTGACTATAATCCCCGTGCGTACTCGGGTCTTAATATTTCCTGATTGCCTGTGGCAATCACCTTTTGAATCAAGGCTACTGTCTTTTCCTTCTCTTCCGGTAATCTGGCGCGGACGGGCAGGTAGTTCGAGGCATGATTGGAAGTGAAGTAACAATTTGTAAATCGGGACTGGGCGATCATAATCCCCAGTTCGTGAAGAAAACCGAAGGTATCTGGAAGGATAAAACGGCCCGCCCTCTGATCTTCATAAAGGGTTGTCCCGGTGACAAGCATCAATGTAAGGGCCCCTGCATAATCCGGATCCATGTCTGTCAGAATCCGGGCTGTATCTGCGGCATGGACACCACTCCTCTCGACGCCACCCAGACCCAGGATAACGGTTGCGGACAAGCTAATACCTGCCTCCTTGACCCGGCGTCCCGCCTCAACCAGCTGCTCATAAGTTACCCCTTTTCGTATGTCCATGAGTACTTCGGCATTACCGCTTTCAACACCCATATAGACGATACCGAGCCCTAAATCTCTCAATTCCCGATGTTCTTCAGGTGTTTTTCTGAGGATGCTCTTGGCATTGCCATAAAGTCCGATCCTCTTGACACCCCGGACATGCTTGCCGATGAGCCGCAGGATCTCCACCAGCCGCTTCTGGGGTATAATCAACGCGTCGCCGTCACAAAGAAATACCTTGTCCACCCGGCGATACCGGCCGGCTTCGAGAATATCTTCGGTTATTTCCTCGGTGGTTTTGATCCGGAATTTTTTTTCTTTATAGGTCGGACAGAAGGTACACCGATTATGGGAACATCCGACGGTGACCTGCAAAAGCAGGCTGTAGGCCTCACTGGGTGGCCGTATAATGATTCCTTCGTACTTCATAATCCTTATAAGCAATAAAAAAGGGGTTAACCGTATCGGCCAACCCCTGAAGTATTTGGCGGGGCCGAAGGGACTCGAACCCTCGCCCTCCGGCGTGACAGGCCGGCGTTATAACCAACTTAACTACG
>JBAYKV010000008.1:0-30814 GCA_041664405.1 Syntrophales bacterium
AGCCGCCGACGCAAGGAAAACGGCCGCCCCCTTCAGATCATCGGCATCCCCTGTCCTCCCCATCGGTATCTTGCCCAGGACCCATTTGGCTCTTTCTTCATCCTTGAATAGGGCGGCCGTCAGTTCCGTAATGAAATAACCCGGCCCAATGGAGTTCACCTGGATATTTTGTTTAGCCAACTCGACGGCAAACTGGCGGGTCATTGACGCCACCCCCCCTTTGCTGACCCCGTAGATGCTGATATTACTGAGTCCGATGGAGCTGGCAAGAGAAGCAATATTGATGATCTTGCCCTTGTGACGCTTGACCATTTCTTTTGCCGCCGCTTGACTGAGGAAATACAGGGACTTTAAATTAACGCTCATCAGATAATCATAATCCTGCTCGGTCATCTCGGCTATGGGTTTCCGTATCTGCGTACCGGCGGCGTTGAGCAGAATATCGATCTGGCCGAAATGCTCAACCGCATCCCTGACAACTCTTTCCGACTCGCTGTTCTGCGCGAGATCGGCCTGTAATACCAAGGCCTTGGAACCAACCTTCTCGACCATAGCGGCCGTTTCTTCCAACGAGGATTTAGTCCTGGCAACCAAGGCGACATCGGCGCCCGCCTCCGCCAGGGCCAGCGCCATACCCTGCCCCAAACCGCGACTCGCGCCGGTGACTAGTGCCACGTTTCCCTGCAATTTGAATTTATCAAGAATCATTCGTCACAACCTCCTCTATCGACGACAAATCTGAAATTCGGTTTGCATAATCTCGTTTTTCAGAAAATCATCAAAAATAATAAGCGTCAATAACATGCATTATTGTATACAGTTTGTCACGACGGTTTTGATATCTCATATTGTATTCCCTGTCAAGAAAAAAAATTGCTCCGTAATGGGCCCTTTCCTGTTTGATCTTCTCGGCAAAATAAAATATGGTGGCAGCAGGTTTGCTTTGAAAAGTATTTTAATGAAAAGGGAGGGGTTTTATGTCAGAAGGAGATTGCAAAATATTGGGTATCCATTCGAGCCCGTACAAAAGCGGGAACACGGCCTATTTTCTTCAGTACACCCTTGATGAAGCGGCAAAAATGAAAGGCGTCTCGATTGAGTCTGTTGCCATTGCCGGCTTGTCTATTGACGATTGTTGTCATTGCAACTGGTGCATGAAAGGCCAGACTCCCGACAAATTGTGCGCTATCGAGGATGATGCTGCACCGATTCTGAAAAAGATAAGGGACTGCGACCTTCTGGTTCTGGCCAGCCCGGTTTATTTCTCAAGACTCTCCGGGACAATGGCCTGTCTCATCGACCGGACCAGATGCTTTACTTTTGGCAAAGAAAGGCATCTGGCACTAAAGGATAAGGTCGGGATCGCCCTTGCAGTCGGATGGTGCAGGAACACGGGAATGGAAACGACTCTCGAAAGTATTTATGGAGCTTTTCTGGTTCATGAAATGTGGACCCTGTCCTGTCACCCGGCAGGCGCCCTGTATGGCGTTGGCGCCGTCGCCGGACAACGAAACGAAGACTTATCATACAAGGGAAACAAGCTTGGCGTAAAAGAGGATCGCGAGGCGCTACGAAGTGCCCAGCTGCTGATCCGGAAAGCCGTGCAGACCGTGCATGTTATCAAATCATCAGCGGCGCCGCTTCCCTGATCTTTTGCCCATTGCTTTTTTTGCCTGTATGAAATCGCCATGCTTACCCTGGCGCACTTAACAAGGAATCCACCCCGCCTTGTCAGGGCCATAAATATTCCTGACTAATATTTGTTAAAAAAAGTCTTTTAATAAAGAGCGTTGCATGTTAGACAGGCGAGAGTATCATCCTTAAAGTAAGGACGGCAAGCGGGAAGGATGGGAAGGAAAGAAACAGCTTCTTCAGGCGGCTATCTGAAAAAGGCAAGGGAATCAAAAAATATATCCATAGCGGAGCTTTCAAGGAAAACTAAACTCAGTCCTGAATTGATCCTCGCCATAGAGGAGAACCGCTTTGAGTCTTTTTGCCAGCCGGAATTCATACCCGGATATCTCAGGCTCTATTCCCGCCAGTTGGGTCTTGATGAAGCCGAAGCGCTGAACGAGTACAAGGTTTTCGACCAAATCCCTAAGCAGATAAAAGACATCCCCATACAGACAAATCTATTTCTGGACTACAATCCTCCAATCCGTTCCGCAGAACCGACTAAAATTCAAGCCGTTCGCAGCAACAACAGTAATCTCTTCAAGCATGCCTCCCTGGTCTTTTTTACGATCCTTATCATCTCACTGTTTTTCTACATCCCATCTGAATACAAGGGACCCAGAGAAATCAGGTCTGACACGTCAGCTCGTGCCATCGAGATGAAAAAAGACGCCCCGGTCACTCCACCCGTTCCCCAGACCGCATATCCGTCGCCCATAGCAGCAGCTGCCGCACCGTCGGGCAAGTCCTCACCGCCGCTCGCCTCACCACCGCTTGCGACTGCCACCCCTGCTTCCCCGGTAAATAGGGAACCTGAAAAGATGATCAAGGTCATCGGGAACAGAGACAGCAAACGCTATCATTTACCGGGAATGAAATATTACGATCACGTCGCCGCCTACCACCGCGTTGTTTTCTCCTCTGAAGAAGAGGCTGTCAAGGCGGGTTACCACAAGGCCTCACGCTGACCACTGTTACCTCTGAAGGCTGTTTCGGCCTCCTCAATCAGCTGATCTTCCCATCCCCGATACTTGGGAGAAAAATGAAAAGGGATTATTCGCTTCACCCCTGCCTCCCCGGCAAGAGCGCCTGCCTGCCGGGCCGTCAGATGGTATTTTCTCGCTGCCTGCTCGGCCTCGGCATCAAGGAAGGGGCCTTCAATAAAGAGGATATCGGCGTCCCGGGCTAAATTGACAATGATCCCGGCATTATCTTCACTGTAGAGGGCGTCGGTCACATAGGCTATCTTTTGCCCCTGAGTAATCTTGACGATCCTGTCCGCAAGCGTCCCCAGGGGCGCCCACCTTTCCATAGGCAAGCCCTTTTCGTTTTTCCACCAGATCCGGACGGGGAAATCCGGGGGGCTGTCATTTACGAGACAATCCTTGAGGCCGTTTAGCCATGGCCCGGCGGGCAACCCCATTTCCTGGAGGGCGTCTCTGCGGATGTTGATCCGTTTTTTCTCTTCGGTCCGGAAGGCTAGACAGGGGATCTTGTGATCGAGAAAGGCCCCCTGGAGGGAGAAATATCTGTCTTCGAAAAGCAATCCGTCAAAAGGCCTGATCTCATCTTCACCTTCCGCCCGGAAGGCGCGGCGGCAAGAAAAACGCCGGGTCTTCATTTGGCCCTTGGGATCGATTTCGGTGGCAATGAGGACGAAATCATTGACATATTGTTCGACGAGGTTCCACGTATAGGCCTGCAGACGGCTTTCGACCTGCGCCAGAAAACCCGGGGGGCCATAAAGGGCGATATGGCGGTCCCGTCCAAGACAGATGCGGACCAGGTGATCGAAGCCGATGAAATGATCCATGTGGGTATGGCTTACACAGACATGCTCGACCTTCAGGATGTTCCGGGGCGGCAGGGCATGCAGATCCCCCAGATCGAAGAGGAGGGCACGGCGCCGGTATTTCATCTCCAGATAAACACAGGGGTCGCCGCCGGGGCCGTTCACCAGGACGGTATTAAACATGGGGGCGGCCTCCTTCCCGGAGGCCTTCCCCGATCTTGGCGGCTATCTGTCCGATGAGGAGCTGAGCCTCTCCGTTTCTGCTTGTTTCATCGCCGGACAGAACAAACGGCACAACCTCCACCCGGCCCGCAAAGACCTTCGTCAGCAGGTCCGTTGTTCCTTGCTGCCGCGCCGCCACCCTTGCTTCCTGCCCATAAAGATCACCCCCAACTTCATTGGCGCCGAAGTCATCGACCAGGAGCAGTCGATCCCCGGGCGTCCAGCCTGTCTGTTCGCGCACCCGGAGCCAGAATTCTTCTTCATCCTTGTGGTAACCAAGATCGGCGGAATTGGCGATAAAAAAACATGCCTTTGAATCAGTGGTTCCGGACCCGGACCCGATCTTATCCCTGACCTTGGCCCCGCCCCCCGTCGGCAAAGAGACTGCTTTCATCTGCATGTCCTGAAATTGATCTTTGATGGACTCCGTTGCCTCGGCATAGTGATCGGTGGCCACAACAGCCGTAATCCGGGGATGGTTGTACAACTCCCGCAAGAGAGGGCGCCAGGAGGGATCGATCGGGGAATGGGATAAATACCGCCCTACGAAAATGCCGGCAGCTCTGTCGAGAGCGGCAAGAGAGGAGTCCCTCCGCCTCGCGGTCCATTCCTCGCTGATCTTGTCGACCATGAGGCGGCGATAGCCGACGGGAGTCCGGCTCCCCTTTTCCCAAGTGGGGTTGACAACGCTGTTCCAGAATATGTCCGGGGAGGCAATGCCGAAATCGGCAAGACCGGAGAGATGCAACTGCCTTTCCAGAACATCGCTTTTCCCGAAGGCGACCGCCTCCAGAGACAGGGTTCCCGAATAATCAAAGACAATTGTCAATCCGCGCATGACCGACCAGCATCAATAATTCCGCAAAGCTCTTGGGCAGCCAGAAAGGGGTCCGGGGCGGCGCAGATCGCCGACACAACGGCGATACCATCTGCACCCGCCTGCATAGCCGCTCCGGCGTTCGCCTTATTCAAACCGCCAATGGCAACAAGGGGGTGACGGGAATAGGCCCGGATCCTCGCGATACCCTCCAATCCCCAGCTTCCTTTTGTATCCGTCTTGGTCGGCGTCTCAAAAACGGGACTGACGCCGAGATAATCCACGTCCAACTCTTCGGCCAGTTCCACATCGGCCCATGTCTCCACGGAAAGCCCGATGATGACTCCGCTTCCCAGAATCCTGCGGGCCAGGAGGTAGGGCATGTCCTCCTGACCGATATGGACGCCTTCCGCCGCCACCGCCAGGGCGACATCGATCCGGTCATTGATAATCAGCGGGACATTGAAGGTGGCCAGCAATGACTTGATGCTCCTTGCCTCTTCGACAAAGGAGCGGGTTGGCAGGCCCTTTTCACGAAGCTGAACACAGGCGGCCCCTCCCCTGACAGCCGCCAGGACAATATCATCTAAAGGACGGCCGCCGCAGAGATCACGATCCGTAACGAGATATAAACCGCTGATACTTTTCATGATGAAACCGTTGTCAATTTGAGATGTTGGCCGATATCTTCAAAAGAAAGCCCGTACAGGGCATCGAGGAATTGCATCTGCATGCTGCCGGGTCCGGCGGCACGGGCAGCGGCGATTTCTCCCGCAATCCCCATGACGGCCATAGCATAGGCCGTTGAGTCGGCGAGGTCGGATCCCACTGCGGCAAAGGCGCCGCACAACGCCGAAGCCGTGCAGCCGAGGCCCGTCACCCGCGTCATCATGTGATGGCCATTGCCGACAACGATCATCCGTTTGCCGGCGACAATGAAATCCTTCTCGCCGCTCACGCATACGACCGACCCGAATTGATCGCTCAGGATGCGGGCCGCATCAAGGGCGTGATCCGAGGAGGCCGTACTGTCGACACCCTTGGTAAGCTTTCCCTCTGTCACCAAGGCCATCGTCTCGGAGGCATTGGCCCGGATAATGGACGGAGAAACCGCCTCCAGAAGCTGTCGCGAGGTACGGGTGCGGTATGGCGTCGCTCCGGCCCCAACGGGGTCGAAAATAACGGGGATACCCTTTTGCTTGGCCCTTCTTGCGGCCATGAACATCGATTTTGTCCATTCCTCATTCAAGGTGCCGATATTGATCACCAGGGCAGAGGCAATATTAACCATGTCCTCCACCTCCTGTTCCGCATGGGCCATGACGGGAGAAGCGCCGATGGCCAGCAGGGCATTGGCGGTAGTGTTCATTACCACATAGTTTGTTATATTATGGACAAGGGGGGCACGGCTTCTAATCTGGAGAACGGCGTCCCATACATGTTCGGACTGGTCAGACATGGCGTTTTTCTCCTTTACAGAACAATTTTAACGGCCGGATGGGCCCGCAGGGCTTCATAAACGGCAAGACGGTGCCCTTCGCTCTCCACAACCACCTCCAGCTGAAAACTCCGATATTTCCCTTTTTCACTGCTCCTTGAAAGCACCATCCGATAGGTTCGATCCTGAATAATTTCCCCCACTGCCCGGCGCAGGCTATCCTCGTCGGCGCCGATGATTTGATAGCTCCACGGGCAGGGGTAATCAATAGCCGCAGATGTCTGTCCTTCAAGCTCTTTCATGGTTTACTCCTCAAAGCGCACCGGGAGCGCAGTTTTCTTGAGTACCTCCACACCACT
Source organism: Syntrophales bacterium (assembly GCA_041664405.1). Classification (GTDB taxonomy): domain Bacteria; phylum Desulfobacterota; class Syntrophia; order Syntrophales; family UBA8958; genus UBA8958. The sequence continues at coordinate 6,303 of JBAYKV010000008.1, forward strand.
GAACGGGACATCACCTCGCGCACCTCCCGTTGGTTATGCTCATCGGAGATAGGAATAGATAGTTTTTGCCGATGCGTCAAGGTTAAAATGATCAGCCATCTTGACGAAGACGCAGATTTACGACCGATAATCATTCATGTTCTTTCATCGGCAATTGTGATATGGGAATGCTCCATGTCATCCAAGCAGAGAGGCCCCGCTGATACTGGACAATCATCATATTTTTCGGAGGTATTTGCATGACCATGAAATACAAAGGAGGGAGCATCATGCTTTTCGTTCTGATGCTTGGCATGACGGCGTTACCAAATGCCCGGGCGATCGAACGTCCACAGGTCACTCGGACCCAGATTAACGAAGTCGTCACAAAAGTGATGCAGGAAAAGCATATCCCCGGTTTATCCATCGCGGTCTCCATGCCGGGCGGGAAGGTGATTGAGGAAAGTTATGGTCTTGCCAATGTGGAATACAAGCAACCCGTCGAGAAAGATTCCCGCTTCGAGATCGGATCAATTTCAAAAACTTTCACGGCCATCGGCGTCATGATGCTTCAGGAAGAAGGAAAGCTGAGCGTCAACGACAGGATCACAAAGTACTTTCCCCAATATCCGGGGTGGAACGAAATTACGCTCAAACACCTCCTTCAGCATACTTCCGGCATCAAGGATGTCACGGATGTAGAGCCCTTCAAGAGCAACCAGGGGAAAGAATGGACTCCCCAGGAAGTCGTTGCCGGGATTGCCAGGGAGCCCCTTGACTTTGAACCGGGTCAGAAGGCTAGATACAGCAACGCCGGCTGTATAATTCTCGGACTTGTCATTGAAAAGGTAACCGGGATTTCCTACGGTGACTTCCTCGCCGCGAAAATCGCGAAGCCCCTCGGAATGGCCCATACCAGCCTCGGCAGCAACAGCGCTCTCATCCCGAAGAGAGTCTCAGGGTATACGTACACCTATGCCGGAGGTCTGATGAATGCGGAATATGCAAGCCTGACATTGCCCTATGCAAGCGGAGCCATCCTGTCGACGCCGTCGGACCTGATCAAGCTCGCAAAGGTATTCCGGGGAGAAGCACTGCTCAAGGAGAAATCAATCCGGGAAATGTTTGCCCCTGCCCGGCTCAACAACGGAACCAGATACGAATCGAGCGATCCGGGTTTGAAAATGACCTTCGGATATGGCCTTGATTCCATCATCCTGAGAGAAGGGATTATTCCTGCCAAGACGGGGGGGATATCCGGTTTCAATTCTTTTTTTGCCTATTTCCCCGGATCTCAAACCATGGTCGCGTTAACGGCAAATCTCAACAATAGCCTCCAGGACCTGCTCATTATTGTCGATGCCCTTTTCGGATCAGCAAAGAAGTAGGCAGGCATGACGCATACCGAACAAAAGTAGCAACATTCTTCCCGTAACCTGCGGATGGGGGGCATCAAAAATGAAATAAGAACACAATTGCCTTCATCTTGTGTTCTTATGGATCAATGAATGTTATGAATTGAGGAGCACTTACCAATTATAAGCTGCACAAGAAGCATCAATTTCCCGTCTTATCGCCACTCCCCATTGTTGCAGGTTTCATAGACTGAAACGCCACTCCCCATGACCACAAACAATTCCCGATAGCGGATCTCGCTCCCATGCAGCCGCTCCTTCGCCTACTTACGGTCGGTGATGTCACGGATGGCCCCAAACCTGACATTGCGTCCTTTGTAGTTCATCTTTCGAACGCGTATCTCCATCGGAAACCTTGTCCCGTCCTTCCTTAGCCCAATGGATTCGTAAGGTCCCAGGCCATCTGTGGCTATTTGTTTTTTCGCTAACTCTATGGCTTCGGGGGCAATAGTTATCGAAATCATCTCTTTCCCGAGCGCTTCGCCCGGTTCATACCCAAACATTTTGAAATATTGTTCGTTCGCACTGAGGAGGACACCTTCCTCATGAATGGCAATGGCTTCAAACGCTGCTTCAGACAGAAGACGGAACCGTTCTTCGCTCACTTGTAAGTCATCTTCCGCCCGCTTGCGCTCGGTTATGTCTATGAGCGTTCCACGGGCACCCATAAACCTGCCTTTTTCCGTGATAGTCTTGGTTCTTGTCCGCACCCAGATGATACCGCCGGACTTGCTGATTACTCTGTAGTCCGACGGGTCTTCTATACCGTCGCGAAGTTGTAAAAACCGATTTGCAAAAAGACTCCAATCTTCTCTATGGATAATTTCTGAAAAGTTCTTTCCGATGAGATCATCCGGATCGTATTCCAGTATGTCCTTTGCAGCCGGACTGATGTAAGTGATCACTCCCTGATGGTCTATCTCGTAAATGATGTCGTTTATGTTCTCTGCCAGAGCCCGATATTTTTCTTCACTCTTAGCAAGTTTTTCTTCAACAGCCTTCCGTTCGGAAATGTCGCGGTTACTGCCGCGAATACCCATAAACACACCGTGTTCATCGTATATTGACTGGCAGGTGTGGCCGATCCACCGTTCAGTCCCATCTGACCGCATAAGAAGAAACTCGATTTCGCCAGTATGGAAGGTTTGGCAAGCACTTTCCTTGTGAAGGACAAAATCACGTTGATGTTTAGGATGAATGATCCGCAGTAGCAAATCCGGATCAGCCAGAAACTCTTCGACTTTGTACCCAGTAATACGTTCACAGGAAGGAGAGCAATAGATAAAACGGTACTGGGGGTCAAGCCAGTACTCCCAATCATAGGTGTTGTCTGCTACAGTACGGTATTTCCGTTCATTGGCAAGTTCCTTTTCCGCTGCCTGCTTGCGCGCGGTTATGTCTCGGATAAAACCGCCCACACCGGTTCTGTTGCTCCCCAGGTCCACCGGGAATTTAAGTGTTTCATACACCTGATCTCCGACAATCTCTTCGGTAGTAATCACCGATGTGCTTGCCAGTGCTTCCAGGTCTGTATCCCGGCATTTTTCTGCGGCCATTTGCGGCATCAGTTCAAAGTCGCTTTTCCCAATGACCTCACCTTCCGGTTTGCCAAAAAATGCCGCCATTGATTGATTGACCACTATGTTGCGAAACAGTTCATCCTTCAGGAACACCATGTCCGAGGAGGCATTGATGAAGGTACGATAAAGCGCCTCGCTCTCCCTAAGTGCTTGCTCCGCCTGCTTGCGTTTTATTATTGATTCTGCCTCCTTCAGCGCCCGTTCAATAGCAGGAACTATGCGGACCAATTCCCGTTTCTGGATGAAGTCCTGTGCACCTTCTTTCATCAGTGAAACCGCCAGATTGATATCAAGTTCTCCGGACAGGATGATAAATGGCAAGCTTGGGCTTAATTCCTTAGCCAGAGCCAAGGCTGCCGGGGCGCTGAATTGCGGCATGGCGTGGTCAGAAGTGATCACATCCCAATCCTGGCTCTCCAATGCAGCACGCATGGCGGATGGAGTATCCACTATTTCGTAAACGATCTCATAGCCTTCATGGCGCAGGGTGCGCAGTAAGAGGGCGGCATCATCTTCTGAATCTTCAACCAGTAATATCCGCAGGGGCTTTCCCACTTTCTTGCTCCTTTTCTCTGGATGGTAACGTAAGGTAGAATGTTGCCCCTTTGCCCGGTTCACCCTCCGCCCAGATCCGGCCGCCGTGGCGCTGGACGATCCGCTGGGCGATGGTCAGGCCCGCACCCGTCCCCTCAAATTCCATAGCACTATGGAGACGCTGGAAAACTCCAAAGAGCTTGTCCACGTAGGCCATGTCGAAACCGGCGCCGTTGTCCCGGACGAAATACACCCTTTCGGAGTTCGGAACTGTGATTGTGGATGGCAGGTGTTCCGTCGAAACGTCCGCCTCATGGCCGTCTGCTGACGGGTATCCGATTCCTTCCGACAGGCAGCCCACCTCGATGACGGCCCGCTCCTTCTGCGCGGAGAATTTGACGGCGTTGCCGATGAGGTTCATCCATACCTGACGGAGGAGCTGCGGGTCCCCCGTAGCCCAGGGCAGGGGGGCGACACGGAAATCAATCCGCTCCCGCTTTTCAGGGGTGGTCAAATCAAATAAAACCTCATTTGCCATGGTCGCCATGTCTATGGTCGTAGGATTCATCTCTATCCGGCCCGTCCGGGATAAGGCCAGCAGAGCATCGATCAGTCGGCCCATCTTAAGGGCGTTGTTGCTGATGACCTCACAGATCCGCCTTCCTTCGCCATCCAGACGAACGGCATGGTCCTCAATGAGAATCTGTGCATAACCGTCTATGGCCCTGAGCGGCGCCTTGAGGTCGTGGGAGACGGAGTAACTAAAGGCCTCCAGTTCCTTGTTGGCAATTTCCAACTGGGCGGTGCGGTCGATCACGCGCTGTTCAAGTTCGGCGTTCAAACGGTGGATTTCATCTGCCGCCTGCTTGCGCTCAGTGATGTCCCTGACGACGTGGATTAATCCGACGAGTTGGTGATCTCTCCCGTACCGGGGCATTGCCCTGATCTCGAGGTGCTTATTCAGGTAAGGCTCGAATATCTCAATTGTAGAAGGTTGCCCGGTCTGGAGGCTTTGGCAGCTTGCGCATCTGGACGGCGGGTTTTCCGTTCCGTGATAACACCTGAAGCACTTCACTAAAGGCATTCCATTTTGAAGCTGCAGTCCGAACATTGACTTGGCGGCCGGATTCGCACGGATGATATTGAAATCCATATCGTGTACAGTGATTATGTCTGTGACGTTATCGAACGCACTTTCCCAATCTTCCTTGGCTAAAGTAATCGACTCCTCCGCCCGTTTACGTTCCTGAATCTCGGCTTCAAGATTTTTCGTTCGAATAGATACTTGCTTTCGGAGGGATACAGTCCAAAGAATCAGTCCTGAGGCGATCAGTAAAAAAATCGCCGAAATGGCGCCTATGTATTTGATTACGGTCTCCCGTGTCAAACCATGCGGATCCAGTGCTCCAAACCATTTTTTGTAAATCTCTTGGTACTGCCCCGTTGATTTAATGATGCTCAAACCCTGGCTAAGGCGCTCCAGTAATTCCTGATTCCCATGCTTTACAGCAAAACAAAACGGGCGATTATAGGCGTCGATGACGACGGGAGCCGGATCGATATTCGTCAGATTCAGTTTTTTTATAGTAATCAAACCCACCAGCTTCGGCATCAAAGCGGCGTCTCCTTTGCCCGCGGCAAGGTCACGAAGTCCATCTGGCAAGCTATCGACAAGCACTATCTTCATTTTTCCCGCCATTCCACTCGATAAGAGATAATCATGGGCGGCGTCTTTATTCATTACGATGACGGTTTTGTCGACCAAGTCTTTCAAGGAATCGATTCTTTGTGCTCCGCTTCGTGAAAAGACAGCATCGTAGGCGATCGTATGGGGAACAGAGAAATCAAATGACCTATCTCTTGCAGGTGAAGAGGCCATCATTGGGAGCAAGTCGATGGTTCCGTCTGCTAACGCTTTTGTTGCGTGCTCCCAGGTTGCAACTGTAATTTCAAGCTTGAGATCCATAACCTTGGTGACGGCGTTGGCAATATCCACGCTGAAACCATCGGGGATTCCTTTGTCATTAACATATGTGTATGGATAGTAATCTTCGACGATAATCGTTTTTATAGATGTCGCCGGATTTAAATGCTGAACTGATGCCGCATCTCGGGCTTGAGACGTGCGTGTAGGAAGGATGAGAACGATACAGACAAATAAGACAGAAACGACCGCCATTCTCACTATCGTATTTGCCTTCCATCGATCTATCATCTCAACGTCCTCTGCATTTTGGGATGATCTGTGAGGTTGGGAAGTTAACGAGTGCCCGGCTTTGCCTGATTGAGAATCATTAGTAAAACGCATTTAATCTTCGATGGATATTGAATACCTCCTTAAAGGTTTTGTGTCCAGATAAATTGCGCTACTCTTGGGGAAGAAGCGGATCTCCTCGATCACCAGAAAAATCACCCTCAATGAATTGCATGTTACAACCCACTATCATCAACTACTCACGGAAATTCAATGAATCGTTTCCGTCTGCGATATTATGCATTGTGTAATATGTAAAGCATATTTTTCGCCGTGCAGGGGACCATCATTTCATCTTGACAGGAGCAGGGGACTTCCTTATAGTCCGCAAGCTCTTTGGACATTTTTGTCTGAAAAACGTCCATAATTGCGCCATACTGCCAGATCAAGGAGAAACCCCCATGCCAAAGCGAAGCGACATCAACTCGGTCCTTATTATCGGCTCCGGCCCCATCGTCATCGGCCAGGCCTGTGAATTCGACTATTCCGGAACCCAGGCCTGCAAGGCCCTGAGAAAGCTCGGCTACAAGATCATCCTGGTCAATTCCAATCCGGCCACAATCATGACCGATCCGGGCACAGCCGATGTGACCTATATCGAACCGCTGAACATCCCCTCCCTCACCGAAATCATCGAAAATGAGCGCCCCGACGCCATTCTGCCCAACCTGGGCGGACAGACGGGACTGAACCTGACCTCGGAGCTTAAGAAGCAGGGCATCCTGGACAAATACGGGGTGAAGGTCATCGGCGTCAGCATCGACGCCATCGAACGGGGGGAAGACCGGATTGCCTTCAAGGAGACCATGAACCGCCTCGGCATCGACATGCCGAAGAGCGAACCGGCCTACACCATTGAAGAAGCGGAAAAGATCGCCGCCCAATTGGGTTATCCCGTTGTCGTCCGCCCTGCCTACACCATGGGGGGCACCGGCGGCGGCCTCGTCTATAACCTCGAAGAGCTCAGGACCATTGCCAGCCGGGGCATCGCGGCCAGCATGGTCGGGCAGATCCTGATCGAAGAGTCCGTCCTGGGCTGGGAGGAGCTGGAACTGGAGGTCGTCCGGGACGCCAAGAACCAGATGATCACCGTCTGCTTCATAGAAAACGTGGACGCCATGGGGGTGCACACCGGCGATTCCTACTGCACCGCCCCGATGCTGACGATCAGCCCGGAACTCCAGGCCAGGCTTCAGAAACACTCTTACGACATCGTCGAAGCCATCGAAGTCATCGGCGGAACAAACGTTCAGTTTGCCCACAATCCCGAAACGGGAAGGGTCGTCGTCATCGAGATCAATCCCCGCACTTCCCGCTCTTCCGCCCTGGCCTCCAAGGCTACCGGTTTCCCCATCGCCTTTATCTCCTCCCTCCTGGCCGCCGGCATAACCCTGGACGAGATCCCCTACTGGCGGGAAGGAACCCTGGACAAATATACCCCCTCAGGGGATTATGTCGTTGTCAAGTTTGCCCGCTGGGATTTTGAAAAATTTCCCGGGGCCATAGACAAGCTCGGCACCCAGATGCGGGCCGTCGGCGAGGTGATGAGCATCGGCAAGAATTATAAGGAGGCCTTCCTGAAGTCCATCCGATCCCTGGAGAAGAGCCGTTACGGACTCGGTTTTGCGAAGGACTTCCATGAAAAGACCCTTGACGAGCTGTACGAACTTATTGCGGAACCATCCAGCGAGCGTCAATATATCATGTACGAGGCCCTGCGCAAGGGGGCGGACGCAGAAACCCTCTTCCGGCGTACCCACATCAAGCCCTGGTTTATCCAGCAGATGAAGGAGCTTGTGGACCTGGAGGAGGAAATTCTGAAGTACAAAGGAAAGACCCTGCCCGACGACCTGTTGCTCCGGGCCAAGAAAGACGGTTTTGCCGATCGTTATCTGGCTCAGATTCTGGGCATCCCGGAAGGAGATGTCCGCGGGAAACGCATCACTCTGGGGGCGGTTGAATGCTGGGATGCCGTACCGGTGAGCGGCGTCGAAAACGCCGCCTACTACTACTCGACCTATAACGCCCCGGATCGGGTAGGTGTTTCCAAGAACAAAAAGATCATGGTCCTGGGCGGCGGACCCAACCGTATCGGCCAGGGCATCGAATTCGACTACTGCTGCGTCCATGCCGCCTTTACCCTTCGCGATGAGGGCTACGAATCCATCATGGTCAACTGCAACCCCGAGACCGTTTCCACGGACTATGATACCTCCGATAAGCTCTATTTCGAGCCCCTGACTGTTGAGGATGTCCTTTCCATCTACGAGAAGGAAAAGCCCGAGGGCGTTATCGTCCAGTTCGGCGGCCAGACGCCTCTGAACATCGCCCAGGAACTTGCCCGCGCAGGAGTTAAGATCATCGGCACTTCGCCGGAAACCATCGATCTGGCCGAGGATCGGGACCGGTTCCGGGAGATGATGAAGAAGCTGGGAATTCCCATGCCGGAGTCGGGCATGGCCGGCAACCTCCCCGAGGCCCTCGCCGTCGCCACCCGGATCGGTTACCCCCTGATGCTCAGGCCATCCTATGTCCTCGGCGGTCGGGGGATGGAAGTGGTCCATGACGAGGAAATGCTGAGAAGCTACGTTGCGAAAGCAGTCGGGATGACCTCGGAACAGCCTATTCTTATTGACAAGTTCCTGGAAAACGCCATCGAAGTCGAGGCCGACGCCATTTCCGACGGGGTTGACGCCTTTGTCCCGGCGATCATGGAACATATCGAACTGGCCGGCATCCACTCCGGGGACTCGGCCTGTGTAATCCCGCCGATCAGCATCTCCGCCCGTCACATGGACACCATCAACGACTATACGAGCCGGATCGCCGTGGAATTCGGCGTTATCGGGCTGATGAACATCCAGTACGCCATCGCCAACGATGTCGTTTATATCCTCGAGGCCAATCCCCGGGCGTCCCGTACGGTGCCCCTAGTATCCAAGGTCTGCAATATCTCCATGGCCCGCATCGCCACCCAGGTCATCCTGGGCAAGAAGTTGGCGGATTTCAAGTTCAAACCCCGCGTGTTTCCCCATTTCGGCGTCAAAGAGGCAGTCTTCCCCTTCAACATGTTCCAGGAAGTCGATCCCCTTCTGGGGCCGGAAATGCGCTCCACCGGCGAGGTGCTGGGACTGGCCGATTCCTTCGGTCTGGCTTTCTACAAGGCTGAAGAAGCGGCGCAACAGGTTCTTCCCGGGGAGGGAACGGTATTGCTGACCGTTAATGACTGGGACAAAGGCGGCGTCCTTGAAGTCGCCCGGTGCTTCCATCAGTTGGGATTCCGGATCATGACCACGGCCGGAACCCACCAGTTCCTCGCCGACGAAGGCATCCCCTCGGAAACCCAGCTCAAGATGCACGAGGGAAGACCGAACATCGTTGACGCAATCAAAAACGGCGGCATTCACCTGATCATCAATACCCCCAGCGGCAAGCTTAGCCAGCACGACGATTCCTACATCCGCAAGGCGGCGATCCAATACAAAATTCCTTATATAACCACCATTGCCGCCGCAGTGGCGGCCGTCAAGGGCATTACCGCCTTCCGTAAGGGGCATGGCCGGGCCAAGTCCCTCCAGAGTTATCATGCGGACATACGGTAACATAGTATTCATTGATCAAACTGAAAGGCGCTGCACATGAAGGAAGTAAGAGACAATTGCGGAATATTCGGACTTTACTCCCAGTTTCCCTCTGTATTTGACATCTACAACGGCATCGATTTTCTCCAGCACCGGGGCCAGGAATACTGCGGAATCGCCACCTATGACCAGCATGTCCACCAGGTAACCCATCATGGCAAGGTGGGTAATTCCTTCACGGAACAGGACCTCCTCTATTTGACCGGCAACTGGGGAATCGGCCATGTCAGTCTCTGGGAACGGCAACCCATGGCCTGGCAGTCCCGCCTCGGCAATATCTCCCTCGCCTTCAGCGGAAATGTCATCAACGCCGATGAAATGATCGCCGCCATGAAAGACCAGGGACATTCATTCTACCGGGGTTACGATATCGAGGTCATTGCCAAGACCATCATGGAGGCCGACGACATGGTCGCGGGCATTGCCGCCCTTGCCGAACGCATCAAGGGGGCCTATACCCTCGTGGTTCTTGCCGCCGAGGGCATTTATGCAACCCGCGACGTCTATGGTTTCCGGCCCCTTATTCTCGGTAAGAACGGGACCCGCTTCGCCGTCAGCTCCGAGTCGCGGGCTATCCAGAATCTCGATATGGATATCGTCCGTGACGTTCGCCCCGGGGAGATCGTCCTGATCAACGCCGATGGATTCCATACCCTGAAACAGCTTCCCTCGCCCCGGAAGGCCCACTGTCCCTTTGAATGGGCCTACACGGCCAGCATCGATTCCATCATCGACGGCCTCTATGTTCAGGAGGCCCGAAATCACCTGGGCCAGGCTCTGGCCCAGCGGGACATTGATGAAAAAGACGTGGAAGCCGATATCGTCGCCCCCGTTCCCATGTCCGGCATCGGGCATGCCCTCGGCTACCACCAACGCTCTCAGATCCGTTACCAGGATGTGTTTCTTTACAACCGCTACGCCGACCGGAGCTATACCCAGTCCAGTCAGATCGCCCGGGAAAAAATGGCCAAGCGGAAGATTTCCGTTCTTAAATATGCCGTGGAGGGCAAGCGGATCGTCATCTGCGACGATTCCATCGTCCGGGGGACCCAGATCCGGGACAAGGTAAGGGATTTAAAAAAGGCCGGTGCCAAGGAAGTTCACGTCCGGATCGCCTGTCCTCCTCTCCTGTATCCCTGCGATTTCGGCGTCTCGACGCGGACCATGGAAGAACTGGCGGCCCGCCAGCGTTTCCCCTCAGGAAACATCAGCTGTATAGAAGAGCTGCGGAAACTGGAAGACTGGATCGCCGGACAGATCGACGCCGACTCGGTAAAATACAACAGTATCGATGCCTTTGTGACCGCCCTCGGCATTCCTCGGAAAGACCTCTGCCTGAAGTGCTGGGACGGTATCCGACCTATTACACCATAGAGAAAACCCTGTTAAGCTTAAAAAATGTCGATCATTTTTGTATCATTTTTATATTGACAGGGGACGATATTCCGTGTAGGACCATCGGCAAATGATGGCCGATTGCCGATGGGAACAAATTTAACCAACAATAAAGATGTCGAGAGAAAAACGCTGCTGATCCTGAGAATCCTCAACGAGGTCCAGGGGCCCGTGGGGTCGCGTCTGATCGCCCGGCGCATGCAGGAACTGGGAGTAACCGCCAGCGAACGGGCCATCCGCTATCACCTGAAGCTGATGGACGAGCGGGGTTTGACGAAGCTCATCGGCCAGAAGGATGGTCGCATCATCACCAGGATGGGCATCGATGAACTCGGCGCCGCCCGCGTGGAGGACAAGGTCGGCCTGGCCATCTCCCGGATTGAGACCCTTGCCTTTCAGACCACTTTCGACCCGGAAAAACAGGAAGGATTGTTGCCCGCCAATATCTCTTTCTTCAATAATACCGATTTCTCTGAGGCCCTTCGTATTATGTCCCCCGTTTTCGAGGCGGGGTTTGTGGTCAGCAAGAGGGTAGCCGTCGCGGCAGCGGGAGACCGCCTCGGCCAGCTCATAGTCCCGGAAGGAAAAACCGGCATCGCCACTGTGTGCAGCATCGTCGTCAACGGCGTCCTGTTGAAGCATGGTATCCCCATGGACTCCAAGTTCGCCGGCATTCTTCAGATTAAAAACCGGCAGCCATTGCGTTTTGTCGAGCTTATTTACTACTCCGGATCTTCCCTGGATCCTTCCGAGGCCTTCATTCGGGCCAACATGACCACCGTCCAAAGCACCATCCAGACCGGCAACGGAATGGTATTAGCGAATTTCCGTGAAATTCCGTCTATCTGCTATCCATTAATGCGGGATATTCTCCAAAAAATGAAGGCCGCAGACATTCATGGCGTCTTTGTCATGGGCGAGGTCAGCGAACCAATTTGCGAGATCCCCGTAGATATGAATAAAATGGGGGTCATCCTCGCCGGGGGACTGAACCCGGTAGCCTGTGTTCAGGAAGCAGGCATTATCGTGGAAAGTCGGGCCATGTCCACCGTGATGAATTACGGTGACCTGACGCCGTTTTCAGAAATATACAAGAAATATACACTATAAATTTAAGGGGGTAGAAGAAGTATGTCAGTTATCAAAGATGTTATTGACAAGGTCAAGCAGACCGATCCGGACCAGCCGGAATTCCATCAGGCAGTGGAAGAAGTCCTCGAAACCCTGGAGCCGACTACAAAACGGCACCCGGAATTTGTGAAGGCCAACATTTACGAACGGATTGTGGAGCCGGAGCGGGCGATGCACTTTCGTGTTCCCTGGGTGGACGATAAGGGGAAAGTAATCGTCAACCGCGGCTTCCGTGTTCAGTTCAATAACGCCATCGGACCTTTTAAGGGGGGATTGCGGTTTCATCCCTCCGTCAATTTGGGGATTATTAAATTCCTCGGTTTTGAACAGATTTTCAAGAACTCCCTGACGACGCTGCCCATGGGCGGCAGCAAGGGGGGGTCGGATTTCGATCCCAAAGGCAAGTCGGACGGGGAAGTCATGCGCTTCTCCCAGGCCTTCATGCGGGAACTCTTCCGGCATATCGGTCCGGAGTGTGACGTCCCTGCCGGCGACATCGGCGTCGGTGGCCGGGAAATCGGCTATCTCTTCGGATACTACAAGAAGATCCGCAATGAGCACACCGGCGTTCTGACGGGCAAGTCCCTGGAATACGGCGGTAGCCTCGTCCGGCCCGAAGCAACCGGTTATGGCACTACCTATTTTGCCGCCGAGATGCTCGCCACCCGGGGTCTTGATTTCAAGAACAAAATCGTTGCCATCAGCGGCGCCGGTAACGTCGCCCAGTATGCAGTTGAAAAGGTCAATCAGTTGGGGGGCAAGGTCATCACCCTCTGCGACTCGACAGCGACCATCGTGGATGAAAAAGGCATCGACGCCAAGAAGTGCGACTACGTCATCGAACTGAAAAACGTCAAGCGCGGCCGGATCAAGGAATACGCCGACAAATACAAGGCGGCCTGTTTTGAAGGCATGAGCGTTTGGGACGTCATCCGGGAACAGGGCATTAAGGTTGATATCGCCCTGCCCTGCGCCACCCAGAACGAACTCGACGGCCTGAACGCTACGGCTCTGGTGAAGAACGGCTGCTACTGCGTCGCGGAAGGGGCCAACATGCCTTCCACCCCTGACGCCGTCAAGATCTTCCAGGAAAACAATGTCCTTTACGGCCCCGGCAAGGCAGCCAACGCCGGCGGCGTGGCAACCTCGGGACTGGAAATGAGCCAGAACAGTATGAAGCTTTCCTGGACCAGGGAAGAAGTGGACAATCGTCTCCTCCTCATCATGAAGAGCATCCACAAGTCCTGCGTGGAAACAGCGGAAGCCTATGGACGAAAGGGCGATTATGTAACCGGCGCCAATATCGCCGGCTTCACGAAGGTTGCCCGGGCCATGCTCGCTTATGGCGTGGTGTAGCTGACAAACTCGGGAAAAGTCATTTTGCCTTCAATGAAGGGCCGCAGGTTCATGATCTGCGGCCCTTTTGCATCATGTCAAGTCTTATAATAAATATTTCAATTGACACCAGTGCGTCTATGGCCTAACCTCGTCGGCGGTTTATCAGAAAAGGAGACAGACTATGGAGAATTCCGACATGCAACCCCCTAGTATGACCCCGGCCGGGGGCCTCTTCGGGCATATGTTTGAGTATGCGACGGACGCTATGCAACGCACCGTCCTTTACGCCGATGCCATGCGCAGAAGGGGCAACACTTACATCGAACATCTTAAAAACGGCCAGCCCCCGGTGTTGGTTTTCAAATATGAAATGATTCTCGACGGGCGGGAATTCAAGAAGCCCGTCAATTATTCTCTGGTCCGGATCACCGACCGGCGGGCCAAGAAGCGCACCGCAGAAGAAAAAGAAACCGATCGTATTAAGGAGCTCAGGGGAAAGACAGAGGAGCTGCCCAAACGCCCCATCGTCATTATCGATCCCCGGGCTGGTCATGGACCGGGAATCGGCGGCTCCAAAAGAAACTCTGAAATCGGAATGGCCCTCGAACGTGGCTATCCTGTCTATTTTATTCTTTTCTATACGGAGCCGATGCCCGGCCAGACCCTGGGTGACGTAGAGGCAGCGGAAGCAAGGTTCATCGAGGAGATTGTCGAGCTTCACCCCTACGCCGACGCCCCGGCGATCATGGGCAACTGCCAGGCGGGCTGGGCCGCGGCCCTCCTGTGCGCCGACCGTCCCGATATTACCGGCCCCCTGATTCTCAACGGGGCGCCCCTGTCCTACTGGGCAGGCGTGGAAGGGACCAATCCCATGCGCTACAAGGGAGGTCTCAACGGCGGATCATGGATGGTATCGCTTCTGAGCGACCTCGGGAACGGGAAATTTGACGGCGCCAACCTGGTTTCCAACTTTGAGGGCCTGAACCCGGCCAATACCATCTGGACCAAGCAGTATAACGTCTACAAGAATATCGACGAGGAGGTAGAGCGCTACCTCAGCTTCGAAAAATGGTGGGGCGGTTTCTTCCTCATGAATTCGGAAGAGATAGAATTTATTGTGAACAATTTATTTGTCGGCAACAAGCTGGAAAAAGGGGAGCTGGAAATCCGCCCGGGGACGAAGATCAATCTCCATAACATTGAGAGCCCCATCATTGTCTTTGCCTCCCGGGGAGATAATATTACCCCCCCCCAGCAGGCCCTCAACTGGATCACCAAAGTTCACCGGACCACGGAGGACATAAAAAAGGCCGGACAGGTGATCATTTATATTATCCACGATGATATTGGTCATCTGGGCATCTTTGTCTCGGGAGGAGTGGCCCAAAAGGAGCACAAGGAGATCCTCGCGAGTTTCGACATGATCGACTACCTCCCGCCGGGGCTCTATGAGATGATCATCGAGGGTGACATCAAGACCGGCAATATTGACACCCGCTTCGAAGAGCGGACTATCGAAGACATCCTGGCCATGGATGACGGCGACCAGGACGAAGAAGACTTCTGTACCGTCGACAAGATGTCCGAGTTGCTCGATAATCACTATAAAACGTATTGCCGCCCCTGGATCCGGCTTTTGTCCTCGGAACTGACCGGAGAAATGAGCCGCCTCCTCCATCCGCTGCGTTTAAAGCGTTATCTGCTATCGGACATCAATCCGCTCCTCCGTCCCCTCAAATATGCCGCCGCCTCAGTGAAGGCAAACCGCAAGCCCGTGAAGGCGGATAATCCCTTTCTTGAAATTGAATACAGCTTTTCCGATTTTATGATCAAATGGCTAAACCAATACCGCGATGCGAGGGATAGTCGTATCGAATGGAAGTTCCGGGCCATTTATGATAATCCCCTTATGAAGTTCTTCTGCATGCCCGTAGCCGATGCGGAGGAAAACGGCGTAATTCCGGAAGCAGGCGCTGGCGGAATAGAGGACAAGCGCTGGGCGGCCCTTGAGGAAGGCGGGGTTGCCGAAGGATTGATCAGGATCATCATGGCCGTCGCCCGGAAGAATCACATCATTAAACGAAGGCTGTTTGAAGTCGCACAGGAAATAGCCAAGACCCATAAAGTCTTGGGCAAGATAAGACCGGCCGAGTTTAAAAAGATTGTGCGTCGCCAGGCGCAGATCCTTCAGGCCGATGAGGATGCTGCCATGAAGGCCTTGGGCAAGCTCATCAAAACGAAAGAGGACCGTGCAGAGGCCCTTTCCATCGCCAAACGTATCGCCCTGGCCGACGGGAAGTACGAGGATGAAGAAAAAACGGTGGTGGATAAAATCCAGAATGGACTTGGGTTAAAAGAAGCCAAATAACACCCATGCCCTTCATGGGCACAGCGAAACATGAAAATTCCCCCTTACCCCTTATATTAAAGGGTGGTAAGGGGGAATTTTCATGTAAATCGTAATATTTGGCTGAGGGGCGAGGAATCGAACCTCAATTTACAGGGCCAGAACCTGTCGTCCTACCGTTAGACGACCCCTCAATGCATAAATTACAATCTGGCGAGTCAGCGGCCTCCATCAAGAAGATGGCTTCCCGCATGGCGCATGGGATGACTCATGGCATATTGATGTCAACTGCTGATCTGAACTTTTTCGAATCAATATCGCCGGGATATATCATGGCGCCCTGTCCGCGTTCGCGGGTTCGGACACGAATAACCTCTTCCACGGGATAGACGAAGATAATACCGTCTCCCGGTTCTCCCGTATAGGCTGCCTTCAGGATGGCCTCAAGCGCATCTTCCAGATTGCGGTCGCTCAAGACAATGTTGAGCTGCATCTTCGGCAACATGTTCACCTGGTAGGCGCCGGCACGCCCCACCAGCATGATCCCTCCCTGACGTCCATGACCGCGGACCTCGAACATATTCAATCCCACAATACCGATCTCGGCAAGGGCATCCTTGACATCGTTGACCTTGTCTTCACGAATGATGGCTTCGATCTTTTTCAGCATGGCAAATCTCCAAGGTAAAAATTATCTTTAAAAACAGTTTTACGAATAGGATCTCTCTCCATGGGAACTGATATCCAGGCCAACTTCCTCTTCCATCGCGCTGACCCGCAGCCCGATACTCCAGTTCAACAACTTTGCTAATACATAGGTAGACCCGAAACAAAAGACAATGGTGACGATCACGGCAAAAAACTGGATGCCGACCTGCCCGGGATTGCCAAAAAACAGGCCGTTGGCGCCATCGCTATTCACAGCAACCGTAGCAAACAGACCGGTGGCAAGCATGCCCCAGGTGCTGGCGATGCCGTGACAGGCCCAGACATCCAGCGATTCATCCAGTTTACGTCTGTCCCGGAAACGCATGGTATAATAAGAAAGCGGCGCAGCGACTGCCCCAACCACCATGGAAGCCAATGGTGTGATATAACCGGAAGCGGGCGTCACCGCTGCAAGACCGACTACCATTCCCGTGGCGATTCCCAGGGTGCTGGGCCGTCCATCCAGCCAGGAGAGCATCATCCAGACCAGACCGGCAGTGGCGGCGGAGGTGTTGGTGGTCAACAGGGCATTCACCGCCACACCATTGGCAGCCAGAGCACTGCCGGCGTTAAAACCGAACCAGCCCACCCACAGCAATCCAGCGCCCAGGACGGTTAAGGGAATATTGCTTGGTTCCATTGGACTCTTGCCAAACCCCTTGCGTGGCCCGATCACCAGGGCAAAGGCGAGGGCCGAAAAGCCGGCGGCGATATGCACGACCGTCCCTCCGGCAAAATCCAGGACACCCATTTGCTTCAACCAGCCACCCTGTCCCCAAACCCAGTGGCACAGCGGATCATAGATCAGCGTCGCCCAGAGGAGGCTGAATATCAGGAAACTTTTGAATTTAACGCGTTCCACAAAGGCGCCCGTAATCAACGCCGGGGTAATGACCGCGAACATCATCTGAAAAGCGGCAAAAAGTCCATGGGGAATGGTTTTGCTGTAGTCCCCATTGGGCAGCGCTCCCACCCCCGCAAACCCTAGGTAATTCAGCCCGCCGACAAGGCCGTTGATATCGGCTCCGAAGGCCAGAGAGTAGCCGTATAGCACCCACTGGACCCCAATCAGGGCCATAAAGACATAGCTCAAGGTTAAAGTGGAAAGAACGTTCTTCCTGCGTACCATTCCCCCATAAAAAAGCGCCAGCGCCGGCGTCATTAATAACACCAATGAACAACACACAAGTATCCAAGCCGTATCGCCTGAATTGAGCTGATTGATCATGCCATGTCTCCCCTCGGTATTTGAATCGAACGGACAAATCAATTGCGCACTTGCAATTACCCTGCCATAATATTCATCCTGAAATTGTCTTTATTATACAATATGTTGTGCGATACCGGTTATCATACAACTATACATATTTGTCCGATACGAGGATGATGAGACATAATTGTTCTGATGATGGAAGAAAGGAACTGGAGTGAGGAGAGCAACCGCTTTCCCACCGATGGCCCATTCACGGCATTTAGAAGCTCTTTAATCTATCTGAAGACTTGCTGCGGGTGGCCGTTCCCTTGTCTATTTACCGTAACAGACCAGTTTCTGGTTGACCACGTCTGACATCAGCAGTAATCCCTGTTTCCTTACATCGTAAACCCGGACGACTTCTTCATACTTACTGTCGCGTGGCATTAGCTCCGCGAGCATATTGGGAATGCTCTCCAACCATTCACGATTAAAGATAACTTCCTTCCTCTCTGGATAAATGGCCATATAGAAGATGTCCATTTCCACAAGATCCTGAAAAAAATGGGTCCCGAAGGACAGGTCGGGGATAAGGCTGCCATCCTGATAGGCGATCTCCGCGATGGCGGTGATATTGTTGATCTCCGAAAAGGTTACCGGGACGCCCATGGCCGGCGTCGTAGTTCCCCAGCGACCGGGACCGAAGAGGGCGGTCGGCGTTTCCTCCCGGTTCTCGATCAGTTTGTTCAGGCGCCCCACCAGGCGGGCCACATCGTATTTCTCGGAAAGGGATAGCTTCGTGTATCCCAGGGGGTCCACGTAGATAATCCTGGCCAGTGGCTGGGAGACGCTACCCCCCATGAAGTTTCCTTCCTGGCGAAGGAGGATGCGATTCTTCTTGATCTTTCCCGGAATGTCCACGCGAACGTTCTGTCCCTTCGTCTGAAAGGGCCGACACTGGAGCAGATTGACCTGCAAACGACCTTCGGAGTTGAAATTTGCCGTAAATTCTATGTCTACGGGATATTGATAGACCCCTTCCAGGGTCTTGAGCATACGGGACATGATCTCTGTGAAGGGCGTCGTTGCGAGAAGCTCATCAAACGTGAGGATCCAGATATCTTGAGCAGCCCGCCCCGTTGACCGCAGGCTTTCCGAGGCTTCCGTATCTCTTGCGCCCACAAGGTCCAGGCGCACGTCCAGCCCTTCATTGATGACCTGGAGCAGGGAAAGGGCATGGAAGCGGTTTTCCTCGAGATTCAGGACGTCGACATCATGCTGGGAGAAGCGACGTATATCCGCCATCCCCCCATGGGGCTTTACCAGCGGGGCATCGAGGGCCACGATCCGGGGATAGTCATTTTCCACCCGGTTGACCGCCCGCGTCCCCAGACCGAAAACAATACGGAGCATGCCGGCCCGGGGGTCCATCCCCTGCTTCCATACGAAGGTATTGTAGGAAAGGCCCACCCCGGCTACCTCGGGAAAGAAATAACGTTTGTGGTAGGACCCTGATACCCGTTGCACCAGGAGGGCCATCTGCTCATCATGCTGATCGAGGCCGCGCTGGAGACGGTAGGTCAGGGCGTCCTCGTTCATGGTGCTGGCAAAGACGAGCCGGACCGATTCTTCGAAGGCTTCGTAGCGTTGCTCCGGCGTTCCCTGGTTGACGCAGAAGAAACTCTCGTATTTGCCGGCGAAGGCATTCCCGAAGGCATCCTCCAGGAGACTGCTGGAACGGACAATAATCGGTGACTGGCCGAAATACTCGAGCATCAACTGAAACTGTTCCTTGACCTCTTCTGGAAAGACACCCCTGAGCATCTTGGTTTTTAACTCCTTGGCGTTCTCGAAATAACCCTCCTGGGTCTTCTGGGACATGAGGGTTTTCCACCAGCCATTCTGGACAATATAGGAGTAGAAGACATCGGAGCCGATATAGAAGGAGTCGTGAAGCTCCAGACAACCGGGCCAGTCGTATTCATTGTCCCCGCGGAGGATATTTCTCGCCAGGAGCATGCCTACGGATTTCCCGCCAATGAAACCGGTGCCAATGAGACGGTCCTTGATATCCAGGAGATCTTCAAGGGTAAAATAGTCCCTGGCCAGCGAGAGTATCCGCTTCTCTCTCCCGATCACGACCCGGGAAAGCTGCTCGATCATCTCTTTTTTTTCTTCTTTGGCTTCAGGGTTTTCCAGAACTTCTCTGGCCCGCAGAAAGATGCGGTCCCAGTAATCGAGATTTCGCTCCGCATTGACCGAGCTCTTATGGGCCAGAAAGGAGAATAGCTGGGTAGCGTCCACACTGTTCATGATCGGGTTATATTTCTCCCCCTCCGTGATGTGGGGCAGGAACATGGTGGGCGTGTAGCGGTGCCAGGCTTTCAATGGATGGACACAGATCTTGCCCTGATAGTTATAGACGTCAATAAGCACCTGGGTTGTCTCCCGGATGCGGGCAATGGTCTTGAAGGAATGGCGGCCCCGTAAAATGGCGAAATAGGCAACCGTATTGAGCTCAAACAGATATGGGCATGTAATAACAAAGAAATTGCCGATCATCAGGTCCGTCGCCCAGGCCATGAGGAGGTCGGAAAGGGAGTCAAAGACATAGAAGACATCCCGTCCTTCCTGACGGATGATGTTATGGACCTGCGTGGAAAAAGATTCGAACCCCGTATCGGCGTTGAGTTTATAGATGACAATCTTGCCGGTGGCTTCGAGGAGGGGGGCATGGCGGGCGAAACGCATGTAAACCACCCGTTCATTGTTTTCCAGGGCCTTATTCACGAAAGGAAGGACAAAATGCCTGTAATCTTCAATGCCGTCCACCTGGAGAACCACATTGTCGCCCGTCTGCAAATAATTCAGGACATCGTCCAAACCCTGGATGCCGGAACTGACTCGGGAGAAAGATACCATGGTCAACCTCGCTTCATCATATTTGGTACGATACTTGATTACAAAATGTATACCAGAAAAGATCACAAGGGCCTATTGCTTTTTTTTAGACTAAATTGTATAGGATATGAAACCAGTTCATTACTGCCCATTTTTGTCCAATATGACTACGCATAATTACGAAGAATTAGCGGCCCTCCATGCCATCGCCAAGACCCTCGCCCAGCCATGGGAGCTGCGGGATCAGCTCGAACAGGTTCTGGGCGAGATGAGCGCCCATTTGGGTATGCAACGGGGAATGATCTCGCTTCTGGATCGGGACACAGGAGAGGCATGGCTGGAGGTGGCCCACGACATCAAACTAGATGGCGTGGAAATCACTTATCAGATCGGCGAAGGCATCACGGGAAAGGTGGCCCAGACCGGCCGTCCCATGGCCATCCCGAATCTGGGCAAAGAAACCCTTTTTCTGGATCGGACCGGGGCGCGCAAAGACCTGAACCGCGATGAGCTGGCCTTTCTGTGCGTTCCCATCATGTACGACTCCCGGGTGGTAGGCATCCTTTCCGCCGATAAAGGCGCCCAGAACGTTGCCGATCTGGACCAGGAAATGGCCATGCTGTCCTCGGTAGCTGAACTTATCGCCAAAGCCGTTCATATCCTTGCCCTTGAGGAAGAAAACCGCCGCCTCCGCCGCCTCGTCAACCAGGGCAAGCCCCCTACCGTCGATATTATCGGACATTCCAAGGGCATGCAGGAGGTATTCGGCCTGATCCGCCATGTCGCCGATTCGAGCACCACCGCCCTGATTCTTGGGGAAACCGGTACGGGCAAGGAGTTGATTGCCAAGGCTATTCACATGAACAGCGCCCGTAGCAAGGGCCCCATGATCCAGGTCAACTGCGCGGCCATACCGGATACCCTTATAGAAAGTGAGCTGTTCGGACATGAACGGGGCGCTTTTACGGGCGCCATTAGACAGCATCGGGGCCGCTTCGAGGAAGCCAACAACGGCACGATTTTCCTTGACGAGGTGGCCGAACTGTCGGCAGCGGCGCAGGCCAAACTCCTCAGGGTCCTTCAGGAAAAACAGTTCCAGCCCCTGGGTTCCCCTCGCCTCGTAAAAACAAACGCCCGCGTTATCGCCGCCACCAACCGCCGCCTGGAGGATTGTGTCTCCTCAGGACAATTTCGGACGGATCTCTATTACCGTCTGAGCGTTTTCCCCATTTACATACCGCCCCTGCGGGATCGGGGAAATGACATTATCCTTCTGGCCGATCATTTTGTTCTCAAGTATTCAAAAGAATTGAATAAACCTGTCAAGAGGATTACCACTGCCGTCATTGAGGCCTTTCTGTCCCACCATTGGCCGGGAAATGTCCGGGAGTTGGAAAACTCTATCGAACGGGCAGTCCTGCTGACCGAGGGTGACGCCATTGAGATGATTCATCTTCCTCCTTCCTTACAGACAAAGGGTCGGGAAGAAGTAGAAAAGGAAGCGGGAAGGTTCAGTACCGTTATCGAAAGTCAGGAGCGCTCCCTTATTATTGAAGCGCTGAAAGAGGCCCATGGCAATCAGAGCCAGGCAGCCAGAAATCTCGGCACGACCAAACGGATTATCCAGTATAAGATCCAGAAGATGGGCATCGATCCGTGGAAATTCCGGGCCGCGAGAAACGGCCGGTGAGTGGGCCCGCGCTTTTGGACAATAATGTAAATATGGCCCGTCCGAAAGTACAAATATGTCATTTTATGGCCGATGAGAGAGAACCATTTTGTGCCAACAAAATATTTATTCAACAAATCCGTCATAAAATGGTGCAAATGGGGTCTTTCCCTGCCTCGGCAATGGCATGATTTTCGCAAACTCGTAAAACACAGTGCGCCAGGCCCCCGTACCCTTACGAGGAAATAAACGCTCTCGTGAGGGGGACACAATTAAGTCCCCCTTTGGAAAAGGGGGATGCAGGGGGATTTTGAGGTGCATATTCAGATGAAAATAATGTATCCCGGGTCAAACCCGGATTGACAGAGAGAAGGATTGATATATGTGTCGTCTTTTTGCCATTACCAGCAAGGAACCACTTTCGCCGATGGCGGCCATTCATGCCTTGAACGTCATGAAGGAAGGCCATGACGGGTCGGGGGTGGGCCTGTTTCTGACCGACCTGGGGGGAAGCTTCGAGCGTTTCAAGGGAGCGCCGATTCTTTCGGGAATCTTTTCCAACGAAGGCATCCGGGCCCTGGACCGTTACATGCTGGATCTGGATTTCATGGTTAAATATAAGCTCTCCATCCGGCCGGCCAAGACGCCGCCCCCGGGAACGCCTAAACGGGACAATTATCTTGTCCGGGTTTACGACTATCCACCGGACTGGCAGTCCCTGAGCAAGGAAGAAATCGAATACCGGCTCATGCTGACCCGGCTCAAACTACGACAGATGGGCGAACAGGACGGGTCGATGATCGTATTCAGTTTTTGGCCCGATGTGATCATGCTCAAGGAGGTAGGAGATCCCCTTGTCCTGGCCGAATACCTGGGCCTCGATAACGAGGAATTCCAGGCCCGGATTATCCTTGCCCAAGGCAGGCAGAACACCAACTACGCCATCGACATCTATGCCTGCCATCCATTTTTCATTCAGGGATACTCCACGATGACCAATGGCGAGAACACGGCCTTTGTACCGATCCGCGAATACCTGGCGTCGCGAAATTATGCCGGTTACGTTGGTTACCAGTCCGATTCGGAGGTCTTTACCCACATCCTCCATTTTGCCCAGCAAAAGCTCGGCATGGGGCTGGATATGTACAAACATCTCCTGACGCCTCTCAAAGATGAAGAGCTACAGCGCCATCCCCACGGAGAACGGCTGCGGGCCGTCAAGCACGCCTGCCGTCCCCTGACCATCGACGGCCCCAATTGCGTAATCGGCTGCCTGCCGGATCGGACGCTCTTCATGGTTCAGGACAGCAAAAAGCTTCGTCCCGGCATCGTGGGCGGCGCCTCCGGCATGTTCGCCTTTTCCTCCGAAATGTGCGGTCTCGATGCGGCCATTCCGGCCCGGAACAAAAGTGAAGACTTTCAGCCCATGAAATATGACACCGTCATGGTCCCCCCACATCGACAGGAGGTGGTACGATGGAATCAATGGGAAAGATAAGCCCCTCTACCCTGAGCAAAAGCGACCTCCCCTGGCAGATCAGCTGGGATAGAGAGGCTTGCACCCTCTGCGGCCGTTGTACCGCCGTGTGCCCGGTCCGGGCCATCGAATTGGGCGTCCACCGCAAACGCGTCGTCCAGACCATAATCGGCCTCACAGAGAAACCGGGCAATGTCTTTACGGTCTATCACGGCGTCGATCAGCGGACCGATCCGGCCCATGCCTGTATCGGCTGCGGCATGTGCGATCTCGTCTGCCCCAATGCGGCTATTCGGCCCATCCGGAGCACGGGCGTCGATAAACTCCGCTTCCATGTCAATCAGGGGGGGGTACCCCGACGCCGGGGCGGTCGCCGCAACGATCCACGTAGCGTTCTCGACGAAATAAAATTTATCCGCATCTCCATGCTCACGGACCCGGCCCTCGATGCGGGCCGCCACGATTTTGAACTGCGGACCCTCCTGGGAAGGGTCCTGCCGGCGGAAGACCTGGTCAAGACCACAAGGGAAAACGGCTGGACTCCCCCCGTACGCGAGATCTACCCCCTGATTATCGGGAGCATGTCCTTCGGCGCCCTGTCGCCGAATATGTGGGAAGGCCTGCAAATGGGCGTCGCCTACCTGAACGAGGAAAAAGGGATGCCCGTGCGCATCTGCACGGGCGAGGGCGGCTGCCCGCCGCGACTGCTGCGGTCCCGCTTTCTGAAGTATGTCATCCTCCAGATCGCCAGCGGTTATTTCGGGTGGGACGAAATTATCCATGCCCTGCCGGAGATGAAGGAAGATCCCTGCGCCATCGAAATCAAATACGGCCAGGGCGCGAAACCCGGCGACGGCGGACTCCTCATGTGGTACAAGGTTAATAAGCTTATCGCCGCCATCCGCGGCGTGCCGCAGGGAATCAGTCTTCCCAGCCCGCCGACCCACCAGA